>NZ_CP016286.1:946500-1262000 GCF_001679785.1 Rhizobium leguminosarum
GCAAGGGCAAGACCAAGCGGTTCCGCGGTTTCGTCGGCAAGCAGAAGGACGTGAAGAAGGCTGTTGTGACGCTGGCTGAAGGCCAGACGATCGACGTCTCCACCGGTCTCTGAGGTATAAGAAAATGGCATTGAAAACTTTCAATCCGATCACCCCGAGCCAGCGCCAGCTGGTCATCGTCGACCGCTCGGCCCTCTACAAGGGCAAGCCGGTCAAGGCGCTGACGGAAGGTCTGACCAAGAGCGGCGGTCGTAACAACCTCGGCCGCATCACCGCCCGCTTCATCGGCGGCGGTCACAAGCGCACCTATCGTCTGATCGACTTCAAGCGTCGTAAGTTCGACGTCGAAGGCACGGTCGAGCGTATCGAATACGATCCGAACCGCACGGCTTTCATCGCGCTGGTCAACTATGCTGACGGCGAGAAGGCTTATATCCTCGCTCCTCAGCGCCTCGCTGCCGGTGACAAGGTCATCGCTTCCGAGAAGGCTGTCGACGTCAAGCCCGGCAACACCATGCCGCTGCAGTTCATCCCGGTCGGCTCCATCATCCACAACGTGGAAATGAAGCCGGGCAAGGGTGGTCAGATCGCTCGCTCCGCCGGTGGCTACGCACAGCTCGTCGGCCGCGACCAGGGCATGGCGATCCTTCGCCTGAACTCCGGTGAACAGCGTCTCGTCCATGGCTCCTGCCTTGCTTCGATCGGCGCCGTCTCCAACCCTGATCACGCCAACATCAACGACGGCAAGGCCGGTCGTACCGTTTGGCGCGGCAAGCGTCCGCATAACCGCGGTGTCGTCATGAACCCGGTCGACCATCCGCACGGCGGTGGCGAAGGCCGCACCTCCGGTGGTCGCCATCCGGTGACGCCGTGGGGCAAGCCGACCAAGGGCAAGCGCACCCGGTCGAACAAGTCGACCGACAAGATGATCATGCGCTCGCGTCATCAGCGTAAGAAGTAAGAGAGGAAGTCTCCAATGGCTCGTTCAGTATGGAAAGGTCCGTTCGTTGACGGCTATCTTCTCAAGAAGGCTGAGAAGGTTCGTGAAGGCGGTCGTAGTGAAGTGATCAAGATCTGGAGCCGTCGCTCCACGATCCTGCCGCAGTTCGTCGGTCTCACCTTCGGCGTCTACAACGGCAGCAAGCATATCCCGGTCAGCGTCAATGAAGACATGGTCGGCCACAAATTCGGTGAATTCTCTCCGACCCGCACCTACTACGGTCACGGCGCGGACAAGAAGGCGAAGAGGAAGTAACAATGGGCAAGGCAAAAGCCGAACGCCGGCTGAAGGACAACGAGGCGCAAGCAGTCGCCCGCACGCTCCGCGTCAGCCCCCAGAAGCTCAACCTGGTTGCTGCGGCTATTCGTGGCAAGAAGGTCGAGCGCGCACTCGCTGAGCTGGAGTTCTCCCGCAAGCGCATCGCAGGCGCCGTCAAGAAGACGCTCGAATCTGCGATCGCCAACGCCGAGAACAACCACGATCTCGACGTCGACTCGCTGGTTGTCGCCGAGGCCTATGTCGGCAAGTCGATCGTCATGAAGCGTTTCCACGCTCGTGGCCGCGGTCGCGCGTCGCGCATCGAAAAGCCCTTCGCGCACCTGACGATCGTCGTTCGTGAAGTGCAGGCAGCAGAGGAGGCCGCATAATGGGTCAGAAAATCAATCCAATCGGTTTCCGTCTCGGAATCAACCGTACCTGGGATAGCCGCTGGTTTGCGGATAATGCCGAGTACGGTCAGCTGCTGCACGAAGACCTGAAGATGCGCAAGTTCGTCATGAGCGAACTGAAGCAGGCCGGGATCTCCAAGGTGGTCATCGAGCGTCCGCACAAGAAGTGCCGCGTCACGATCCACTCGGCACGTCCGGGCCTGATCATCGGCCGCAAGGGCGCTGACATCGACAAGCTCCGCAAGAAGCTGTCGGAGATGACCAATTCGGAAACGCACCTCAACATCGTCGAAGTGCGCAAGCCCGAAGTCGATGCGACGCTGGTCGCTCAGTCGATCGCCCAGCAGCTCGAGCGTCGCGTGGCTTTCCGTCGCGCCATGAAGCGCGCCGTTCAGTCCGCGATGCGTCTTGGCGCCGAAGGCATCAAGATCACCTGCGCTGGCCGTCTCGGCGGCGCTGAAATCGCCCGTACGGAATGGTACCGCGAAGGTCGTGTGCCGTTGCACACGCTGCGCGCCGACATCGACTACGGCACGGCTGAAGCAGAAACCGCGTTCGGCATCTGCGGCATCAAGGTCTGGATCTTCAAGGGCGAAATCCTTGAGCATGATCCGATGGCTTCCGAGCGCCGCGCGATGGAAGGTGACGCCCAGGGTCCGGCAAGCCGTGATCGTGACCGCGACAGAGACCGTCGCCGCGACAACGCTTGATAGCGCGCGTGGCAGAGAAGTTCGGAGAATAAGAAAATGTTGCAGCCAAAGCGTACCAAGTACCGCAAGCAGTTCAAGGGCCGCATCAAGGGCGTCGCCAAGGGCGGTTCTGACCTGGCATTCGGCGAATTCGGCCTGAAGGCACAGGAACCCAACCGCGTCAATGCGCGCGAGATCGAAGCGGCCCGCCGCGCGATCACGCGTTATATGAAGCGCGCCGGCCGTGTATGGATCCGCGTGTTCCCGGACGTTCCGGTAACCAAAAAGCCGACCGAAGTCCGTATGGGTAAGGGTAAGGGCTCCGTTGAATATTGGGCATGCAAGGTCAAGCCTGGCCGTATGATGTTCGAGATCGACGGTGTCAGCGAAGAAATCGCCCGTGAGGCGCTTCGCCTCGGCTCTGCCAAGCTCTCGGTCAAGACGCGCTTCGTTCAGCGCATTGCAGAGTAAGGGATTGAGCTCATGAAAGCCTCAGACGTTCGCGCGTTCACCGCCGACCAACTCAAGGACGAGCTTGCCAAGCTGAAGAAGGAGCAGTTCAACCTGCGCTTCCAGAAGGCGACCGGCCAGCTCGAAAAGTCCTCGCGCATCAACGAAGTCCGCAAGGACATCGCCCGCGTGAAAACCATTGCCCGCCAGAAGGCGGCAGAAGTTAAGGCCTAAAGGAAGAAAAATATGCCGAAGCGCATCCTGCAGGGCGTCGTCGTTGGCGACAAGAACGAGAAGACGGTAGTGGTTCGTGTCGAGCGTCGTTTCGCTCACCCGCTGCTCCAGAAGACCGTTCGTCGTTCCAAGAAGTACAAGGCCCACGACGAGAACAATCAGTACAAGATTGGCGATACCGTATCCATCGAGGAATGCGCGCCGATCTCCAAGGACAAGCGCTGGACGGTGATTTCCGCCCAGGGCAAGTAACAGAATTTTGCGCGAGGCCTTGCGTCTCGCCGAAATATCTGTATGAAGCAGCGTCAGAACGCTCGAATGCCGGGCGTTCTTTTGCTTTGAGCGCACGGAAGGTCCCGTTCGGGAAACCACCCTGGCACGATCGATCCCGCGCTATTCAGCTATTGCCGCGTCTGTGCTGCCGTCATGGCAACTCGGCCGGCGAAAATTTTCATAAGCCGGAGTAGGGGGCTAGCCCAACCATTCCGGTAAACCAAGAAGGCGACCTGATATGATTCAGATGCAAACAAACCTCGACGTCGCGGATAATTCCGGCGCACGTCGTGTCATGTGCATCAAGGTGCTGGGCGGCTCGAAGCGCAAGTATGCCTCGATCGGCGACGTCATCGTCGTTTCGATCAAGGAAGCGATCCCGCGCGGCCGCGTGAAGAAGGGTGACGTGATGAAGGCGGTTGTCGTTCGCACCGCCAAGGACATCCGTCGTGCAGATGGCTCCGTCATCCGCTTCGACACCAACGCAGCAGTCCTCATCGACAACAAGAAAGAGCCGATCGGCACCCGTATCTTCGGACCGGTTCCGCGCGAACTTCGCGCCAAGAACCACATGAAGATCATCTCGCTGGCTCCCGAAGTACTGTAAGGAGCGAAGCGATGCAGAAGATTCGTAAGGGCGACAAGGTCGTCATGCTCGCTGGCAAGGACAAGGGCCGTACCGGCGAAGTTGTCCAGGTCATGCCGAAGGAAGATCGTGCCGTTGTTCGTGGCGTCAACGTCGTCAAGCGCCACCAGCGCCAGACGCAGACCCAGGAAGCCGGCATCATCAACAAGGAAGCCCCGGTTCACCTGTCCAACGTTGCAATCATCGACAAGGACGGCAAGCCGACCCGCGTCGGTTTCAAGGTTGTTGACGGCAAGAAGGTCCGTGTGGCCAAGCGTTCTGGAGAAGTGATCGATGGCTGAGGCAAAATATGAGCCGCGGCTCAAGAAGGAATATGTCGAGCGCATCCGCAAGGCGTTGCAGGAGCAGTTCTCCTACGCCAACGAGATGATGATTCCGAAGCTCGACAAGATCGTGATCAACATGGGTGTCGGCGAAGCGACCGCTGACTCGAAGAAGCCGACGGTAGCTGCCGCCGACCTCGCAGCGATTGCCGGCCAGAAGCCGGTCATCACCCGCGCACGTAACTCTATCGCGGGCTTCAAGGTCCGCGAACAGATGCCGATCGGCGCGAAGGTCACCCTGCGCGGCGCCCGCATGTACGAGTTCTTGGACCGTCTCGTGAACATCGCGCTCCCGCGCGTTCGCGACTTCCGCGGCCTGAACCCGAAAAGCTTTGACGGCCGTGGCAACTTCGCCATGGGCATCAAGGAGCACATTGTGTTCCCTGAGATCAACTACGACAAGGTTGATCAGATGTGGGGCATGGACATCATCGTTTGCACGACGGCGACGACCGACGACGAAGCACGGGCTCTTCTGAAAGAGTTCAGCTTCCCGTTCCGTCAATAACCGTAACGACGAGCGTAGAAAAGGAACCTGACATGGCGAAGACAAGCGCAGTTGAAAAGAACAAGCGCCGCCGTACTACGGTCGCTAACCAGGCCGCTAAGCGGGCTGGGTTGAAGGCGATCATCATGAACCAGGCTCTTCCGATCGAAGAGCGGTTCAAGGCCTCGATCAAGCTGGCATCCCTGCCGCGTGATGGATCGAAGACCCGTATTCGCAACCGTTGCGAAGTTTCGGGGCGTCCGCGCGCATATTACCGCAAACTGCGCATGTCGCGTATTGCGCTGCGTGAACTCGGCAATCTCGGCAAGGTGCCGGGTATCGTCAAGTCGAGCTGGTAAGGAGCAGGTTACATGACAATGACTGATCCGTTGGGCGACATGCTCACTCGCATCCGTAACGGCGCTTCCCGCCGCAAGTCGTCGGTCTCGACGCCTGCTTCGAAGCTCCGTGCACGTGTTCTCGATGTTCTGCAGTCCGAAGGCTACATCCGTGGCTATTCCGTTGTCGATTTCGGCAATGGCAAGTCGGAACTCAGCATCGAGCTGAAATATTATGAAGGCGCATCGGTGATCCGTGAGATCGGCCGTGTGTCCAAGCCGGGCCGCCGGGTTTATGTCTCGGTCAAGTCCATTCCGCAGGTCGCGAACGGTCTCGGCATCACCATCCTTTCGACCCCGAAGGGTGTGATGGCCGATCACCAGGCTCGCGAAGAGAACGTTGGTGGCGAGGTTCTTTGCTCGGTCTTCTAAGATCGGGCAGGGATCTCCATAGCGAACAGACAGGATTGAAACATGTCTCGTATCGGTAAGAAGCCCGTTCAGGTACCTGCTGGGATCACGGCTACGGTCGATGGCCAGAAGGTGACTGCAAAGGGCCCGAAGGGCGAGCTGTTTTTCGTTGCTAACGACGAAATCAGCCTCAAGCTTGAAAATAACGCCGTCGTCGTGACGCCGGTGAACCAGACCAAGGATGCGCGCGCAAAGTGGGGCATGTCCCGCACGATGATCGAAGGCATCTTCAAGGGCGTCAAGGACGGTTTCGAGCGCAAGCTTGAAATCAACGGCGTCGGTTACCGCGCCGCCATGCAGGGCAAGAACCTGCAGTTGGCCCTCGGTTTCAGCCACGACGTGATCTACGAGCCGCCGGTCGGTATCTCGATCGTTGTTCCGAAGCCGACGGAAATCGTCGTCAGCGGCATCAACAAGCAGCAGGTCGGTCAGGTTGCCGCCGAAATCCGCGAATATCGCGGTCCCGAGCCCTACAAGGGCAAGGGCGTCAAGTACGCTGACGAGCGGATCGTCCGCAAAGAAGGCAAGAAGAAGTAAGGATCACGCGAAATGGCTAGCAGGAAAGAAGCACTTGCACGTCGTGCCAACCGCGTGCGCCGTCATCTCAAGTCGGTGGCCAATGGCCGTCCGCGCCTGTCGGTTCATCGCTCCTCGAAGAACATCTACGCCCAGGTCATCGATGATGTGGCCGGCAAGACGCTTGCGTCTGCCTCCACCCTCGAGAAGGATCTGCGCGGTTCTCTGAAGACCGGTGCCGATACCGCCGCCGCTACCGTTGTGGGCAAGCTCCTCGCAGAGCGCGCCTCCAAGGCCGGTGTTACGGAAGTCGTGTTCGACCGTGGCGCCTTCATCTATCACGGCCGCATCAAGGCTCTCGCCGAAGCGGCCCGCGAAGGCGGTCTCACCTTCTGATCAGTTTCCGGCCGGACGCCTCAAGCGCCGGCCGGATTTTCGCCGGACCGCAGGCACTCTCCGAAAGGGGAGGCTGATGCGGTCCACATTTGTTTGCCGATTGCACCCGGAAAAGAAAAAGGAAGAGGACAATGGCACAGGAAAGAAGGCCGCAGCGGGACGACCGCCAGAGCCGTGAAGAGCGCGATAGCGAATTCGTCGACAAGCTTGTCGCGATCAACCGCGTCGCCAAGGTCGTCAAGGGCGGCCGTCGTTTCGGTTTCGCAGCCCTCGTCGTCGTCGGCGACCAGAAGGGCCGCGTCGGCTTCGGCCATGGCAAGGCACGTGAAGTGCCGGAAGCCATCCGCAAGGCAACCGAAGCCGCCAAGCGCGAACTGATCTTCGTACCGCTGCGTGACGGCCGTACGCTCCATCACGACGTTCATGGCCGCCACGGCGCCGGCAAGGTTCTGCTGCGCTCGGCCAAGGTCGGTACCGGCATCATCGCCGGCGGCCCGATGCGCGCCGTATTCGAGACGCTCGGCATGCACGACGTCGTCGCCAAGTCGACCGGTTCGTCGAACCCCTACAACATGGTTCGCGCCACCTTCGACGCTCTGAAGCACCAGGTTCACCCGAAGGACATCGCAGCTCAGCGCGGCATCAAGTATGCAACGCTGCAGGCTCGTCGTAGCGCCTCCGGCAACGCCTCTGAAGAATAAGAGGAGTTTGACAGATGGCCAAGGCTACCAAGAAGGCTGAAGCGAAGACTGTCACGATCGAACAGATCGGCAGCCCGATTCGCCGTCCGGATGTCCAGCAGCGCACGCTGATCGGTCTCGGATTGAACAAGATGCACCGTCGCCGCACGCTGGAGGATACCCCTTCCGTTCGTGGCATGATCCGTGCTGTCCAGCATCTCGTTCGCGTCGTCGACGAGAAGTGAGACGGAGGAAACGCTCATGAAACTCAATGAAATTAAAGACAACGAAGGCTCGACCCACAGCCGCAAGCGCCTCGGCCGCGGTATCGGCTCGGGTTCCGGCAAGACTGGTGGCCGCGGCGTGAAGGGTCAGAAGTCCCGTTCGGGCGTCGCCATCAATGGCTTCGAGGGCGGCCAGATGCCGATCTATCGTCGCCTGCCGAAGCGCGGCTTCAACAACATTTTCGCTTCCGATTTTGTTGTCGTGTCGCTGGCCCGCATCCAGACGGCGATTGACGCCGGCAAGCTCGATGCCAAGACGACCGTTGACGCAGCTGCCCTCAAGGCTGCTGGTGTCATCCGCCGCGTCAAGGACGGCGTTCGCATTCTCGCCGACGGCGAGATCAAGGCCAAGATCACCATCGTCGTTGCAGGCGCCTCAAAGCCTGCCGTCGAGAAGATCGAAAAGGCCGGCGGCACCGTGACGCTGCTTTCGGCTCCGGCTGCAGCCGAATAATAATCTGATGATATATCGCCCGGGGTGCTTCACACCGGGCGATTTTGCTCCCATATGTGGGCCTCACAAAAACTTGGCTGGCGCGCCCGCGTCATGCCGGTAAGACTCGAAAACAAGGGTGAGGCATGGGGTTGCGTTGCAATCCGTCCTAAGCCCGGTTTTGAATAATTTCATACTGATTCCGGGTCCGGTCTGTCCCCCAGAGACGCCGGAATTGGTAGCGCGGAGAAACGCATGGCTTCTGCAGCGGAACAATTGGCATCCAACCTCAATTTTTCGACCTTCGCCAAAGCCGAGGATTTGAAGAAGCGCTTGTGGTTCACACTGGCAGCTCTCCTCGTCTACCGACTTGGCACGCATATTCCGCTTCCAGGCCTCAATCCTGAAGCCTATGCCCAGGCTTTCCGCGGCCAGGCAGGCGGCATTCTCGGCCTTTTCAACATGTTTTCGGGCGGCGCCGTTGAGCGCATGGCGATCTTCGCGCTCGGCATCATGCCCTATATCTCTGCCTCGATCATCGTGCAGCTGATGACTTCGGTCGTGCCGGCGCTCGAAAACCTCAAGAAGGAAGGCGAGCAGGGCCGTAAGATCATCAACCAGTATACCCGCTACGGTACCGTTATCCTCGGTGCGCTGCAGGCCTATGGCATTGCCGCCGGCCTTGAAAGCGGCCAAGGCTTGGTCGTCGATCCGGGCTGGTTCTTCCGCGTCTCCACCGTTCTGACGCTGCTCGGCGGCACGATGTTCCTGATGTGGCTCGGCGAGCAGATCACGTCGCGCGGCATCGGCAACGGCATCTCGCTGATCATCTTCGCCGGCATCGCTGCCGGCCTTCCCACAGCTCTTGCCGGCACGCTCGAACTCGGCCGCACCGGCGCGCTATCGACCCCGCTGATCCTGCTCGTGATCATCGTCGCGATCGCCGTCATTGCCATCATCGTCTTCGTCGAGCGCGCCCAGCGCCGACTGCTGATCCAGTATCCGAAGCGCCAGGTCGGCAACCGGATGTTCCAGGGCGATACGTCCCACCTGCCGTTGAAACTCAACACATCAGGTGTCATTCCGGCAATCTTCGCATCGTCGCTGCTGCTTCTGCCGGCAACGATTGCGGGCTTTGCCAGCACCACGGCAATGCCCTCCTGGGCGACATCGATCGTCGCGGCCCTCGGTCATGGCCAGCCACTCTATATGGTGCTCTATGCGGCGCTGATCGCCTTCTTCGCCTTCTTCTACACGGCCATCGTTTTCAATCCGAAGGATACGGCTGATAATCTGAAGAAGCATGGCGGCTTCATTCCCGGCATCCGTCCGGGCGACCGCACCGCCGAATATATCGACTACGTGCTGACCCGAATCACGGTGATCGGCGCGCTCTATCTGGTCTTCGTCTGCATCCTTCCGGAGATATTGGTGTCGCAAACCGGCATCCCATTAGCCCTTGGTGGGACTTCGCTTTTGATCGTGGTTAGCGTAACTCTTGATACGGTTGCACAGATCCAGGGTCACTTGATCGCGCAGCAATACGAAGGCCTGATCAAGAAATCGAAGTTGCGTGGAGGAAAGAGGGGGCGATGAGACTTATCCTTTTGGGGCCGCCGGGCGCGGGTAAGGGAACCCAGGCCCAGCGGATCGTGGAAAAGCACGGCATTCCACAGCTTTCCACGGGGGACATGCTGCGTGCAGCGGTTAACGCCGGCACCGATGTCGGCAAGCGTGCGAAGGCGGTCATGGACGCCGGCAAGCTCGTCTCGGATGAGATCGTCATTGCCATCGTTTCCGAGCGTATCGATCAACCCGATTGTGCCAACGGCTTCATCCTCGACGGCTTCCCCAGGACGCTCGTCCAGGCGGACGCCACCGAGGCGATGCTGAAGGCAAAAGGTCTCGGCCTCTCCGTTGTCATCGAATTCCGTGTCAATGACGACGAGTTGGTTCGTCGCGTTGCCGGTCGCTATTCCTGTGCACAGTGTGGCAGCGTCTATCACGATACCGATAAGGTTCCGGCTGCCGAAGGCGTCTGCGACAAGTGCGGTTCCACGCACTTCAAGCGCCGTCCTGATGACACTCCGGAGACCATGACGGCTCGTCTGCAGGTCTACTACAAGGAGACCTCACCGCTGATCGGCTATTACCATGCCAAGGGCAAGCTCAAGTCCGTGGACGGCATGGCAGAGATCGATCAGGTGACCGCTGAGGTCGAAAGCATTCTTTCCAAGCTTTAAGGCTTTGAAAATAAACTTGGCGGAACGGTTGCTTTTCAGCAGTGATTCCGCTAAACACCGCGCCAACTCGCGACATTCCATGCGATCGGCGCGGATTTCCCAGGGAAGTCCGGGTGCGGTCGTTTTGACATGTTGCGGACGTAAATCTGAACGGGCGGTTCTTAGAGCCGCATAACGAAGCCCACTTGCCGGATGGCAACTGGAATGCAAGGAGAACAGGCGTGGCACGTATCGCTGGCGTCAACATCCCGACTGCGAAGCGCGTTGTTATCGCGCTGACCTACATTCACGGGATCGGTCCGAAATTCGCACAGGAAATCGTCGCAAAGGTCGGTATCCCGGCCGAACGTCGTGTGCATCAGCTGACGGACGCAGAAGTCCTTCAGATCCGCGAAGCCATCGACCGTGACTATCAGGTCGAAGGCGATCTTCGTCGCGATACCGCGATGAACATCAAGCGCCTGATGGACCTCGGCTGCTACCGCGGCCTGCGTCATCGCCGCGGCCTTCCGGTCCGCGGTCAGCGCACGCATACCAATGCCCGCACCCGCAAGGGCCCGGCAAAGGCAATCGCTGGCAAGAAGAAGTAATTTCCGGGAAACCGGGGTGGGGAGGCTGGCGGTCTGCGCCGGCCTCTTTTGAGTTTGGAGCGGGACCATATAGGCGCCGTTCCGGTGTAGCCGCTGGCATTACGGCGGTGAAGAGATCAACGAAAGGAATACCATGGCTAAGGAAGCCGTCCGCGTTCGCCGTCGCGAGCGCAAGAACATCTCGTCGGGTGTCGCTCACGTCAACTCGACCTTCAACAACACGATGATCACCATCACCGATGCGCAGGGCAATGCGATCGCTTGGTCGTCGGCTGGCGCCAAGGGCTTCAAGGGCTCGCGCAAGTCGACCCCGTTCGCTGCCCAGATCGCTGCCGAAGACTGCGCCAAGAAGGCCCAGGAGCACGGCATGAAGTCGCTGGAAGTCGAAGTCTGCGGTCCGGGTTCGGGTCGTGAATCGGCTCTGCGCGCGCTCCAGGCTGCGGGTTTCATGATCACGTCCATCCGCGACGTGACCCCGATCCCGCACAATGGCTGCCGTCCGCGCAAGAAGCGCCGCGTCTGATCATCGCTCTCGTCACCGGTGAGCGCCTGCGCGCTCCCGGTGGTTTTCAAGCTCGGTTGCCACGATTGGATGGTGGCAACGAACGGAAGGCAAACTCATGATTCAGAAGAACTGGCAGGAACTGATCAAGCCGAACAAGGTGGAGTTCTCTTCGAGCTCGCGCACCAGGGCGACGCTTGTTGCCGAACCGCTGGAGCGCGGCTTCGGCCTCACCCTCGGCAACGCGCTTCGCCGCGTTCTGCTCTCCTCGCTGCGCGGTGCTGCCGTCACGGCGGTGCAGATCGATGGCGTGCTGCATGAATTCTCCTCGATTCCGGGCGTCCGCGAAGACGTCACGGACATCGTGCTCAACATCAAGGAAATCGCCATCAAGATGGATGGCGATGATGCAAAACGCATGGTCGTGCGTAAGCAGGGCCCGGGTGTTGTCACGGCTGGCGACATTCAGACGGTCGGCGATATCGAAATCCTCAACCCCGAGCATGTCATCTGCACGCTCGACGAGGGCGCCGAGATCCGCATGGAATTCACCGTCAACAACGGCAAGGGCTACGTTCCGGCCGAACGCAATCGTGCGGAAGACGCTCCGATCGGTCTCATCCCGGTCGACAGCCTCTATTCGCCGGTCAAGAAGGTGTCCTACAAGGTTGAAAATACCCGCGAAGGACAGGTTCTCGACTACGACAAGCTGAACATGACCATCGAAACCGATGGCTCGATCACTGGCGAAGACGCCGTCGCTTTTGCGGCGCGCATCCTCCAGGATCAGCTTGGCGTCTTCGTCAACTTCGACGAGCCGCAGAAGGAAACCGAAGAGGAAGCAGTCACCGAACTCGCTTTCAATCCGGCTCTCCTGAAGAAGGTGGACGAACTCGAACTGTCGGTCCGTTCGGCAAACTGCCTGAAGAACGACAACATCGTCTACATCGGCGACCTCATTCAGAAGACCGAAGCAGAAATGCTCCGCACACCGAATTTTGGTCGCAAGTCGCTGAACGAAATCAAGGAAGTTCTCGCTTCCATGGGCCTGCACCTCGGCATGGAAGTGCCGGCATGGCCGCCCGAGAACATCGAAGATCTCGCCAAGCGTTACGAAGACCAGTACTGAGCGGCGTGAGGAAAAGTGTAAAGCGGTTTTCCGCTCGCACGCCGATCGCAAGAACATAACAAAAGGCAGGCTCTTTCGGCTGCCTTTCCCCGTCAAACAGCAGGCCGATCGCCTGCATGTGCCAGGAAACGGCAGGCCCACTTAGCGTAAGGGCACCTGCATTAAAGGAGAATAGCAATGCGCCATGGTAAAGCCGGCCGCAAGCTGAATAGAACTGCAAGCCACCGCAAGGCGATGTTCGCCAACATGGCGGCTTCGCTGATTACCCACGAGCAGATCGTCACGACCCTGCCGAAGGCCAAGGAAATCCGTCCGATCGTCGAGAAGCTCGTCACGCTCGGCAAGCGCGGCGACCTGCATGCTCGCCGTCAGGCGATCTCGCAGATCCGCGATGCCGCTGTCGTCTCGAAGCTGTTCGACACGATCGCAACGCGCTACGCCACCCGCAACGGCGGCTACCTGCGCATCATGAAGGCCGGCTTCCGTCAGGGCGACAATGCCGCCATGGCCGTGATCGAATTCGTTGATCGCGATGCCTATGCCAAGGGCGCAGCCGACAAGGCCCGCGTCGCTGCCGAAGAGCAGGCTGTCGCCGCTTAAATCCTCCGCTCCGGCGGAAACAGAACAGCCGGGCTGCAAAGCCCGGCTGTTTTTGTTTCTGCACGACAGCGCCGCGCTTCTTTTCAGATCAGCCGTTAAACCGGCTGAGGTGCAGATAGGACAGGTTCATTTGCGCGAAGTCTTTGAAAATCGTCGTCGAGTGCAGTTCCTCCGTCTCATAGCCCTGCTTGCGGTTATTGCGCTCGGGCTGGCGCTCAGACGGTTTGGCTATGCGGCCGATCTGCCCTTCATTGTCGTCAAATATGGTGGATCGGCACTCTGGGGAGCGATGGTCTATCTGCTCGTGGCGCTCTTTGTCGCAAGGTCACGGCCGGCGGCAATTGCTGTCACGGCGCTGTTCATAGCGATCTCGGTGGAATTGTTCCGGCTCTATCACACGCCCTGGCTCGACACGTTTCGGCTGACCACGGCAGGCGCCCTGCTGCTTGGCCGAGTCTTTTCGCTTTGGAACATGCTGGCTTATGCAATCGGCGTTGCTGCGGCCTGCGCCTTCGATCCGGCACGCCGGACTGCGTTGCGTCCTCGCGGCTAAACCTGCCGTCTCACGAGGCCGACGCCACTGCGCGATTGTGCGTCCGCCCTTTGCCCTTCTGCCTGCTGCGTGCAATCGGCCGATAGGAGCGGTAGAGGATCAGCGCAATGATCAGCCCGACATAGATATATTGCTCCAGGTCGAGGATCTTGGTCGAGAGTGCGAAGTGCAGCGCCCCGCAGGCGGCGATGATGTAGACGAGGCGATGCAGCCAGATCCAGTTCTTGCCGAGCCGGCGGATCGAGAAATTGTTGGATGTCAGCGCCAGCGGAATGAGCATCGCAAGGCCTGCCATGCCGAACATGATGAAGGGGCGCTTCAGCACGTCGTTGATGACGGCGTGAATATCCATCGCCTGGTCGAGCACCATGTAGACTGTGAAATGCATCAGCGCGTAGTAGAAGGTCAGCAGGCCGAGCGCACGGCGATAGCGCAGATAGTTCCAGCCGAAGAGCTCGCGGGCCGGGGAGACGGCAAGCGTTGCGATCAGGAAACGGATCGTCCAGATGCCGAGGAAGAGCTCGAAAGTCTTGACAGGGTCGGCGCCGAGTTGGTCGGTCGCGCCGAGATAGAAAGTCCAGGCCGCAGGCACGAGCCCGACGACATAAAGCAGCCAGACGGAGGCAGGCTGCCAGCGCTTCGGGAGGGCGAGCGACAGTTCCGCCATCAGAAATTCGCCTTCAGGTCCATGCCGGCATAAAGGCTTGCGACTTCGTCGGCATAGCCGTTGAACGGCAGGGTGGGATGGCGGCTCGCGCCGAAGAAGCCGCTCTCGCCGATGCGCCGTTCGCTGGCCTGGCTCCAGCGCGGATGGTCGACCTCAGGGTTGACGTTGGCGTAGAAGCCATACTCCTGCGGATTGGTGACCTGCCATGTATTCTTCGGCTGCTGGTCGGTGAGCGTGATCCTGACGATCGATTTGATGCCCTTGAAGCCATATTTCCACGGCACGACCAGGCGGATCGGCGCGCCGTTCTGGTTCGGCAGGGTTTCGCCATAGAGCCCGACGGCCAGTAGCGTCAGCGGATGGCGTGCCTCATCCAGGCGCAGACCCTCGACATAGGGCCAGTCGAGCGACTGGAAGAAACCCTTCTGCCCAGGCATCTCGTCTGGTCGCACCACGGTTTCGAAGGCGACGTATTTGGCGCTACCGAGCGGCTCCACCTTGTCGAGCAGCGACGCCAGCGGAAAGCCGTCCCAGGGGATGACCATCGACCAAGCCTCGACGCAGCGCATCCGGTAGGTGCGCTCCTCGATCGGGAATTCCTTGATCAGCGCCTCGAGGTCGAAGGTGCCTGGCTTGTTGACCATGCCGTCGACCTTGATCGTCCAGGGCAGCGGCTTGAAATCGCCGGAAAGAGCTGCGGGATCGCCCTTGTCGAGGCCGAACTCATAGAAATTATTGTAGGTCGTGACGTCCTTGATCGGGGTCGGTTTCTCGTCGACCTTGTACTTGCTCTCAACGGCGGAGAGGGCCGCAGCGCTCGCCTTGCCGGCGCTATAGAGCCCCATAGCGCCAAGCGCTGCCGCGCCGAGGAATTCACGGCGGCGCACATAGATCTGGCGCGGCGTGATCTCCGATGACGCGATCTTCGGTGGGCGATAGGTTGGCATGTTGAAACCTCCTCGGCGGATATCCTGAAATATAGCCCTTAAACGAACCGCCGGCATGTCTAGATTAGTTTCCGTCCATAAACGCTGGTTTTCTTGAGCTTGCAGCGCACTTGGGTTCCGCTTGGTGGCCGCTTTGAAGCCATGCGGTGTGGCTCATGGGTGCTAATTGCGGCGGCCAGGATTTCTGGTGGACATGCGCGCATTGGCAACTGCCGGCGTCACGCCGGTCCGGTTTTGGCTGGCGACATGGGATGTCAGGTCGGCCTGAGGCGGGCGAAGAGGGCGAGATTGTATGCGACCACCGAGGACCAGACATAAGCCTTGAAGTGGTCGAGCCCACGCCAGGTGCAGCGCCCCAAGCCGTAGGCGCGTTTGAGGCAGGAGATGCCGGCCTCGATGCCGGCGCGGAAGTTGCGCAGCTTGCGATAGACCCAGCGGCTCTTGACCATGTCTTCGATCCTGAGGCCGCACTTCTTGTGGAAGGCCATGTCGCAGATGCCCCAGGCTTTGGCTCGGCTCAAATTATCGCGGCTGGCATAGCCGCCGTCGGCCGCCGCCTGACGCGGCGCCTCGCCCCAGATGCCGATGTGGCGTTCCAGCATCGGCAGCAAGCGCTCGCTGTCGGCCGGGTTGCCGGTTTCGACGACGAGGTCGAGGATCAGCCCGCTTGTGCCGGTGGTCAAATTGATCTTATGGCCATACTCGACGTCGCGGCTGCCTTTGACGATGATGTCGGCATGCGGCTCGAACAAACTGACCAGCTTGTCGCCAGCCGGCACCGCCTCGCCGGCCAGGACCCGCCGCTCGGTCTGGGCGATGATCCGTTCGATCAGCGGCTTATAGTGGCGGAGTTGGGCCTGCCAGAGTTCGACCGCCGGGCCCGCCGCCAAGGGCAGTTGCGCCGCCGCCTGTTCGAGATAGCTCAAGGTGGTGCGCGTGATCCTGAGCAGCGCGCGATAGTGCTGAACTCGTTTCGGACGACCGCGGGTAAATTGGATCGCCCGGGATCGCTTCTTCGCCGCGCGGCAGTGATCGTGCCATGAGATGGCGCTGCCCAAGGAAGCCGCCTGCTGCAACAGCCGCACCATCACCCGCACGCAGTCCCACAAAAGACTACTGTCGCTCGGTTCGTGCATCAGCGCCGAAGTGACGGTGCTGTCGATGCGCACGACCTTGCCGCGTTCCACCTTGTCCTGCCGGGCGCTCGTCAACAGCACGCGATTGATCGCTTCAAAGGTCCCGGCCCGGATCGCGCTGATCGTCTTGTGCAAGACCGACTTCTTCGGGTTCCACCCCCACGGCAGCCGGGCAAAGGCCCGGAACGAGGCGGAATCTTCCAGATGAAAGGCCAACTCCTCATAACTCAACTGACGGTGTTGTTTGAGCAGGGCGCAACGCAGCACGGCCTCCGCCGGCAGGCCCTCGCGGCCGGTCTCCTTGACGCCGTGGCGGCGCAGGTCCTGCGCTACCAGCCCGAGCAGATCACGATGCTCATCCAGCCATTGCGACATGGCTTTCAGCTCGCGGCCGATCTCGTGTTCGGCGAAAAGATCGAATATATTGGCTTGGACGGTGCGTTCTTGGCGCATTGTCGGCTCCGGCGGTTGCGGGTTTGTCTTTAGAATCAATGGCTTGATCTAAAGTATACCTGAAACCGCCGGGCTTTGCCCGTCGCAATATCGCTATTCCTCCAATAATTTCAGTGGTTTACCGTTTGTGGACGGGCACTAGATTAGTGTCTAAGCCTTGAATATTGCTGACGGGAAGCCAATTTTTTGTGTTCGGTCGTGATGGAATAGACTGTAACAAAACGTCGCGTCGAACCGTATATGATCGATGGGCCTCATGGCGCTTCTCCCCGGCGTACCGGATTTGGGCTTCCCGGTAGTGACAGCCCCCGTCGATTGGATTAGGACAATTCCAAAAAGCAGCGTTTGCCCGGCCCGCAGGCTCCATGCCGCCCGGCTTCGCCTGATAATTCCGACACGTTGAGGAAGACACCGATGCCAGTTTACCGTTCCAGAACCACGACCCATGGCCGCAACATGGCGGGCGCCCGCGGCCTTTGGCGTGCGACGGGCATGAAGGATTCGGATTTCGGCAAGCCGATCATCGCTGTGGTGAATTCCTTCACTCAGTTCGTGCCCGGCCATGTGCACCTGAAGGACCTTGGCCAGCTCGTTGCCCGCGAGATCGAGGCGGCCGGCGGTGTTGCCAAGGAGTTCAACACGATCGCCGTCGATGACGGTATCGCCATGGGCCATGACGGCATGCTTTATTCGCTGCCCTCGCGTGAGCTCATCGCCGACAGCGTCGAATACATGGTCAATGCCCATTGCGCCGACGCCATGGTCTGCATCTCCAACTGCGACAAGATCACCCCCGGCATGCTGATGGCTTCGCTGCGCCTCAATATCCCGACGGTCTTCGTCTCGGGCGGTCCGATGGAAGCCGGCAAGGTCGTGATGCACGGCAAGACCCATGCACTCGACCTCGTCGACGCCATGGTTGCCGCAGCCGATGACAAGATCAGCGACGAGGACGTCCAGACCATCGAACGCTCGGCCTGTCCGACCTGTGGTTCCTGCTCCGGCATGTTCACTGCCAATTCGATGAACTGCCTGACGGAAGCCCTCGGCCTGTCACTGCCCGGCAACGGCTCGACGCTTGCCACCCATCTCGACCGAAAGCGCCTCTTCGTCGAGGCCGGTCATCTGATTGTCGATCTCGCCCGCCGTTATTACGAGCAGGATGACGTCAAGGCACTGCCGCGCACCATTGCCTCCAAGCAAGCCTTCGAGAACGCCATGACGCTCGACATCGCCATGGGCGGTTCCACCAATACGGTCCTGCACATTCTTGCCGCCGCCCATGAAGGCGAGATCGATTTCACTATGGCCGATATCGACGCGCTGTCGCGCCGCGTGCCGTGCCTGTCGAAGGTCGCACCCGCCAAGAGCGATGTTCATATGGAAGACGTCCATCGCGCCGGCGGCATCATGTCGATCCTCGGCGAACTCGACAAGGGCGGTCTCTTGAACCGCGATTGCCCGACGGTCCATGCCGAGACGCTGGGCGATGCGATCGATCGCTGGGATATCACCCGCACCAACAGCGAAACCGTGCGCAACTTCTATCGTGCCGCACCCGGCGGCATCCCGACCCAGGTCGCCTTCAGCCAGGAAGCCCGTTGGGACGATCTCGACACCGATCGCGAGAACGGCGTCATCCGCTCGGTCGAGCATCCCTTCTCCAAGGATGGCGGCCTTGCCGTGCTCAAGGGCAACCTTGCGATCGACGGCTGCATCGTCAAGACCGCCGGCGTCGATGAATCGATCCTGAAGTTCTCCGGCCCCGCCCGCGTTTTCGAAAGCCAGGATTCGTCGGTCAAGGCGATCCTTGCCAACGAGGTGAAGGCCGGCGACGTCGTTGTCATCCGCTACGAAGGCCCGAAGGGCGGACCAGGCATGCAGGAAATGCTCTATCCGACGAGCTATCTGAAGTCGAAGGGCCTCGGCAAGGCCTGCGCGCTCATCACCGACGGCCGCTTCTCCGGCGGCACCTCCGGCCTCTCGATCGGCCACGCTTCGCCGGAAGCGGCAAATGGCGGCACGATCGGTCTGGTGCGCGAAGGTGATATGATCGATATCGACATCCCCAACCGCACGATCAGCCTGCGTGTCAGCGAGACCGAACTCGCCGCCCGCCGCGCCGAGCAGGACGCCAAGGGCTGGTATCCCACTGAAGTGCGCAAGCGGAACGTCACGACCGCGCTGAAGGCCTACGCCGCCTTCGCAACGAGCGCCGATCGCGGCGCCGTGCGGGATCTGAACGCGCGGTAGGTCGTCGCACCTACGACCCGCTGATTAAGAGTCAGCTGCTCTTCCAACCGGTCGCTTCAGAGCATGATGCCGAAAAGTGTGAGCGGTTTTCGGACAACATCATGCTCTCGCTATATATTGTAGAACAGGATTCAGATTTTAGGCCGACCCGGCCTAAAATCATACTGTTCTAGAGCGGCCGGTTGATGTTTTTATAAGACTCGCCGAGCTGCTTCAGCCGCTCGTCATAGGCAGCCTTGATGCAAGTTGCATCTGCCCCGCATTCCTGCCGTTTCTTCAGCCAGGCCGTCTGTTCGTCCTGCAATGTTCCGCGCGAACCCATCGCCAGCAGGCCGGAGAGCAGCTCGAAAGTCGTCACCATCTTCACATCGGCGTCGTTGAGTGCGCGGTTGTCGCAGATCGCTTTTTCATCCGGCTTCAATTCTTTCGCATCGCAATCGAAGCTTGCTGCCTGTGCCAGGTTCGCTGCGATCAGCAGGATCGCTAAGCCGAGGGCCGCTGTCGTCGTTCTTGTCGTGATCATTCATATGTTCCTATTGCTGCCGCTCAGGCTAGCTTCCGCAGTGCCAGAGCCAGGAAGATGATGCAGATGAGCCAGACGGCAAGGATGAAGATCAGTCCGACCCGGCTGGAGGGACGCTCGGTGCGCCTTGTCGCCTCCGTACGAAGCTCGTTGATCACCTCTACTGGCACAAGCCGGATCGCCAGCATGATACCGAGCGGCACGATCAAAAGATCGTCGAGATAGCCGAGGATGGGGATGAAATCGGGGATGAGATCGATGGGCGACAGCGCGTAGGCGGCAACGGCGCCGGCCACCGCTTTGGCATGCCACGGCACGCGGGGATCGCGGGCGGCAAGCCATAGGGCAACGATGTCACGCTTCAGTGACTTCGCCCAGCTTTTGGCTTTTAATATCAGTTGCATGGCCAATCTTCCTGAATCAAATTCACACTGACTTCAACCCGTTTGCAAGACGCCGTCTTGCCTTGTTCTTCCATGCTTCCGCCCTCTTTCCTTTCTAGCGTCGGGCCGCAGAACAGGATTTTAGGCCGGTTCCGCCTAAAATCTGAATTCTGTCCGCAATTAGATAGTTAGAGGATGATGTCGTCCGAAAACCGCTCACACTTTTCGGCATCATGCTCTAAAACGTTCCTCAAGAGGATTCAAAAGGGATACCCATGCAAGGCCTGTTCAAGCGCGCCTCCGTCTCACTATTCGCTCTCATGCTCGTCCTGCCGCTTGCTGCCCATGCGCAGACGGCAAAGACCGTACCCGAGAGCCAGATGCAGATGCAGCTCTCCTTTGCGCCGCTCGTCAAACAGACGTCGGGCGCCGTCGTCAATGTCTATGCGGAAAAGACCATCCGGCGGCAGTCGCCCTTTGCCGGCGACCCTTTCTTCGAGCAATTTTTCGGCCAGCAGATGCCGAACCGTTCGGAGAAGCAGTCTTCGCTCGGCTCAGGCGTCATCGTCGAGGCGAACGGCACTGTCGTCACCAACAATCACGTCATCGAGGGCGCCGACGATATAAAGGTGGCCCTCTCGGACGGCCGCGAATTCCCCTGCAAGGTGGTGCTGCGCGACGACCGTGTCGATCTTGCCGTGCTGAAGATCGACACCAAGGAAAGCTTTCCGACATTGCCGATCGGCAATTCCGATACGGTCGAGGTCGGTGATCTCGTGCTGGCGATCGGTAATCCCTTCGGTGTCGGCCAGACGGTGACGAGCGGCATCGTCTCAGCACTTGCCCGCAACCAGGTGACCAGGAACGAGTTCGGCTTCTTCATCCAGACCGATGCATCGATCAATCCGGGCAATTCCGGCGGCGCCCTGATGAACATGAAGGGCGAACTGATCGGCATCAACACGGCGATCTTTTCGCGCGGCGGCGGCTCGAACGGCATCGGTTTCGCCATCCCTGCCAATCTGGTCAAGGTCTTCCTCGCGTCTGCCGATGCCGGCGTCAAATCCTTCGAGCGGCCCTATGTCGGCGCCAGCTTCGATGCGGTGACCTCGGAGGTGGCGGAGGCGCTCGGGCTGAACAAGGCCCGCGGCGCGCTCGTCGTCAAGGTTTCGGAAGGCGGGCCGGCGGCTAAGGCCGGGCTGAAGGCCGGCGAGATCGTCACCGCCGTCGACGGCATTTCCGTCGAGCATCCAGATGCGCTGCTCTACCGGCTGACGACGGCCGGCCTCGGCAATTCAGTCAAGCTCACCGTCATCGAGAACGGCCGCGAGGAGCAACTGCCGCTGACGCTCGCCCGTGCCCCGGAAACCTCGCCGCGCGACCAGCGCACCATCGGCGGACACACGCCGTTTACCGGTGCCGTCGTCGAGAACCTGTCGCCGCGTGTCGCCGACGAGCTGCGCATGCCGCCGGAATCGTCGGGCGTCGTCGTATCCGAGGTGAAGGAGGATTCGCCTGCTGCCCGTCTCGGTTTCGAACCGAAGGATATCATCGTCTCGATCAACGGCACCGATGTGAAGTCGACCAGCGAATTGTCCGAGATCGCCGATAGCGACCCCGGCTTCTGGCGGGTCGAGATAGAGCGCGACGGCCAGCGCATCCGGCAATTTTTCCGATGAGCAACGATCTCTTCGCGCCGCGCGTTCCGGAGGAGGTCGCTGCCAGGCGGCCGCTTGCCGACCGGCTGCGGCCGAAGACGCTTGCCGATGTCACCGGTCAGGAACACCTGACCGGTGAGGATGGCGTGCTGAAAAGGATGATCGAAAGCGGCTCGCTTGGCTCGATGATCTTCTGGGGTCCGCCCGGCACCGGCAAGACGACGGTGGCACGGCTGCTCTCGGGCGAGGCGGGACTGGCCTTCGAGCAGATATCGGCGATCTTCTCCGGCGTCGCCGATCTGAAGAAGGTGTTCGAGACAGCCCGTTTGCGGCGTATGGACGGCCGTCAGACGCTGCTCTTCGTCGATGAGATCCATCGTTTCAACCGCGCCCAGCAGGACAGTTTCCTGCCCGTCATGGAGGATGGCACCGTCATCCTCGTCGGCGCCACCACTGAGAACCCATCCTTCGAACTCAACGCCGCTCTGCTCTCGCGTGCCCGTGTGCTCACCTTCAAGTCGCATGACGAGGAGAGCCTCGAAGAACTGCTGAAGCGTGCCGAGGCGATCGAGCAGAAGCCGCTGCCGCTGACGGAGGATGCCCGCGCCAGCCTGATCCGCATGGCCGACGGCGATGGCCGCGCGGTGCTGACGCTCGCCGAAGAAGTCTGGCGCGCGGCGCGCGAAGGCGAAAGCTTCGATACCGAAGGCCTGACGCGCATCGTTCAGCGCCGTGCCCCGGTCTACGACAAGGCACAGGATGGCCACTACAATCTGATCTCGGCGCTGCATAAATCCGTGCGCGGCTCGGATCCCGATGCCGCGCTCTATTATCTCGCCCGCATGTTCGATGCCGGCGAGGACCCGCTCTATCTCGGCCGGCGGCTGGTGCGCATGGCGGTGGAGGATATCGGTCTTGCCGATCCGCAGGCGCTGGTGATCTGCAATGCCGCCAAGGATGCCTATGAGTATCTCGGCTCGCCGGAAGGCGAACTGGCGCTGGCCCAGGCCTGCGTCTATCTCGCCACCGCCCCGAAATCGAATGCCGTCTACACCGCCTTCAAGGCGGCAAGCCAGGCGGCAAAGCAGAACGGCTCGTTGCTGCCGCCGAAGCATATCCTCAATGCGCCGACCAAGCTGATGAAGGGCGAGGGTTACGGTGAGGGCTATCGCTACGACCACGACGAGCCGGATGCCTTTTCCGGCCAGGATTATTTCCCGGAGAAGATGGGGCGCCAGATCTTCTATGATCCGCCGGAACGCGGCTTCGAGCGCGATATCCGCAAGCGGCTGGAATGGTGGGCAAAACTTCGCAAGGAGCGCAATCCGCGCTGAAACCGGGCGAACCTCAGGAGGCGCGCGGCGTCTTCTGATTTGCCGGCGTGGCGATCACCTTGACGGAGGATTCCGCAAGCCCGTGATGACCTTCCATATCGACGATGACATGCCAGTGACCGCTTTCCGGAACGGCGATCTTGATCGGCGATTTGCGTGCCACGCCGCCGATATATTTGAAATCGAGAACCTCGGTGAACCGCTGGAAATTCGGGGCCGTCATCAGGCGGACATTGTTCACCGCATTCAACGACACCTCGATGATCGTTCCGGTGCGTTGTTCCCTAAGATCGTAATGGGTGAAGCGGAAATTCGGTTTCGGCATCGGTCTCGTGGCGTCTGAAGTCTCTGCGACGATATTTTACCAGGATGCCAGTTAAGGAAAAGTTGGTCCATTCGGACCGCGCACGAAAATATAGGAATGGCATAAAGGCCGATGCGAGAAATTTCGAAGCGCGGTGTCGGAAAGACATGAGCGCCGCCGTCCTTGCGGTATCGATGCAATCGGAGCAAGGACATGTCAAAGATGACGCTGATTTCGATGATCGCAACGGCCGCCGCATTCCTGGCCGCGCCCGATATATCAGGCGCCGACAGCAGCACGCCTGTTATCGAGGAGAAGAAGGCTGCAGCGCCGATTGTCAGGAAGGGGAGTCTGCCCGTCAACGGCATCGATTATTATTACGAGATTCGCGGCGAGGGCGAGCCGCTGCTGCTGCTTCACGGCGGCCTCGGGCAGATCGAGATGTTCGCTCCGGTCATGCCTGTTTTCACCGACCACCGGCAGGTGATCGCCGTCGATCTGCAGGGCCATGGCCGCACCCCGCTCGGCAAGCGGCCGATCGAGCTTCCGGCCATCGGCGCCGATCTCGCAATCCTGGTGAAGCAGCTCGGTTACGACAAGCTCGACGTCTTCGGCTATTCCTTCGGCGGCGGGGTGGCGTTGAACATGGCGGCAAATGCGCCCGACCAGGTGCGCCGGCTGGTGATACTCTCGGCACCCTATGCGCAGAACGGCTTCTTCCCGGAGATGCTGCCGCAGCAGGCGGCCGTCGGCGCCGGTATGGCCGACATGATGAAGGACACGCCGATGTTCCTCTCCTACAAGGCGGTGGCGCCTGACGTTTCGGAATTTCCGAAGCTGCTCGACGCCATGGGCGCGCTGATGCGCGAACCCATCGACTATAGCGATGCCGTCGCCAAGCTCACCATGCCGGTCATGCTGATCTATGGCGATGCCGACATGATCCGGCCCGAGCATATGATCGACTTCTACCACAAGCTCGGCGGCGGTCTGCGCGATGCGGGCTGGATGCGGGAAAACATGTCGAAGAACCGGCTGGCGATCCTGCCCGATCTCACCCACTACGAGACCTTCGCCTCGCCCCTGATGGCGAATATGGCCATGACCTTCCTCGATGGCGGCGGCAAGGCGCCGAACTGGGCCGAGCAGGTTGGAAAGTAAGCGAAGACGGCCGGGTTTTCCCGGCCGCCCTTGCTCCGCAATCAGCCGCCGCGCTGGTTTTCCCGATCCAACTG
This sequence comes from Rhizobium leguminosarum, assembly GCF_001679785.1. Taxonomy (NCBI): domain Bacteria; kingdom Pseudomonadati; phylum Pseudomonadota; class Alphaproteobacteria; order Hyphomicrobiales; family Rhizobiaceae; genus Rhizobium; species Rhizobium leguminosarum. Next base: position 970,899 of record NZ_CP016286.1, read on the forward strand.
CGTCACCAGCGCCAGGATCGTTTCCGAAACCGGCGTCGGCACGGCGCTCAGGCGTCCGAGCGCCACCACCATGCCGACCAGCGGCGTGATTTCGAGCGCCTTGCCGCCGATCAGATCCTGCAGCATCGATGTGCGCACGCCGCCGATATGGCGCGATTGTTCCAACCGCTGCTCGACGGTCATGCTGAACCGCGCACCCAAGGCCTCGCCGACGGCGCGGACCTCACTCATCACCTTGCCGACCATAGCCGAAAGGGCGGGATCCGCCATGATGTCGGTCATCAGCGCCCTGGTCAGCGCGCTGATCGGGTTGAAGGCGGCGTTGCCCATCAGCTTGCTCCAGATCTCGCCGCGGATATCAGCTGTCGTCGTAATGCTGAGACCGGCGCCGGTCAGCACCGCGGCGATCGCCCCGAGATCGGGCGAGATGTCGCCGGAGGGCTCGCCGAGCACGAAGCGGCCGTTGTGGGAAAGCTGGATCTCGCCAGGATTGATCACTTCAGCGCCTTGATAAGCGACGCAGCCGATGACGCGTTCCGGCCCGATCAACCGCCACAGCCTGCCGCCGGGATCGAGCTCATCGAACTGCAGCTCGGCATGCCGGCTCTGGGTATCGCGGTGAAAATACCACCACGGGATGCCGTTGAGGATCATGACGACGCGGGTGCCCTCCTTGAGGAGGCCTGCAATGCCTTCGGCAGCGGGTGCCAGCTGATGCCCCTTGAGGCCGGTGATGACGAGATCCTGTGGCGGCAATGTCATGGGATCGTCGGTCGCGGTGAGGCGGACATTGAGCGGCCTTTCCGCATCGGCTTCGCGCAGGCTGAGACCGTTGTCGCGGATGGCGTCGAGATGTGCCCCGCGCGCGACGACGGAGATGGTGGCGTCGTTTCCGGCCTGGCGTGCAAGCTTGGCGGCGATAGCGCCGCCGAGCGCGCCAGCGCCATAGATGCAGATGGACTTGATGGACATGCTCGCCTCTTCATGGTGGTGATCGAACCTAGATCTAGGCCATGAAAGGCGTAAGGCGAATGCTAATTTGCCGCAAGCAAGGCGAGCGGGCGCCAGGCGGTGAGCCTTTTCGGCGCTTGCATGCTGCTCTTCGATTATCGCTCCCGAACGGCCGGTCCTCTTCTCGCTCGCAAACATGCTGGCGGACCAAGCTCTCTGATATCAGCGAGAAGCGTTGACAGGGAAGAAATCGGCGCCGTCAGCGCGATCCGTCAAGTTGACTGCCATCTGCACGCATGCCGGCGATCGTCTGAAGCGCTTCAAAATAAACCGCCAGGTCGCGGGCAGGATCCGCCGGGAGTGCGGCCGCACGAAACACCTTGCCTCCCGTCGCCTCGACCCCTCCGTCGATCATCAGGTTGTCGGCCATCCCGTGATTTTCGATCGCAATGCCATCCGGTCCGCGTGGGCGCCCGCTCGTCTCATCGATATCGAGTCCCGCATACCAGATCGAGCGAACACGCAGACCATAGTCGTCGGAGTGATTGGTATAGGCAAAGACCGGTTTTCCCAGCGCAATCATGAAGCCGATCTCGTAGACGGTACCCGGATCGGCGCTGACGCCTCGAAAAGGAGTGATGTTGGCAAGGCAGATCTCGGCTCGACGCATGGCGTCGTCGTTGCGTGCGTAGATCTCTGCGGCCGTCCGCTTCACCGGCGTCTGGTTTTCGTCGCTGCCGGGACCAGTCGGCTCGAAGCCGAACTGGCGCGCCAATCGGCGTTTCTCGGCCATGATGGGCATGGCATCCGGAAGAAAGACTTCCGGGCCGGCAAGGTAAATGGTGGTCATCTGTATCCTTCACTCACAAGCAAGACGAGGCGCCGGGGGTAGGGGACAGCCAGGCACGTCGTCCATTTCCGACAGAAGCGCGGCAAATGGCAAGCCGTGCAGGCAGCCATTGTTCAATTTTTTAAGAGCAGTCTGACGAATCCACAGGGAACGGGCAGCTGCCGACTTTCATTCCAGGCAGAGCGGAGGGGACGTCCAGAGGATCCGCCCTATCTCCGTCATCGAGCAGCCGCCTGATGTGGACGGCCCTCAAGGCGGCATCGACCGCACCCAGGCCCGGACGGGTGCGGCAATGTTCGTGGAATGAAAAAGCTTGGGGTTCGCGCCTGTCACCCTTTTGACTCCGGTGGACGAACCGGCCAAAGATGCCGCATGGCCAGTATCGTCGGGAGCGGTTGATGAACGGTCGGATTTTGCCAGCTGATATTCGAAGAGCCCCAAAGCGGCTCAAATGTCTATTCCCCGCTTTGGCTGCGCTGACGCTGCTGGCCTCGACGGTGGTCGGGCGGGACATTGGGCCGCAAAGCCCGGCCTCGCGCGAACAGGTCGAAAAACTTGTCGGCCTCTGGAAAGATCACTTTGCCGGCGCCGATAGCCTGCAGCAGCGGCGAACGGCCTTCAGGACGCTGATGGAGACGACGCCGGGGCCGACGCGCATTCAGGTGCGGCAGGTCGATGCCGACGGCGTCGACGCCGAGCTGATGTGGCCTGCCCGCCTTCATCACCCGATCGGCCAAAGGGTGATCCTCTATATTCATGGCGGCGGCTTTTCCAGCGGCTCCATTCGCACACATAGCCTGCTTGCCGGCTCGCTCGCCAAGGCCGCATCCAGCGACGTTCTTCTCATTGATTATCGGCTGATGCCCGAATATGGCTATCCCGCGCAGATCAACGACGCGCTGACCGCCTATCGCTGGCTTCTCGATAATGGCTACCGGAGCGAGAATGTCATCGTGGCGGGAGACGGCGCCGGCGGCAATATTGCGATCGAGACGGTGCTGCGGCAGATGCGGGCGGCGAAACCGCTGCCGGCGGCGGTGATTGCACTCAGTCCCATCACCGATCTTGCCGCGACGGGCGGCTCGATGACATCGAATGCCGAAAGCGATCCGCTGGTCAGCAAGATGTCAATCGAGGGCTTGCGCAAGACCTATCTCGGCAGCCGATCTCCGGCGGATCCCCAGGCGTCGCCGCTTTATGCTGATATGGCCGGCTTTCCGCCGCTGCTGCTGCAGGTCGGCTCCGGCGAAGTCCTGCTGGACGACACGCTGCGGCTCGCCGACAAGGCGCGCCAGGCGGGCGTGGATGTCACCACCGAGGTCTGGCCGGGCATGCCCCATCAATGGCAGCTGTTTCCCTCGCTGCTCGACGATGCCGATCGGTCGAGCCAGAATATCGCCGAATTTGCGATCCGGCATTTTGCGGACAAACCGCAGGAGTAGGGGCGGCAGGACCAGGCGTCCTGGCACCTCCGTCATCGCATCATTGCGAGCGAGACGGTGACGGCGCCAGAGGCCGCTCGACTTCCCGGCCGACGCTGAGCGCCTTTCGCACATTCGGCTCCAGCCGCTCCATATAAGCGTGGTCGGGTACAGCGCCCAGCGCATCCAGCATTTTCGAGAAGAAACACCGGGCCGCTGCCGCTGCCGTGACGTCGAAGACATCGGCGTCGCTCAGCCCGTGTTTCTTCAGCCCGTCGATGTCCTGCTGGGTCACCGACGTCGCATCGCGCGCCACCTTGGCGGCAAAAGCCATGATCGCGCGTTCGCCGGCATCGATCGGCGCCTTCTCCGTCTCGTTGACAACAGCCGTCAGCCCGTCGCTGGTGAAACCCTCGCGCAGCAGCACCGAGCCGTGCGCCAGCATGCAATAGGAGGATTTGAGCTCCTTGGCCGCCGCCAGCGTTACCAGTTCGTAGCGCCGCAAGCTCATATGGCCGCGAATGCTCGAAAGCAGCGCCGCCCAGCTCTCCATCACCTCCGGCCGATGGCCGAAGGCCCGATACATGTTCGGCAGATAACCATAATTCGCCTCGGCCGACGCATACATCGACGTCGTCTTCTCGCTGGCGGATGCGTTGGGGGTGTGAATGAAAGCCATGGCATGATCCTCCTCTATTGTGAGAAGGATAGGGTAGACAAGCAGGACAGCAATCCTGAAACGTCAGGCAGCGTCATTGGTCGCGGAAGCGTTACCACTTCTCTTGATCGGAAGAGTTACGGTGAATGTCGATCCGCATCCTCTTGCGCTTCGAACCTCTATCGAGCCGTTGTGCAGTTCGATGATCTGCTTCACCAGATTGAGGCCGATACCGGTTCCGGCAATCCCGGTCGAAGTCCGGGCACGAAAATAGCGCTGGAACAGCCGGGGCACGTCTTCGGCATCGATCCCCACACCATCATCACTGATCGAAACTTTGACGTTTCCCGTCTCCGCCCATGCGGTGACGCGAATTTCGGAGGTTCCAGGCGCGTATTTGACGGCATTGGAAAGCAGGTTGGTAAAGACCTGTCCCAAAGTCCGGGGATCGGCATCGATGAACTCCGGCAGGCCGTCGATATCCAACACAAAGCTGTGCGATTTTGCGATCGTCGATTGCCGCTCGCAACATGTTTTTATCAATGATCTCAATGCGCAGGCGTCGTAGTTGATATCGATCTTGCCGGTATCAAGGCGTCCGGCTGACAGGATGCTCTCCATAAGATCGACAATCCGGGTCACCGATGCGCGGATTTGATCGACCTTGTCGCTGAGAAATTCGGGCTCGACCGCCCCCCTTTTTCGCAGCAGCCGCTGGGCAGCAGCGTCGATGATGGCAAGCGGGGTCCTGAATTCATGGGATGCCATCGCCACGAATTGCCGCTGCAATTCGTTGATGTTGCGCTCCTGCGCCAGCATGCGCTCGAGTTCCCGCGCCTGCCGCTCGACTTCCGCCGTGCGGCTCTTAACCGTCGCTTCGAGCTGATCGTGATGCCGGCGCAGCTCTTCGGCAAGTCGCACGGTCTTTGTCACGTCCTCATGCGTGGCCACGTATCCACCCGTTTGCATCGGATTGTGGGTGATCTTGATAACGCGTCCATCGGCCAGGACGATGTTCTGGCTGGCCGGCGCACCGCGTGCTGTCGCTTCGAAGACCACGTCAAAATAGGCGGCGGTATCGGCCGGCCCATTTCCCTCCCGGCTGCGATAGGCCAGGATATCCACAAGTGGCGTTCCCGGTTGCGTCAGCAGGTCCGGCAGATTGTACATCCGTGCATAGGAGGCGTTGCATAGAATGAGATTCTTTGACGAATCGAACATGCACAGCCCATGCGGCATGTTGCTGAGGGCTGCGTCGAACCGGCGATGTTGCTCAGTCAGGCTGTCTTCGACGCGAATGAGGGTCGAGATGTCTTCGTAGCTGAGGATCCAGCCTCCATCCTTCGACGGCGCGCAGGTCAATGAGACCATCCCTCCGTCGGAAAGGGCAAACTGGGATGTGGGCGGTCCACCGGCCATCGTCCGCCGGGATGCCACTGCACGGCAGTCTGCGGTGCCCGGCAATCCGTCGATATTCATGCCTTTGCGGATAGCGCCGTGCGGAAGACCGAGAATATCAAGCGTGCGCGAATTGAAAGCCGTCACCGTACCGGCAGGATCAAGCAGAACAATGCCCTGAGGCAGGCTCTCCAGAATGGATTCAAACGAGTGTGACATCATCCGGCCCTGCTTCAGATCTGGCGCCTTGCACGTATCCTTAGCATTCGTCAGAAACGATAAAGTTTCGCTAATGGCTATCGTCGGGAGTTCCTTGAGAGCAATTCCAGCAAGAGTGCGCCGAGATTCTGTGTCATTTAGCTGAGTTGGGCGAGCTGCTCGTGCAGAAAATCAAGACTATCCTCGCCCACCTCGTTGGCGTCACTCAGCATGGGTTCGCCGGTCTCCTGATAAACAAGCAGGCAACGTACATGACTGCCGTCGTGAGCGCATTCCAGGCGTCTTCGCTGGGCTTTCCGGCCGCCTCGGAGAACTGGCGAAGCGTCCCGTGCTCCTCGTCGCTATAGACGAGATCGGAGATGTATCGGCCGCTCAGGACTCCACCATCACCCCAGGTGCGGATTGCCGCCAAGGCGGCTCGGCCTCCGGCGCGTGGGGTTCAGCACGTGATGACCAGAGATGCGGCGACGGCTGCCCAGCGCCGTGCTTGTTGGCGTGGCGGCAGAGCGATCAGTTCAGCGCGTAGTTTCATCTGTTCATGCTCTTTACCGGCCTGGTCGCAAAAATTTCTGCCTCAGGGCTATTGGATCCACGACATCTGCCGCGATCCATCCTCGGAATTGAAAAGCACGAGCGCTGCCTTCGCATATATATTGTCATCTGGGATAAACCCCATATCGAAGCGGCTATCCCGGCTGTTGTCACGATTGTCGCCCAGCACGAAATAATGCCCCTCGGGGACAACGAATTCCCTGGTATTGTCGCCGCGGCCGTCGTCCATTGATTCAATGATCGTATAGCTGCGGCCGGACGGCAGCATCTCTTTGAACGCATGCGCTGTTTCTGCTTGATAGGTGAAGTCACCCGCCGGTTCTCGCTCAACTGCGGTACCGTTCAAATAGAGAATACCGGATTTCATCTGAATGCGGTCGCCCGGCAGGCCGACGACGCGTTTCACGTAATCGACCCTCGGGTCCATTGGCGTCCGGAATATGACGACGTCTCCTCGCTCCGGTCCATGTCCGAATATGCGATGATCCGGTCCAAGCCCGTAAGGGAACGAATAGCGGCTATATCCGTAAACATATTTTTGCGCGAACGTGTAGTCGCCGCTCCGCAAGGTAGGCAGCATGGAGCTCGCCGGTATCGTGAACGGCTCCAAGACCAAACTGCGAAGCAGCATCGCCAAGGCGAGCGGTGCAATCAAAAAGATCAGGGCAAGGCTATACCACCGTGAGTACCAAGGAAACACGGTGTCTGCTGACATCTTCTTTGCCGTGCGATAGCCATGCAGCAGGCCGAACAGACGCCAGGCAAAGATCAGCAAATACCCAAAAGCAGCGGTCGAAGGAGCGCCAAACAACCAGAGTTGCGCGATAAAGATGCTGACGCCGCCGATAGAGTAGGCGATGGCATTCCAGCCGCTCCCGAGATAGGCCATAGCTATATCGGGACCGAATAGAAGTCCCAATGTCGCTGCGCAAATGGGACGACGAGCGCGAAAAGCTTTAAAAATTTGCATAAAAAATCTCGGTAGGTTTGACGAATATACTCAGGTCACAATCGCTCTTTGGCAGCGCCTCATTTCGACTTGTAGTCGATGTCCTGAAAAATGCCAGCCCCCGATTGGCCGCGTGCTATCGCAGAAAAACGTAGCTTTCTCGTACCCGAGAATATCGGCGGACGTTTTCCTGCTTGGCCAAAATTTAGAACGTTCCAATTTTCCCAGTGCTGACCGCCCCGGGCGGCGCCAGAAAAATTTGCCTAAAACGTGAGCGCGAACTGCACCGGCGCGAATTTTCACTTGACAAAATTGGAACGTTCCAAATATTTATCGATCGTCGACGTTGGCAGTCGGGAGGGGAAATGACAAAGGCGCGGGTAACCGTCATCGATATCGCGAAGGCCGCCGGCGTCTCGAAATCGACGGTTTCGCTGGTGCTTCAGGGCTCCTCCCTGGTCAATGAGGGGACGCGGTCCAAGGTCAATGCCGTGATGCGCGAACTGGGTTACGTCTACAATCGCGGCGCAGCCAATCTTCGACAGGCCGGCGCCAATTCGCGGATCGTCGGGGTCGTCGTCAATGACCTGACAAACAGCTTCTTTGCGGAACTGGCGGTCGGCGTCGATATGGTCGTTCAGTCGGCCGGTTTCGTGCAATTCCTGTCGAACACCAGCGAGAGCATCGACAGGCAGCGCGAGGTTGTCGCTTCGATGCGAGAACATGGCATCTCGGGGCTCATCGTGTCGCCGGCGCGCGCCACCGATGCCGCAGACTTCAAGCCGCTTGTCGCCGCGGGGATCCCTGTCGTGGTGGTCGTGCGAAACCTGCCTGGCGCCAAAGTTTCGTCCGTCGTCTCCGACAACCAGGCGGGAATGATGTCCGCCGTCAAGCACCTGGCGGATCTCGGTCACAAGCGCATCGCTTTTCTCGGCGGCTTTCCTGACACCGCTGTCTTCGACGACCGCCTTGCCGGTTACCGAAGCGGCATGGAGGCAGCCGGGCTCGACTATCACCAAGAACTTGTCATCTCGTCCGCGCCTTCGCGCGCCGGCGGGGTGGAGGCGATCGGAAAGGCAATCGTTCTTGCCGACAAACCCACGGCAGCCGTCTGCTTCAACGATGCCGTCGCCTTCGGTGTTTGTGACGGATTGCGTGCGCGCCGTCTGGAGCCCGGCTCCGACTTCGCGGTCGTGGGTTTCGACGACGTCATCGAGGCTCAGGCGGCGGTTCCTGCGCTTACGACGGTCTCGGTCGATCCGCAGGGCATTGGCCGCCGCGGCGCGCAGCTGCTTCTCAAGCAGATTAATGCGGGCAAGGCCGAGGCGGAGACGGTGACAACAGCCGTTCGGCTGGTCGTTCGCGAGAGCTGCGGAGCCCGCAAGAGCGTAAAAATCGAACAGGACTCTGAGTAATGCCCATGAAGAAGCATCTGACCCCGACTGAAGCAGCCGCGCTGATCCCGGATGGCGCCGTTGTAACGGTGTCTTCCTCGAGCGGTCTCGGTTGCCCGGACTTCATGCTGAAGGCGATTGGCGAGCGTTTCGATGCGACCGGGCATCCCCGCGATATTACCACCCTTCATCCTATCGCCGCCGGCGACATGAGCGGCATCAAGGGCGTCGACCATATCGCCAAGAAGGGGCTGCTCAAGCGCATCATCGGCGGTTCCTATCCGTCCGGTCCATCGTCGTCAGAGCCGCCGCTGATCTGGCAAATGATCACCAACAACGAAATCCCGGCCTACAACATTCCCTCGGGTATCCTCTTCGATATTCATCGCGAGGCCGCCGCGAAGCGGCCGGGCGTCCTGACCAAGATCGGTATCGATACATTCGTCGATCCTGAACGGCAGGGTTGCGCGATGAACGGCCTGGCTTCGGAGCATCCGGTGGTCAAGCGCGTGCGCTTCGAGGGTGACGACTGGTTGTTCTTTCCCTCGATCGTCCCTGAGGTCGCCATCATCCGCGCTACCACCGCCGACGAGCGCGGCAATCTGACATACGAACATGAAGGCGCCTATCTCGGCGGCCTCGATCAAGCGCTGGCCGCGCGCAACAACGGCGGCATCGTCATCGCGCAGGTCAAGCGGATCACCAAGGAAGGCTCGCTGAAGCCCCATGACGTCCGCGTGCCGGGAATGCTGGTCGACTATGTCATCGTCGATCCGGAACAGAAGCAGACGACGCAGACGCAATACGATCCGGCGATTTCGGGGGAGATCTTCCGCCCGCTCGATAGTTTCAGCGTTCCGGAGTTCAATGTTCAGAAAGTCATCGCGCGTCGTGTCGCGCAGGAACTGCAAGCGGGAAGCTGCGTCAATCTCGGCTTCGGCATATCGGCCAACGTGCCGCGCATCCTGCTGGAGGAAGGGCTTCACGGCGCAGTCACCTGGGTCATCGAGCAAGGCGCGGTCGGTGGCGTGCCGCTGCTCGATTTCGCCTTTGGCTGTGCGTCCAACACGGACGCCTATATGCCGTCTCCCTATCAGTTCACCTATTTCCAGGGTGCAGGCTTCGATGCGTCGCTGCTGTCCTTCCTCGAGATCGGCAAAGACGGTTCGGTCAACGTCTCCAAGCTTTCCTTCCGGCCGCATGTGACGGCGGGCGCCGGAGGCTTCGTCGACATCACGGCGCGGGCGAGGAAGATCGTCTTCTCAGGCATGTTCAACGCCGGAGCGAAGCTTTCGATCGCCTATGGCGCTCTTCTCATCGAGAAGGAAGGCAAGCTGAAGAAGCTCGTGAACGAGGTCGAACATGTCACCTTCAGCGGCAGGCGCGCGATCGAGCAGGGGCAGGACATCACCTATGTCACCGAGCGGTGCGTGATGAAGCTGACGCCCGACGGCGTCGTCCTCACCGAGATCGCGCCCGGCGTCGATCTCCAGGCCCACATCCTCGATCAGTCGGAGTTTCCGCTGATCGTGGCGCCCGGCCTGAAGGTCATGGACGCCGCGCTTTTCCGGGAAACAAACATCGGTCTGTCGCTTCCAGAAAAGAAGGCACGGACGCTGGAGGGCAGCTTCCATGGCTAGCGGAACCGTTAGAATTGACGTCGATGGACATGTTGCGACGCTGACGATTTCTCGTCCGGAAAAGCTGAACGCACTCGATCTCGATATGCTGAAAGCGTTGGCGGACGCGGCCGACGCGGTAGAGGCGAACGCAAATGTGCGCGCTGCCATTCTCACCGGCGAAGGAAAGGGCTTTTCAGCCGGAGGCGATATCAAGGCCTGGGGCGGAATGTTGCCTCAGGAGTTCGGTCATCTCTGGGTTCGGCATGGCCACCGTATCTTCGAAAGACTGGCGACGCTCCGGATGCCGCTGATCGCGGCTCTGAACGGCCACGCCCTCGGAGGAGGGCTAGAGCTTGCAGGGGTTGCGGACATTCGCCTTGCAGAGGAACAGATCAAGATCGGCCTGCCGGAGACCGGCCTTGGCATGGTACCGGGCTGGTCCGGGACCCAGCGTCTTGTGCGCCGGTTCGGGGCGCAGGCCGTCCGGCGCATGGCCTTGGGCGGCGAGATATTCACCGCCGAGGAGGCACGCCTGCTCGGGATCGTAGACGCGGTTGTTCCCACAGGAAACGCGCTTGCGGCCGCCCGGGAATATGCGCAGCGGATCGCCGCAAGGGGGCCGGCTGCGACCGAGATCGCGAAATTGATGATCGCATCGGCAAACGGCGAAGACAATGGAACCGCGGTCGAAGCCCTGGGCTCGATCCTCGCTGCGAAGACCGGCGATCTGAAGGAGGGCGTCGCATCTTTCAGCGAGAAGCGCCCGGCAACGTTCAAGGGAGAATGGTAATGACGGTTCTCGTCAACCCCACCGCGCTCAGCGACCACAAAGCGCGTGATTTCAAGATGCTCATCGACGGCAAATGGGAGGCAGGGAGCTCCGATCCGATCGAGCGAGTCGCGCCAAGCCATGGTGTCGTGATCAGCCGGTTTCCGACCGGCAGCAAGAGGGACGCCGAGCGTGCGATTTCCGCGGCACGCAAGGCTTTCGATCTTGGGCCGTGGCCCCGAATGACCGCTGCCGAACGTTCCGCGATCCTGCTCAAGGCGGCCGATCTGATCGCAGCGCGCGCAGAGGAGCTGGCATTTCTCGATGCTATCGAGGCAGGAAAGCCGATCACACAGGTGCGGGGAGAAATTGCAGGCTCCGTTGACATATGGCGCTATGCGGCGGCTCTTGCCCGCGACCTTCACGGTGAAAGCTACAACACGCTCGGCGACGGCACGCTCGGCGTCGTCTTGCGCGAAGCGATCGGCGTAGTGTCGATCATCACGCCTTGGAACTTTCCGTTCCTGATCGTCGGCCAGAAGCTGCCATTCGCCTTGGCCGCTGGTTGCACGACCGTCGTCAAGCCCTCCGAACTGACCTCAGGATCGACGCTGGTGCTGGGAGAGATCCTGCAGGAGGCAGGCATTCCGGATGGCGTCGTCAACATTGTCACCGGTACGGGACCCGAGGTCGGCGCGGTCATGACGTCGCATCCCGGCGTCGACATGGTGTCCTTCACCGGCTCGACCGGCGTCGGAAAGCTGACCATGTCGAATGCCGCACAGACGCTGAAAAAGGTCTCGCTGGAACTGGGTGGGAAGAACCCGCAGATCGTGTTCCCGGATGCCGATCTCGATGCATTCATCGATGCCGCGGTCTTCGGCGCATACTTCAACGCCGGCGAGTGCTGCAACGCCGGCTCGCGGTTGATCCTTCACAAGTCAATCGCTTCCGATGTCGTCAAGCGGATCGCCGAGCTGTCGAAGGCGGTGAAGGTCGGCGACCCGCTCGATCCCTCGACGCAGGTCGGCGCCATCATCACGCCTGAGCATCTGGAGAAGATATCGGGATACGTCACCGGCGCGAGGAGCAGCGGTGCCCGGGTCTCACATGGCGGCGAGACGCTCGATCTCGGCATGGGGCAGTTCATGTCGCCGACGATCCTCGAAGAGGTCACCCCTGATATGGCCGTGGCGCGCGAGGAAGTCTTTGGCCCGGTGCTTTCGGTGCTGACATTCGAGACGTCAGCCGAAGCGATCAGGATTGCGAATTCCATCGACTACGGCCTGTCAGCCGGTATCTGGAGCCGCGATTTCGACACGTGCCTGACGATCGGCCGGTCGGTGCGGGCGGGGACGGTCTGGATGAACACCTTTATGGATGGTGCTTCGGAACTTCCCTTCGGCGGTTACAAGCAAAGCGGCCTCGGCCGTGAGCTCGGCCGCCATGCGGTCGAAGACTACACCGAGACCAAGACGCTCAACATGCATATCGGCAAACGCACCAGCTGGTGGATGCCGCAGACGGAAAAGCCGGCTTAGCCGGCGGCCGAACTACGCCCGAGGAGGGCGGGTGATTGGTGCGGGAATAGGTCCCGCATCCTCCAAGATGGAACTGGGAGGTTCTTCGATGAATAGGTTTCTGACTACGACTGCAATGATCGCATTGGCTCTGGCCGGCGCCAGCGTGTCCGCCCAAGCCGCTGACGTGAAGGAAGTGCAGATGCTGCACTGGTGGACGTCAGGCGGCGAGGCAGCGGCACTGAACGTATTGAAGGAGGATCTTTCCAAGGAAGGTTTTGCCTGGAAGGATGTTCCGGTTGCCGGCGGTGGCGGCGATGCGGCGATGACGGCGCTGAAGGCGATGGTGGCGGCAGGCACCTATCCGACGGCCTCGCAGATGCTCGGCTATACCGTGCTCGATTATGCTCAGGCCGGCGTCATGGGCGACCTGACGGAGACGGCCAAGAAGGAAGGCTGGGACAAGTCGGTTCCGGCGGCCCTGCAGAAGTTCTCGGTCTATGACGGCAAGTGGGTTGCAGCCCCGGTCAACGTCCACTCGGTCAACTGGCTGTGGATCAACAAGGCGGTGATGGACAAGATCGGCGGCACTCAGCCGAAGACCTTCGAGGAGCTGATCGCGCTGCTCGACAAGGCCAAGGCTGCCGGCGTCATCCCGCTGGCACTCGGCGGCCAGAACTGGCAGGAAGCGACGATGTTCGATTCCATCGTGCTGTCGACCGGCGGGCCGGAGTTCTACAAGAAGGCCTTCAACGACCTCGACGATGAATCGCTGAAGTCCGACACGATGAAGAAGTCCTTCGATAATCTGGCGACGATCATCAAATATGTCGACCCGAACTTCTCGGGCCGCGACTGGAATCTGGCGACCGCCATGGTCATCAAGGGTGACGCGCTGTTGCAGGTGATGGGCGACTGGGCCAAGGGGGAATTCGTCGCCGCCAAGAAGACGCCGGACACCGACTTCCTGTGCTACCGCTTCCCGGGCACCGACGGCAGCGTGGTCTACAACTCCGACATGTTCGGCATGTTCAACGTCCCCGACGACCGCAAGGCGGCCCAGGTGGCGCTGGCAACGGCAACGCTGTCGAAGAGCTTCCAGTCGGCCTTCAACGTCGTCAAGGGTTCGGTGCCGGCCCGTACCGACGTTCCCGATACCGACTTCGATGCCTGCGGCAAGAAGGGTATCGCCGATCTGAAGGCAGCCAACGAAGGCGGCACGCTGTTCGGCTCGCTGGCGCAAGGTTACGGCGCACCGCCTGCCATCGCCAATGCCTATAAGGATGTCGTCTCGAAGTTCGTCCATGGCCAGATCAAGACCTCCGACGAAGCCGTCAAGCAGCTCGTCCAGGCGATCGACGACGCCCGCTGAGACCATTTGTGATGACAATGCTTCCCCGCCTGCTGGCGGGGAAGCTTCAGGCTCCACGCCGATCATGCAGGGATGATCATGCGGGGCCGATTGCCCGGACGATCATGCAGGCAGGAGATGACATTCCATGAGCACCGTTGCGACCACCGATCCGGTTCTGACGCCGAGGCAATCGACGGGGGTCTCGTTGAGGGGCCGGCTGCAGGATGCGCTGCCGAAGATCGTGCTGGCGCCGAGCTTCGTCATCACCATCATCTTCGTCTACGGCTTCATCGTCTGGACGGCCTATCTGTCGTTTACCAATTCCAAGACATTCCCCTCCTATGCGCTGACCGGGGCACGCGCCTATCAACGGCTGTGGCGCTGGACCTTCGAGAGCGATCCGCCGTCTTCCTGGTACACCTCGATCACCAACATGGCGATCTTCGGCTTCCTCTATATCGGCATCTGCCTGGCGCTCGGTCTGTTCCTCGCCATCCTGCTCGACCAGAAGATCCGCGGTGAGAGCGTGTTGCGGCCGATCTTCCTCTATCCGATGGCGCTCTCCTTCATCGTGACAGGCGTTGCCTGGAAATGGTTCCTCGATCCCGGCCTCGGGCTGGAACAGACGCTGCACCATTTTGGCTGGACGAGCTTCCACTTCGACTGGATCAAGAACAAGGACTTCGTCATCTACACCGTCGTCATCGCCGGTGTCTGGCAGGCATCCGGCTTCGTCATGGCGATGTTCCTGGCGGGGCTGCGCGGCATCGACGGCGAGATCATGAAGGCGGCCCAGATCGACGGCGCCTCGCCATTCCAGCTCTATCGCCGCATCGTCATCCCGCTGCTGCGGCCGATCTTTCTCTCCGCCTTCATCGTGCTCGCCCATATGGCGATCAAGTCCTACGACCTGGTGGTGGCGCTGACCTCGGGCGGCCCCGGCGGCTCGGCCTGGCTGCCGTCGAACTTCATGTATGAATATACCTTCAAGCGCAACGAGATGGCCGTCGGCTCGGCCAGCGCCATCATCATGCTGATGACGATCTCGGCGATCATCGTCCCCTATCTCTATTCCGAACTGAAGGAGAAGGCGCGATGAGCAGCGTGACCTCTCCGATAGCAGCCTCGGCAACGCTGCCGCAGACCAGCGACAGCAGGAACAACAACACCCGCTGGATCGGCCGCACCGTCATCTACGGCCTGCTGCTGATCTTTGCCGTCCTCTACCTGATGCCGCTCTTCGTCATGCTGACGACCTCGTTCAAGACCATGGACGAGATCCAGGGCGGCAACATGCTGGCGCTGCCGCAATCGCCGACCTTCGATCCCTGGATCAAGGCCTGGGGCGAGACCTGCGTCGGGCTCACCTGCGCCGGCATCAAGGGCTACTTCTGGAACTCGATCAAGATGGTGGTGCCGGCTGTCGCGATCTCCACCATCATGGGGGCGCTGAACGGTTATGTGCTGACCAAGTGGCGCTTTCCCGGCCACACGCTGGTGTTCGGGCTGATGCTGTTTGCCTGCTTCATCCCGTTCCAGTCGGTGCTGTTGCCGATGGCAACGATCCTCGGCTCGCTCGGCCGCTTCGGTATGACGCTGCAGAACGCCATGGGCTGGAACTTCGGCTTCGGCAATCCGACGATCAATCTGGTCTTCGTGCATGTCGTCTATGGCCTCGGCTTCACGACGCTGTTCTTCCGCAATTTCTACGAGGCCTTTCCGACCGAGCTGGTCAGGGCCGCCCAGGTCGATGGCGCCAGCTTCTTCCAGATCTTCCGCCGCATCATGCTGCCGAACTCGCTGCCGATCATCGTCGTCACGGTGATCTACCAGTTCACCAATATCTGGAACGACTTCCTGTTTGCGTCTGCCTATGCCGGCACCGGCGAATCCATGCCGATGACGGTGGCGCTGAACAATGTCGTCAACACCTCGACGGGCGTCGTCGAATACAATGTCAACATGGCGGCTGCGATGATCGCCGCCGTGCCGACGCTCATCGTCTATATCCTCGCCGGCCGCTACTTCGTGCGCGGTCTGATGGCGGGCGCTGTCAAAGGGTAATCCATGGCCTTCCTCGAAATCTCCGGTCTCAAAAAGCGCTTCGGCGCCGTCGACATTCTCAAGGGGATCGACCTCGAACTCGAAAAGGGCGGCTTTCTCGTGCTGGTCGGCCCGTCCGGCTGCGGCAAGTCCACCCTGCTCAACACCATTGCCGGGCTGGAGACGATCACCTCTGGCGATATCCGGATCGACGGGCGCGACATCAGCGGCCTGCATCCCTCCAAGCGCGACATCGCCATGGTGTTCCAGTCCTATGCGCTCTATCTGAACATGACGGTGGCGGGCAACATCGCCTTCGGCATGGAGATCCGCGGCGTGCCGAAGGAGGAGCGTGCCAGGGCGATCGCCCAGGTCTCCGACATGCTGCAGATCGGCCATCTGCTCGACCGCAAGCCGAGCCAGCTCTCCGGCGGCCAGCGCCAGCGTGTCGCCATGGGCAGGGCCTTGGTGCGCAATCCGCAGGTCTTCCTGTTCGACGAGCCGCTCTCCAATCTCGATGCCAAGCTGCGGGTCGACATGCGCACCGAGATCAAGCGGCTGCATCAGCGCATGGGCACCACCTTCGTCTATGTCACCCATGACCAGATCGAGGCGATGACGCTGGCGACCAAGATCGCCGTGCTGAAGGACGGCGTGCTGCAGCAGTTCGGCACGCCGGCCGAGATCTATAACAGCCCTTCCAACATCTTCGTCGCCGACTTCATGGGATCGCCGGCGATGAACCTCTTGACCGCCACCGTCGAGAACGGCGCCGGCGGGCTGGAAGTCTCGCTGGAGCGGCCGAATGCCGCCCCGCTGAGATTGCCGGTCATATCAGGCAATGACGGCCTGACTGCCTATACCGGCAAACAGGTGATCTTCGGCATCCGGCCGGAGGCGCTAACCGATCCCGATGGCGCCGACCGCAAGGCGCGCTCGCTGACCGAGGGCGACTGCCTGATCGAGGTGGTCGAACCGGCAGGCTCCGACACCTTCGCCGTCACCAAGCTCGGCGGCAAATCCGTCGTCGCCCGCCTGCGCGCCGATACCGGCATCGCTCCCGGACAAAACACCCGCCTCGCCTTCAATCTCGATAAGGCCGTCTTCTTCGATCCGGACACACAGGCGCGGATCGCTTGAGGGCCAGGTGCTAACATGAGCGGTTCACCTGACATCGTCATCATCGGTTCAGGCGTCGGCGGCGCCACGGTCGCGGCCGGTCTGGCCGTGACCGGTGCGCAGATATTGATCCTCGAAGCCGGCGACCATATCGCCGACCTTCCTGTTAATCGCGACCAGCGCGCGATCTTCCAGCGGGGACATTTTCGACCGAAGGAAACCTGGTACGAGGCAAGCGGCAAGGGGTTCAATCCCGGCAACTACTACAATGTCGGCGGGAATTCGAAGTTCTACGGCGCCGTGTTGTCACGTTATCGCAAGCAAGATTTCGACGTCATCCAGCACCGGGAGGGCGTGTCGCCGGCCTGGCCGTTTCCGTATGAGGTGCTGGAGCCGTGGTACTGCCAGGCCGAACGCATGTATCAGGTCCGCGGCAGCCTTGGCGAAGACCCCACAGAACCGCACCACTCGGCTTCCTACGAGTACCCGCCCGTCCCGGACGAGGCGCCGATCGCCGATATCAGGGCGCGCCTCAAGCGGAAAGGCCTGCATCCGTTTTCCCTGCCGCTCGGCCTCGATCTTGACGCCTGGCTCTCCAAAGCACGCACACCATGGGA
Source organism: Rhizobium leguminosarum (assembly GCF_001679785.1). Classification (NCBI taxonomy): domain Bacteria; kingdom Pseudomonadati; phylum Pseudomonadota; class Alphaproteobacteria; order Hyphomicrobiales; family Rhizobiaceae; genus Rhizobium; species Rhizobium leguminosarum. The sequence continues at coordinate 988,335 of NZ_CP016286.1, forward strand.
TGCGCATCCGAACGCCCGCGACGGCAAGATGGATGCCGAGACCGCAGCCCTTGCAGTGGCGCTGAGGCACGAGAACGTCCGGCTCGAAACCAATGCGCGGGTGACGGGGCTTGACACGGGAGCGGGGAGCCGGATCGACCGGGTGACCTACATCAAGAACGGGGAGACGCTGACTGTTTCGCCTGAGATCGTGATCCTCTCCGCCGGGGCGGTCCAATCATCAGTGCTTTTGCTGCGTTCGAAAAACGACCGCTTCCCAAAGGGTCTGGCGAATTCTTCCGACCAGGTGGGCCGCAACTTCATGAACCACAATGCCTCCGCGGTCATCGGGGTCTCGCCGCGGTTCAGCAACACCTCCATCTACCAGAAGACGTTTGCCTTCAACGACTTCTATCTCTCCGACGGGGAGGGAGGGCCGCCCCTCGGCAACGTGCAGCTCCTGGGGCGCATCTCCGAGAGAGTTCTCAAGGGCTCTCTGCCCCAGGCTCCGGAATGGCTTCTGCGCTTCATCACCGGCCATGCCATCGACTTCTATGCGATGAGCGAGGACGTTCCCAATCCCGAAAGCCGAGTCATGGTGGATGGAGACCGGATTATTCTCCAATGGCAGCGAACCAATTGGGACGCTCATCTCGCGCTTGTCGCCAGGCTGAAGGCAATACTGAAGTCGATCGGGTTTCCGATCGTGCTGGCGAGGCCCTTCGACAAGCGCACGCCCTCCCATCAGTGCGGAACGATCCGCATCGGAAACGATCCCGCGGCTGCGCCGCTCGACGCGTATTGCCGGGCTTATGATCACGACAATCTCTTCGTCGTCGACGCGAGTTTCCTCCCCACATCGGCCGCTGTGAATCCTGCGCTCACTATCGCCGGCCAGGCACTGAGAGTGGCAGATCACATCGCGTCGAAGGACTTGCAGGCACGAGACGCGCTGGCAGACCGAACGGACAAAATAGGAAAGTAAGATGGGTTTCGACTATATCATCACCGGCGCCGGCCCTGCAGGATGCGTGCTTGCAAATCGGCTGAGCGAAGATCCAGATGTCAGAGTACTCCTGCTCGAGGCGGGTGGAGGCGACTGGAATCCGCTTTTTCACATGCCCGCGGGCTTCGCCAAGATGACCAAAGGCGTCGCCAGCTGGGGATGGGAAACCGTTCCCCAGAAGCACATGAAAGGCCGGGTGCTTCGCTATACGCAGGCGAAAGTCATTGGTGGCGGCTCGTCCATCAACGCACAGCTCTACACGCGTGGAAACGCGGTGGATTATGACCTCTGGGCTCGTGAAGACGGCTGCGAGGGCTGGGACTATCGTTCGATCCTTCCTTATTTCAAACGTGCGGAGGACAACCAGCGCTTCGCCGACGACTACCACTCCTATGGCGGTCCGCTCGGCGTCTCCATGCCTGCTGCGCCGCTGCCGATCTGCGACGCCTATATCCGTGCAGGGCAGGAGCTCGGCATTCCCTACAATCACGACTTCAACGGACGCCAGCAGGCAGGCGTGGGATTTTATCAGCTGACGCAGCGCAACCGTCGCCGGTCGTCGGCATCGCTCGCCTATCTCTCGCCGATCAAGGACCGGAAGAACCTGACGGTCAGGACGGGCACGCGCGTCGCGCGTATTATCGTGGAGGGAGCCCGTGCGACAGGCGTCGAGATCGTGACCTCGCACGGCCAGGAGATCGTGCGCGCCGACCGCGAAGTATTGGTTTCCTCCGGCGCCATCGGATCACCGAAGCTGCTTTTGCAGTCCGGCATAGGACCGGCCGACCATCTCAAGTCGGTGGGCGTCAAGGTGCTCCACGATCTGCCGGGTGTCGGCGGCAACCTCCAGGATCACCTGGATCTTTTCGTCATTGCCGAATGCACGGGCGATCACACCTATGATGGCGTCGCAAAATACCACCGGACCGTTTGGGCCGGGATTCAATATGTCCTGTTCCGCACAGGACCGGTTGCCTCGTCCCTCTTCGAGACCGGCGGCTTCTGGTACGTCGATCCGCAAGCCCGTTCTCCTGATATCCAGTTTCATCTCGGCCTGGGTTCGGGCATCGAAGCGGGTGTCGAACGGCTCAAGAATGCCGGCGTGACCCTTAACTCCGCCTATCTGCATCCGCGGTCGCGGGGGACGGTGCGTCTGTCAACCTCCGACCCGGCTGCCGCTCCATTGATCGACCCCAACTACTGGTCCGATCCTCACGACAGGACGATGTCCCTGGAAGGGCTGAAGCTCGCGCGCGAGATCATGCAGCAGGCGGCGCTGAAGCCCTATGTCATGGCCGAAAGGCTTCCCGGACCGAAGGTGATGACCGACGAGCAGCTTTTCGACTACGGCTGCGCCAACGCAAAGACCGACCATCATCCGGTGGGAACCTGCAAGATGGGGGTGGGACCCGATGCGGTTGTCGGACTTGATCTCAAGGTCCATGGCCTGGAAGGCCTCAGGGTCTGCGATTCATCCGTCATGCCGCGCGTGCCGTCATGCAATACCAACGCTCCGACGATCATGGTCGGCGAAAAAGGCTCGGACCTCATTCGGGGCTTGCCTGCACTTCCATCTGCCATCTTCGCCTACGAACGCAACGATACGCGGCCTCGGGCTCGCGCCGAAATCCGGTAGGCCATGTCGAGAGGAGAGACGACAATGTCTGAAGTCAGAGTTGCAGTGATTGGCGCATCGGGCTGGATGGGAAGGGTCCACACGATGGCCTATCAGACCTTTCCGCATTTCTTCGGAGTGTCGGACGGAACGGCACGGATCGTCGCTCTCGTCGAAGGTCCGTCGAAGACAGCCGGGGACCTTTCTCACAGGGCGCCGGGTGCAAGAATTCTTCAGGATTGGAATCTCGCGGTCGCTGATCCGGATGTCGATCTGATCGATATCTGCCTGCCTGACCATCTCCACTACGAGGTGGCCAAGGCGGCCTTGCTGGCCGGCAAACATGTCTATTGCGAGAAGCCGTTGGCAAACACCGCCGCCGAGGCGCGGGAACTGGCCGACATCGCCAGGGAAAAGGGTGTCATTACCCGCGTTGGACACGCCTTTCCTCGGAATCCCGTCCATGATCTGGCGAAAGATATCATTCAATCCGGCGAAATTGGCGAGATCAAGCTATTCCGCGGCTGCCAGCACGTCGACATGTATGGCGATCCGAACGCGCCCTTCATGTGGCGGGGCGACGGAAAGCTTGCGCCGACCGGGATCGTCGGTGATACCGGTTCGCACATCTTCAGCTTCATGGATTTCCTGGTCGGCCGCGTCAGTTCCCTGATCGCCGACAATCTCATCGTGACGCCGCGCCGGCCTGTCGTCGAAGGCCTTGCCTATGGCGAGCAGGTGAAGCTGACAGGCAATGAGACCTGGGCTGATATCACCAATCCCGATGCAACCAATCTGCTGTGCCGGTTCGAGAACGGCGCCGGCGGGATCGTCGATTTCAGCCGTGTCGCGACCGGCCGCAAGTTCATGCAGACCTATGAAATCTATGGAACGAAAGGCAGCATCGCCTATACCTATGACGAGATAAACCGGCTGCGCTTCTACTCCAACGACGACCTGACGGGACGTCGCGGCTTTCGCGAGATCGACGTGGGTCCTGAGAACCCCACTTTCCGGGCTTTCCTTCCTCTGCCGAATTTCGGCCTGGGCTACAATGAAAGCAAGATCATCGAGGTGGCCGAGGTGATCCGCTCGATCGTTGCAAACAGGCCGATGTGGCCGACATTCGATACAGGCCATCACATCTGCCAGATTGTCGACGCATGCATGGAGTCCTCCCGGCAAAGGCGCTGGGTCGACATCCCGCTGGGCTGAACGCCGATGACCACAGACGTTCCGCAGGAAATTCTTGACGCACTGACCGATGTCGACATGCCGCGGCTCCCAACCGAGCCCGGCCGTTCGGACGTGGTCCGGCTCGCCGGCGTCGAGGCGCCGATCTATCGAGCCGGTTGCGTCGTCGTCGGATCCGGCGCGGCGGGTCTGCGTGCGGCGGTGGAATTGAAACGGCGCGGCGACGACGTCGTCATTATCAGCCAAAGCGCGTGGGGTGGAACCTCGGCCTGTTCGGGATCGGACAAGCAGACTCTTCACACGGCAAACACGACCGATCAGGGCGACAATTACAAGGCAATGGCGCGCGCCATCCGCAGCGGCGGTGCGATGGACGAGGACACGGCCTATGTCGAGGCTGTAGGCTCGTCCCGGATGATGGCATCACTCCAGTTCTTAGGCCTGCCGCTGCCTCAAGATCCGCTTGGCGGGACGCTCAGATATCAGACCGACCATGACGAGGTCGGCCGCGCCACCAGTTGCGGCCCGCGCACCTCGCGCCTGATGGTCAAGGTGCTGGCCGAGGAAGCGATCCGGCTCGGAGTGCCGTTTTACAACCAGACCACCGCGGTAAAGATCCTTACCGAGGGCGCTGGCGGTGACCGTCACGTCGTCGGGATAGTCGCCATGCGCGCCAGCGACCGCAGGGAGGAGAACCCGCTGGGCCTTGCGCTGTTCTTCAGCGGCGTGATCGTGCTCGCCGCCGGCGGGCCGGGTGAACTCTATCGCGACAGCGTTTATCCCAACGGCTGCTTCGGCTCTCTCGGATTGGCGCTGGACGCAGGCGTCGAACTCGTCAACCTGACCGAAAGCCAGTTTGGCATCGGAACACGTAGGGAGGGATTCCCGTGGAATCTGTCAGGCACCTACGTCCAGGCGATCCCGCATATTTACTCGGTGGACGCCGAAGGCGCCGAGCATCACTTCCTGGCAGAATACTATCGCAGCACCCAGGAGCTGGCGTCGAACATCTTCCGCAAGGGCTATCAGTGGCCATTTCACGCGACACGCATGCTCGATTTCGGCTCGAGCCTGGTCGATCTGGCCATCTTCAGGGAGACCGCCGCGGGACGGCGCGTCTTCATGGACTTCAATCGCAATCCGCTGCCGGGGGACCTGTCGTTCAGCTTGGAAAGACTGGATGAAGACGTCCGTCTCTATCTCGGCAAGGCCGGTGCCGACCAGGACATGCCGATCGATCGGTTGAAGCATATGAACCCGCTCGCGATCGAACTCTATCGCCGCTCCAAAATCGACATTGCCGAGGAGCCGCTGGAATTTGCCGTCAACAATCAGCACATGAACGGCGGCATCATGGTCGATACCTGGGGCCGCAGCAGTCTCGGCGGCTGTTACGCGGTCGGAGAGGCGGCGGGCACACACGGCGTGACGAGGCCGGGTGGAGCGGCGCTCAATGCCGGGCAAGTCTTCGGTACGCGCGCGGCGGAGCACATCAGCGCGAGTGGCAGGGCAAAGCGGTCGGCGGCAGATGACATCGCCGATATCGCAGAGGCGGGCATCGCCGACCTCCTTGCGGTCCTTCGGACCGAGAGCCCGCACACCGTCAAATCTATCCGTTCGCAAGTACAGGCGCGAATGAGTGAAAAGGCTGGCATCCTCTGCGATCAGGAAAGTGTCAGCGGCGCCCTGCTCGAAGCACGCAAGCTGAATGCTGAAATTCGCGATAACGGCGTCGCCTACGGTCGAGCAGCGGAGGCGGTTCGCGGCGTGCAATGGTGGCATATGGCGCTTGCTTCGGAAGCCGTGCTCAGCGCGCTTGATTTCTTCATTCGCAACGGCGGCGGCAGCCGCGGGGCGCGGGCGATATGCGACGCGGAAGGCGAATCTCTCCCGCTGGCGCGCTCAGGACCGTTGCAGGATTATCGCTTCCAGAAAGAACGCGAAGCGCATCGCAAAGAGCAGATCGTCGTTCGTCTTGATGGGAATGAGATCAGGCTTTCAACGCGTGCGAACCGCACATTCGATGAAAGCGCCAGATCCTTCTTCGAGCGAGACTGGCCAGCCTGGCTGACCGGTCGCATCTATGATCTTGGCATAGATGAATAAAACTGCGCGTCACGTGCGAGATATTCCGATCAATCGGGATTCGGAACCGGCGGCGGAACCCGTACGCGCTCCGTGTCGTCGGAGCCTTCGGCGATGGCTTCCTCGCTTTTGCGCACGTGCCTCGGCGGGTCCTTTCCTTCGACAGGCTTCGGCGACAGCTGGTCGTCGGCCTGGATCTCGTCGGTGTTCAGGTAGTTCTTGCTTTCGCCCATGGCGTTACTTTCGGTTGGAGAATTGTGGGGCAGGGATGCCGTCCCGCGCTTTGGGATAACTCTCGGCGACGTGACAGGTTCCCTCGCTCCCGAGCGGCCTACGGCTTACAGATCTGCTCCAGCTTCGGAAACGTCGAGCTCGATCATGACGGGCGCGTGGTCGCTCGTATGCTCCCAGCTGCGCGGCTTTCTCCTGACGGTTGCTGATCGAAGCAACGGGGCGACTGCCGGACTGAGCAGGAAGTGATCGATCCGAAGCCCGGCGTCACGTTCGAAGCTGTTCCGCCAGTATTTCCAGAAGGTGTAGACGCGCTCTCCCGGATGCAGGTGCCTCACGGCATCAGTCCAGCCCTGGGCGACGAGATGAGCATAGGCCTCGCGCACTTCCGGCCTGAATAGGGCATCGTCCAGCCATCGCTCCGGCTTGTAGACGTCGATCTCCGTCGGCATGACGTTGAAGTCGCCGGCCAGGATCGAAGGCACTTCGAGCTCGAGGAGTTCGGCGGCGTAGTCCTGCAGACGGCGGAACCAGCGCAGTTTGTAATCGAACTTTGCTCCTGGAAACGGATTGCCGTTGGGAAGATACAGGCATCCGACCAGGATGCCGTCGACGGCAGCTTCGATATACCGGCTGTGGGTATCGTCAGGATCGCCGGGAAGACCGCGACGCGTCAGTATCGGTGTCTTGCCCTTCGCCAGGATGGCAACCCCGTTCCAGGATCTCTGTCCGTGCCAGATGGCGCCGTAGCCGGCCTGTTCGATCTCCTTTCGCGGAAACCTGGCATCGTCTGTCTTCAGTTCCTGGAGGCAGACCACATCAGGGACATCCTCCTTGAGCCAGCGCAGCAGGATCTCCAGCCGCCCATTGATGCCGTTGACATTGTAGGTTGCGATTTTCATGAGGCCCCCGCAAGAAGCCCGGGCGATGCCGGGCAACATCTAAAAGCGCTCCTGAGTTTCCTCCTCAGGAAGTCCCCCTCCGCAATCGGCCCAATCAAGGCGGCTCTCCACACCGTAATGTCCCGCAGGGCTGATCTTCTCCGGGCGGTCGAGCGAGCCGACAGTCACCCGGATCAGTTCGTCGCCGTCGTACTGAAGATAGAGTGGTGTTCCGCACTTGCCGCAGAAGCCGCGCGTGGCGATCGGCGACGATCGGTACGATGTGGGCGTATCGGCCGTCCAGGCAAGATCGTCGATCCTCGCCTGAACCAGGACCGCGAAAGGGCCTCCCGTCGCCTTCTTGCACATATCCCAATGGCAGTATCCCGAATGCGGCGGATCACCGTCGAATTCGTACCGGCAGGATCCGCAAAGACAGCCGCCAGTCCATCGCGCTGCCATGGCTGGCTCCTCAACGCGTCGCGCCAAAGACGAAGGCGAGACCGGCGACGATCGCTGCGGCCGTCAGCGGCTGCCGGCGTATGCGATCCTCGAGATCATGGACGAATGTGCGGGCTTCGGCCTTTGCCAGGCGAGCAGATCCGGACGCCAGTTCCGATGCGGACTCGGCGACGCGGCTTGCTTCTCTCTGAAGAGACCGCATTCCTTGGCGATCGACATCGGAGGCCTCGGAGGAGCGGGCGGTGTCGCCGGTCGAGCGTAGAGCTTGATCGACAAACGGATATTGCTCGTCAAGCCTGGTGGGATCCGGCTCCCGCTTCACACGCTCAGCCGCCTCGACGTCGCTGCGACCGGCAGGAATAGAAGTATGAGTGGCAGACACGGGGTCGGACGCAGGAAATGTATCCTCGATTGCTTTGTCGAGTTCGCCTTTTCGCGCCTGCTTCCGCTGCTCTGCCTGTTCTTTTCGCAGGGACTGGACTGCGGGGGATTCGTTTGGGTTTGCCATGGAAGTTTCCTCTGTTGCACCTTGAACAGACAAAGCGGCGAAAAGCGGAGAAGTTCCATAGAAGGTACGAACGGACGCCAGCAGAGGAACGCTTGCGGCGCCACCGTGCGGCGTTTTTCCGATGAAAAGCATTGCACTCGGCGAGAGGCGGACCAAAGTCTTGCCGCACCTACTACCTAGGTCGGTTGCATTCTTTACTTGGAACAGCGAAAAGTCTCATACGTCGTATTGCATGGGAAGCGGGCAACGAACGGACAAACGAGGCTATGGCATGAGTATCCGGAAACGCGATTTTCTGAGATTGGGCGGCAGTGCGGCCGTCGCTCTCATCGCTGCTGCATCACCAGTCAGTTTAAATTTCGGCGGTTTCCTTCCTGTTCTGGCGGCGGACTTTGCGCAGGCAAAGGACGGCAACAACGGTAATGGTGGAGGGAATGGCAACGGCGGCGGTGGTGGCAATGGGAACGGGGGAGGGAATGGCAATAGTGGCGGCAGCGGCAACGGCAATAGCGGTTCGGGAAACGGCAATGGTGGAAATTCCGCCGGTGGTGGGGGATCGTCTTCCTCTAGCACAGGATCGCCAGCAAGATCGGGCGCGAGAGCAACAGCGGCGTCCGATGGCTCCATCGACGTCCGCCATTCGAACGGCATAACTGAAACCCTGCAACGCGGTCGCTACGTTATGAAGGACTCGAAGGGCCGGACAATTATCAGTCGACAAGCAACGGCAAACGATGCCCGCCGATTGAGCCGCTTTCTTCGCTGACGTTAGGCGGTGATAATTCGTCTCAGCGCCGTTCGCGCCACTGTAGAGCCGCCTCGGTCCGGTTTGAGGCGCCGAGCTTGCTCAGGATTTGGGTCATATGGTGCTTCACGGTCTTTTCCTGCAGGCTGAGACGCAAGCCGATATGCTTGTTTGACAAGCCTTGAGCGACAAGATCCATCACCTCGCGTTCCCGTGGCGTCAGGCTGCTTTTGTCGGAGGTTCCGCCATTCAACGAATTCTCCATGACTTTCGCCGACATCGTCGGCGAGATATATCGCGAGCCACGCAGGACGGTTTGGATTGCTTCGGCGAGGCCACGCGAACCAACACCTTTCAGAACATAACCCATCGCGCCCCGTTGCAGAGCTCCCAGTAAAGTGTCCACCTCCTCGGATACCGTCAACATCAGCACTTTCGTTGTAGGGCTCCGCGCCAACACGTCACTGATCGCAGACAGCCCACCGCCGGGCATCGAGACATCGAGGAGCATGATGTCGGGGTGGTTGTCCGAAGCGATCATCGCGGCATCATCGCTGCTGGCCCCCTCGCCAACGACGATAAAGCCGCTGATCTCCGACAGGCTACGCGTTACACCCTCGCGAAAAAGCGGATGATCGTCCACGACGCCGATGGTGATTGCTGTCATCCCTACTCTCCCACTTCCATTGGCTCGAAGATCATGGTCACGGTCGTTCCTCCTTCGCCTGTCTTGATGTCGAAAGATCCTCCCAGGCTGTCGATGCGCTCCCGCAACCCCACGAGGCCAAGGCTCGTTGGCCTCACCTCGGTCGGATCGAAGCCGTCGCCGCGATCGCTGACCTCGACACGGACATGACCCTTGTGCGAGACGGCCCTGACAGCCTGCTGCACGCCGCCGCCGTGGCGATAAGCGTTGTTCAAGGCTTCCTGAACGAAGCGATAGATACAGATCTTTACGGCGGGGGGAAGTTCCGGTCCATCCTCGTCGATAACAGTTTCGACATGGCTTTCGCTCTTGTGTTGATGCGCTTCGACGACCCGCGTGACGATCTCGGTGATTGAGGATTTTTCGATGTGTGGAAGCACCAGTCCGCTGCAGATATTGCGGATCTCGGTCATCGCTTCGGCAAGGCTCGAGCGTATCCAGGCAAGCTCCTTTTCGCGTGCTTCGGGCTGGGTGGAGGCATTGATCAACACGTCGCTGTCCAGGCGCAATGAGGCATAGGCGATGTGCTGGGCCGGACCGTCGTGCAGATCTGCACCGATGCTGCGCAAATAGGTTTCGTTCAGCGCTGCCGCCCGCTGCGAGGCGCGCTGCAGCCGACGCTGTAGCCCGCGGTTTTCCGCCAGCAGCGCAGACAGTTCGGTGACCCGTTCCTTGAGGTCCTTGCGCTGCGCCTCGATCGTGCGGCTACCCCGGAACACCAGAACGGAGAGAACAAGGAAAAAGGTCGCCGTCAGAGCGGTGACGGCGCCCCAACTCCGGAGCCTGGCATGCGCCAGACTATCGCCCAATCCTTCTGCCGTCTCGTAGAACTCAAGGACGGCGACTGCCTGTCCGGACCAGGGCTGGAGCACCGGGTTATAGATCTCCATCAACGGCTTGCCGAGCGCGCGCTCCTTATCGCTTTCCGGATCGCTGGCAATTTCGTAGCGCGCGACGAGAGACCCTGCGAATGCCCTCTGCAGCTTGTCGCTGACCGCAAACTTCCTGCCCACCAGCTCCTTCTCGTTCGAATAGAGGATGGTGCCGTCGCTTCGCCACAGCTTGAACGAAACAAGGCGTTTGCCGAGTGCACCCTGGCCGAGCGTCTCGTCCAGAGCCAGAGCACTCGCTTCATCAAGCAGTGATTCTGTTTGCATATCGGGAAGGAGCGGTGCGATTACGCTATCCACATAAAGCGCCGTTGCCGCTCCCGAATTGTGGATGACGGTTTCCTCGATGAGGTGGCTCACGAAAAGGCCCACCACCAGCATTGCGGCGATCGATATGAGCCCACCCGCAATGAAGAACTGGGAGGCAAGTGAGCGGGCATTCCAGCGGCGAAGCCAATTCATTTTGATACCGATAATAGACTTGCCGATGAGCCTACCGCGTCTTCAGAGTTTTCCAAACAGCGTCAGGGCAAATTCCTCGTGTCGAACACCTCGGCGCCTCTTATGCTCTCGGTCAACCCGACGGTATCGCCGGACATGGCCGCGCCGAAGACGTAGAGAAGGGCAGCCAGAACGACAACAAGTGCGAAGACGGACGCGTTGCACGCGTCATTCACTCGGGATCTATGACTCTGGGGCATGTTGGATCTCCTTGGTCTCTTTCGAAACGGAGCGATCCCGATCCGCGTTCCACTCCAGGGACTTCGGTCGGACAGGGCTGGGACCAAGGTCTGACGCTCATAGACATCAACGGATTCAGTCATATTTCACGATCGACAGACCAAGGTTTGGAGGCTTGTACGTGACGATTTCCGCAGATATCGACGGCGGCATCAGCGCCGCACCTGCCGTTTTTCCGGCGCCGTTCGAGGAAGACGTTGCCGACTTTTACGAGGCCTTTCTCGTGCCCATACTCTTCGAGCCTTATGCGTCGGAGATGGCGATCGTCGCCGAACGGTTGAAACCCGGCAGCGTTCTCGAGGTTGCTGCGGGGACCGGCGCCTTGACACGCGCTCTGCGGGCGACACTCGATCATGCAACAGAGCTCGTTGCCACCGATCTCAGTCAGGCGATGATCGACGTCGGGGCACCATCGCTGACGATGTCGCGGACTCACTGGATGCACGCCGACGCGCAAAATCTCCCCTTCGCGCCCTCGATGTTCGATCTCGTCGTCTGCCAGTTCGGGGTGATGTTCTTTGCGGATAAGCTCAAGGCCTATGGCGAGGCTGCAAGAGTGTTGCGGAGCGGCGGTCGTTTCCTGTTTGCGACCTGGGATTCGCTTTCTGCTAACGACTTCGCGAGATATGTGGACGAAACCCTGGCAGGCCTCTTTCGGTCCGACCCGCCGGACTTTCTAAGTCGCCTGCCATATTCCTATTTCGACCCTCATACGATCAAGGCGCATATGTCTTCGGCTGGATTTGATTCGGTTTCCTGCGATCGGATCGAGTTGACCTCCGTCGCGGCCGCGCACGACGTCGCTGCAGCCTTCTGTCAAGCCACTCCGCTCAGGGGAGAGATCGAAAAGCGGGCGCCGGGGCGCATTCTGGAGATCGTCGACGAAGTGGCCGAGCAACTGGAATCGCGCCACGGAGTGCGTCCGTGCGGCGGCATGAGTGCGTTGGTCGTCGTCGGCCGTGTTTCATAATTCTCGTCAGCGTTGCGGCGGCAATCAAGCGGTTCCTCCATATTGATTTCCAAAAGTTCCTGCCCGCCGAGATATGACGGCTCACCGGGGTCAGCTTGTGCGTTGCGCGTAGGAAGGCTCGCACATGGCTCGGATGACGTGCCGTTCTATTTCCGAGCAGGTCTCGTCATATTCCCGTACAAGGTTCGGATTGAACCGCTGCCGTCGAACTGCGTCGCGTGCTTCGACGGCCATCTGGTAGGCTTCGAAGAGCTCGAGCTGCCACGGGTCGCGGCTTTCCATGATCAGCTTGCGCATCTGCGGCAGGCGCATCGCCAGGCGCCTGCGTCCCGCCTCCCGACGGTTGGATCGTGCCATCTCCTTCAGTCTCCTCAATGCCCGCGACCACAGGGCCTTCCGATCCGCAATTAGCGCCGGCGACCGATATTGAAATGGGTTTAGGACCAAAGGCCGGGGCCGATCGGACTGAGGTCCGGGGCGTGGAACGACCCTGGGCTCCAGCTAGTTGGTTTGCCAGCGGTCACGAAGGCCGCCTCGAAACAGAAGGAGGAGAAAATGCTCTCCAAGCTTATCGTCGGTGCGGCTGCCGCGACCCTCATGTCGGGCGCCGCATTTGCCCAGTCCTCGACCGTCAATGGTGCCGCCGGTGGCGCGGTTACCGGTGCGATCGTCGGCGGTCCAGTCGGCGCTGCTGTCGGCGGCGTTGCCGGCGCAGTCGTTGGTACGGCGATCGATCCGCCGCCCCAAAAGGTCATCACCTATGTCCGCGAGGCTCCGGCCCCGTCGGCGCGCGTGGTCGTCAAGGAGAAGGTTGTCGTCGGCCAGCCCCTGCCGGAGACGGTCGTCGTGACGCCTATTCCGGATGACCCGACCTATGCTTACGCGGTGGTCAATGATGAACGTGTCATCGTCGAGCCGTCGTCCCGCAAGGTGATCCAGGTTATCAAGTGACCTGATCCTACGCGGTCTCTGCCGCGTCTTGCCTCTCAACATCATCGTTAGAACCTGAGAACCGCCGCACGACGGACGACAGCGTCGTCGTGCGGCCAAAAAGCAGAGAGATTGTTATGAAGACCAAAACACTCGCCGTGCTGATGACGGCACTGTCGATCGGCGTTTCGCCGGTGGGCATCATTTCCGCCGTGGCGCAGGACGCGCCGATTCTTCCCAAGAAAGGTGCTGCTCAAAACGACCAATCCAGCGGCGGCGCGACCCAGCAACCGGATGCGGGCGGTGCCTCCTCGGGCGGCGCGGGAGTATCGAGCGAGCAAGCCACGCAGCCTTCCGGCTCCGACGGAAGCTCGTCGGGTGCGTCGAGCGGAACCTCCACGGATGGATCTTCCGATCAGACGACAACTCAGCCCGGAGCTAAGAAGCAGTCCGGAAGCTCGACCGAAACCGGCTCCGGTGCCGCAGGCACGGACGCCTCAGGCGGAAGCCCGGACAGTTCGAAGTCTTCCAAGTCGGGACAGTCCTCGACGGAAAGCCAGAAGCCTGCCGGCAGCCAGGACACTGGCACGTCGACCGGCTCCGATGAAACCCAGAAGTCCGGCGACGCGAAGTCTTCCAGCGGCTCGACCGAGACCCAGTCGAACAGCAAGACGAAGGCCGAGAACAACAACCCATCCGTCGACAGCAACACTGAGAACACCACGAAGACTGAGACGAGCAATACGACCGACGTGAACATCTCCGTCGAACAGCAGACGGAAATCCGCAGCGTCGTGAAGGAGGTTCATGTCGAGCCGGTTCGGGAGGCGGATTTCACGGTCTCGGTCGGCACCACCATCCCGAAGAAGATCAGGCTCGAGCCGCTGCCGCCGCGGATCGTGGAAATTGTACCGCAGTACAAGGCCTACCGTTTCTTCCTTCTCGCGGATGGCCGGATCGTCATCGTCGATCCTTCCGCATTCACGATCGTCTACATCATTTCGGCATAACGGGCAGTGCCCGGCGGCGGCCTCCGCCGCCGGGGCCAAGGAGAGGAACATGATCTATTCCGAAGAGAAATCCGGTGGTCTGGCCTTGCCGCTGATCGTCATCCTGCTGGCAATGGCCGTTATTCTCGCGGTGCTTGTTGCCACAGGCGGCCGACAGGGCAGTACCTCCGGCCGCGTCTGGGTTCCACAGGCTCAACAGCAGGGGTCGGGACAATGAAAGCCATCGCATCCGTTGCCTTTGGGATCTTGAGCTCGGTCGGGGCTTGCATGGCTGCTGCATCTGTCGCGTCCCACGTCGTGGCGGATTCCGAGCCCCACGCTTTCAATGACCTTGCAGCGCCCGATCTCTGGACGACGGCGCCGGTGAAAGTCGATCCTCGGCAGCAGCGCTATGAGCGAATTCCGCCTCTCTATTCCAGCTATGTCACCGAGGCATCGGCCGTCATTACCGCAAGGGCCAGGCCGGAACCCGTTCGCCCGACGGCCGAACGTCAGACACCCCAGCCAGAATTTTCGGTCGAGCATCTTGCCTGGTGTGCGGACCGCTACCGCTCTTTCGACCCCGCGACGAACAGTTATCGTTCCTATAGCGGCGAGACCCGCGAGTGCATGTCGCCGTTCCAGCGGATCGTCGCGGGGGCTGATGAAGGCATCGGCACGAAAGTAAATGCACAGGCGGCAGCCCGGTGCGCCGCTCGCTACAAGTCGTATCGAGCGGAAGACAATACGTATCAACCATGGGACGGACCGCGGCGCAGTTGCGACGTGTCGGATCTCGTAGCGGCGAGCAACTGATGTGCTCGCGCGGTGCGTACCCGATTGCACGACCTGGTCAGTCGGACTAAAGTCCGTGTTGCAAACGCTACGGTTGTGATACCTGGTTGCATTCAGAGCTTGGAGAGCGGGGATGGCGACGGCGCTGATAACGGAAATCCAGCAGGCACAGACAAGGCTTCCGCTCTTGAGCCGGGCAGACCGTGGAGCCCTTATCGTTCGCATTCTCCGCGAGCTGAAGACGCATCGGCGAGAGGTTCTCGGACATGTGCCGGCCGAGCGCTGCGTTTGGATCGACAAGCTGATCGCGTCCGTGTCCTCGACGATATCGGAAATCGCCAACATGCAGGACGCCGAGTTCAATCGCGTCTTGAATGAGTTCGAAAAGCTTATAGCGACGCTCGATGACATTTCGGATACCGAGAAGCGGTCGAAGACAATTCACTGAGAGGGTCACCAGCGGGCGGCCAAATGAGCGCCTCACCGGAAGCGATCCCTGCGCGTCGGCGTTTTCCTTCCATGATGCGTTACATCGAATATGCAGCCATCCAAAGGGCGCCGTAGAAAAGACGATGACCTATCGTCAGGCTCGATGGCGCAGGGCGTCGACGAGCGCCACGAAAGCCGGAGAGGACTGCCTTCTGCTGGGATAGTAGAGATGGTAGCCATCCCAGTGTGGCGAAAAGGCTTCCAGCACGCGTCTCAGACGGCCTTCCGCGATATGAGGTAGCGCGACGTCTTCCGGTACGTATGCCAGGCCAAGTCCGTCCAGCGCCGCTTCCACACTCTGATAGGAGTTATTGAAGGCAAGCTGTCCCTCGACCCTGATCCTGATCTCTTTCCCGTTGTCTTCGAACTCCCATGCCCAGAAGCCGCCATATGTGGGCAGGCGCTCGTTGATACAGTTGTGGCGGACGAGGTCCTGCGGATGCTCCGGAACCCCCTTGCCCTCGAAATATGAGGGTGCTCCGACGACGGCAAAAGGGAAATCAGGCCCGATGCGTGTCGAGATCATGTCTTTCGCCACCTGCTCCCCCATCCGGACGCCGCCGTCGAAGCGCTCGGTCACGATGTCAGACAGCCCGTTTTCGCGTATCAGCTCCACTTTGATGTCAGGGTTGTTCGGCAGGAAGCGCTGGAGTTTCGGCCAGATGATCCACCTTATTGCGTGGTCTGATGCCGTGATGCGGAGGTTCCCGGCCGGCTTTTCCCTGAATTCGGTGAGGGTTTCAAGTTGCGCCTCGATCTCGTCGAAATGAGGCCCCACGCCTTGGAACAACCGCTCTCCGGCGTCGGTGAGCGAAACGGCCCGCGTGGTACGGGTCAGCAGCCGGATTCCGAGCCGTGTCTCGAGCTGGCGGACAACGTGGCTGAGCGCCGATTGAGACACGCCCAGCTTCGCAGCCGCTCGCGTAAAATTCTTCTCTCGGGCGACCGCCAGAAAAGCCAGCAGGTCATTGACGCTCTCGCGCGGCATTCACGAGCTCCTTCGGATCGAATGGCCGTTGTACTGAATTTGCTGAGGCTGGACATTGAAATCATCGTGAACACCCGCCTGGCTCTGTTCGCACTGGAACAAGTTGCGCCGCTGGCCATTTGTCGTCCATGAAAACAGCCCTGCCGATGTCGCTGCTCGCTCTGGCCTTCTCCGTTGGCGGTGCTGTCGCGCGCGAACTCCGACCCGAAGAAATCAATACCGCGTCGATTGCGTCCATCGGGACTGAGAAATCTGGGCCGGGAGATCCAGACCCGGCGATCGTCCGTCTTCAGGTTCTGCTCGACCGTGCAGGCTCGTCTCCCGGCGTGATCGACGGCCTCTCGGGCGAAAACGTCGACAAGGCCGTGGCCGGCTTCGAGGCGATGAACAACCTGCCTGTCGATGGGAGGCTCGATCCAGAGGTCGCCTCCCGCCTGGAAGGCAATGCCCCGATCGTTGAGAGCTATGTCGTCTCGGCAGAGGATGCCGCGGGTCTCGTTGACAAGATCCCTGAAGACTATGGCGAGAAGGCAAAGATGCAAAGCTTGGGATATACGAGCGTTGCCGAGAAACTGTCCGAGCGGTTCCACATGGGTATCGATCTCGTGCATGCGCTCAACCCGGCTTCGCAGTTTGCTCCTGGCGACACGGTGTGGGTGGTGAACCCGGGTCCTCCAAGGGAAGGGAGGGTCAAGAGGATCGAGGCTGACAGGAAGACCGGGCAGGTGCTCGCCTATGCTGCGGATGGATCGCTGCTTGCAGTCTATCCCGCAACGATCGGAAGCGAAGACAATCCGGCGCCGTCAGGCAAGCACAAGGTTAAGGGCGTCGCACGGATGCCGGTCTACAGATATGACCCGAAGCGCAACTTCAAGCAGGGAAAGAACGACAAGGTCCTGACGATCCCGAAGGGGCCGAACGGTCCTGTTGGTACGGTCTGGATCGACCTGACTGAGCCCACCTATGGGATACATGGGACACCGGAGCCGAAGCTCATCGACAAGGTGGGATCGCATGGCTGCGTGCGGCTGACGAACTGGGATGCCGAAGAGTTGGCGGCTATGGTCAAGCCAGGGGTCGTGGTGGACTTCGTCAATCGAAGTTCAGCCACGCCGAAATGAGGGGGAAGATATTGAAAATCCCACTCTTCTCTGCTTCTCACTGACGACTTCCTGCTCAGCGCCTGCGCATAGGCCGTGCCGCCTGCATGATCAGTTCGCTTGAGGCTTGTATGCGACATCTTTCCGAACCGAAGCGACGCCCTTTACCGCGCGAAGCGCATCGAGCGCATCAGGATTGACAGTACCGTTGACAATCATGAAGCGCTCGTGGCTTTGCACCTGTTCGAGGCCTTTCAACTTCAAGTCGCCGACGACCTCTCCCAAACTGCGGGCCTCCTTTTTATCGATCCGAATGGTAACTTCAATCTTATCGGTCGTCATACCTCGCCGCTTCCTCTTGCCTGGAGCAGGCCCTTGCCAACATCCCTAGCAGGGGAAGATAGGGGCTTTGTAAGCTGAATCAAGCGCGCCCATAGCGCCCATCCGCGAAACTTCGGATCAGACTGAGCAATAAGAGCCGCAACGCCAGCAACATGTGGAGTCGCCATGCTGGTGCCATCCCATCGGTCATACTTATCATCGGGCAAGCTCGAAAATATGTCGACGCCAGGAGCGGCAATGTCCACTTCCTGACCAGGATTCAAACCGCCGCATGAGAACGACGCCGGCACGAAGGGGCGATCCACGGCGCCAACTCCCAGGATCGTGGACGCATTCGCCGGAGAACCAACTGGCGCAATCTGTTGAGGACGAGAACTCTCGTTCCCAGCGGCGGCAACAACTAAAGTTCCCGCGTCTAAACATACCTGCCCAATTTGCTCGTAGTCGTCACTCGGCGCATCTCCAAATTGCGTTGCAGCGCCTAGCGACATCGAAATAACATGGCAACCTTCATCCAGCGCCCATTCCATGCCGGCAATGACCGACCGGTCGGTGCCGAAGCCGTCGTCGCCCAGCACCTTTCCAGCGTAGATTTCCGCCTCATGGGCGATGCCGTAGCGTGGGCCGCTGGTCGGTCGCAATGGACCGCATGCCGTGCCGATGCAATGCGTTCCGTGACCGTGAACATCGCCTTCGGAACTACGTGTTGCAAAGAGCTTCTTGGTGACGGAGCGGCCGACAAAATCCTGATGAGTTTCGTCAAATCCGGTATCCAGTACTGCTACCTTGATGCCGGCCCCGCTCAGGTCACCTTCGATAGCCCTGATAGCCTGCAGTCCCCAAGTGTTGCTGGTCTCGTCAAAGGCGGCCCGGGCCACAAGCCCCTCCGCGCCCTTTTTGCCCAATAAGCGATCGACCAGTTCGTTCACAGCGTCACGATAGCCGAGCAGGTAGTCACGGTCCAAAGAGGTTGCAACGCCGCCCACCTGTGCGAGGTCTAGCCGCATCGTCTGCGGGCCGCCGAGAGCACGATAGGATCGCTCTGGCCGAGCCGCGCTGATGACCTTCCGCTGCATGGCATTTTGCAACATGGGCTTCAGTCTCTCGCCGTCACGGCGCACAATTGCGATTCCGAAACGTTCGAAGTACTGAACATCAGCGCCATCGAAATCATTTGGCACCGCCACGGCGCTGCGAAAATCTTTGGACGATGCGACACGGAAGCCGCCTTTTTCGAGTTGCTGTACACCCTCGCTCCTTGCTTTGGGTGTAAATCGCACCACCATGCCAAGACCCGATGTGCCGTCGCCTTGTGCGTTGACCCTGCCTCGCGTTGATTTCGCCATGATACCAACTCTCCCCCATCTTTCACGGTTTGAAAGCAATACAAAAGCCGCAAGCTTGACGCGGCATACCCGTTAATCGAGCCGAAACTCGCGTTCGGGACAGCGGCGGCCCTAAAGGTAGATCGATGCGGATTGCCGCTGACTTGCCGCGAGAACACAAAGCTTCGCCGTCCGAAAATTGGAGCATTCGGCAGGCAAGCATAATAAATTGTACCTTGTAGGTCGATTTCGGGATGTACTTCCCTAGATAAAATCTCGGCGGCAAATATACATCTTATTGTTGAGTTAGCAAATGAAAATTCTAGTGGATGTTCGTCAGCATTTCATTGCTTTTCAGGTAACCTATACTTCTGCATCTCCTCCCATTGGTTTTCCTCGTTATTTTTGGGCCTGAGGAGGCCCTGTCCGATTATCGATACTGCCGTGCAATAATGGACTTGCCGCGAAAAGCGCCGGCGATGCCGGCTGTGGCACCGCTTACAGCGAGGCGCCAACCGCGGGGCAGGGGGTACGATGCGCACAAAACGAGTGCGCTGAATCCGCACATATATCGACCTGTTTACGGGTAATTTACCAACTTTAAGATGAATAATAGCCCAATATGATTAGTTGACTTCGCGTTCTAGGTGTATGAATTATCCCGCGGGCTGGAAAACGGAGGGTGTTGCCAATGGCAATCGTTTTTCAATCGCACGGGGGTGCGGAGAAAGAGCGCGCAGTTCCAGGGCCGAGCGTTCGGGCCGGGCGGCCAGCGACGGGTGACGTCGCGGTCGATGAAGAAGCTGACTTCGGTTATTTCGTACCGCCATTAGATGCGCCAGAGAATTACCTTCCCAACACGGCGGAAACGCTTGGGGAACTCGATGAGCTCGGCGAAATGATGATCGATGTTGTCGCGACGCCGACGAGCGAGGATCCGACGGAAGATTCCACGCTCCCGCCTGTCTTCACATATTGGGGACAATTCCTGGATCACGAGCTGACGGCCCGAACTGATCGCGAAGGGGCGATCTCGAGCATGGTCAACGCTCACCCGCCTGTCGCCTCGTCGACAGTGGAGAGCCAGTTCAGAAATGCTCGCTCGCCCCGTTTCGATCTGGATAGTGTCTACGGCGGATCTGCCGTCGGCGAGGGGATAGATGCAGATGTTGTCAAAGTGATCTCCGGCCTTCGCCACCCCACGCTGACAAACAAAATGCGTGTAGGGACAGCCGTCGATCCGGGGCCGCTTCCAGACAACCTCGACGAACATCGCGACCTTCCTCGTTATGGCCAGGTCCAGTCGTCTGTCCGGGAGGCGGCTTTACGTCTGGCTCAGGCCGCGATGACTCCCGAGGCGTTTCAGAAATTCTCCGATAGCTTGCCCCAGCGGGCGATAATCGGGGATAATCGCAACGATGAAAATCTTGTCGTCGCGCAGTTCCATCTGAGCTTTCTCCGGTTTCATAACAAGGCAGTCGACTATCTTGCATCGCATGACACGGGCTGGATCGCCGATTTCAGCTCAGCGCAGGCTCTGACAAGACTTCATTACCAATGGTTGATTGTAGAAGGATATCTCAAGGGCGTTTGCGATCCGGTTGTGGTGGACCGCGTCGTCAACGATCGGGCATCTCATTTCTTCAAATTCAGAGCCGAGTTCGATGCCCGGAGGCAGAATACCCGGCTCGGCAATGCTCTGCCGTTGGAGTTCTCCACCGCAGCCTATCGGTTCGGTCATTCCATGGTCAGAACCTTCTATGACTACAACAAGAACTTTGGGCGGCCGGGCACAGGTTTTCTACCGCGCGCCACCTTGAAGTTGCTTTTCGAATTCACTGGCGGCGGCGGCAGGCTGGATGACGACAAGAAGCTGCCCAAGAATTGGATAATCGACTGGACGCGCTTTACGGGAGCCGATCCCCATGATGCGAGCGATGGGGAGCCGGCCCGTCTTGCCAGGAGGATCGATACGGAGCTTGCTCCGCCATTGCATACGCTGTTCAAGGAGGGGGAGGACCAGGCCGACCAACAGCTCAAGGAGTTGTTCAAGAACCTGGCAAGGAGGAACCTTCGTCGGGGCTACAATCTCAGGCTCCCGACGAAGGTTCCTCCTTCGTCGGGGCTACAATCTCAGGCTCCCGACGGGCCAGGCTTTGCACAAGCATCTCAGGCAAATTGGCGCGGTGCAGTCCTCGCCGATCCAAGATGTCTCAGCATTGTTCGCCGCGAAGCCCGATTTGAAGAACTTCCTCGCCGGCACTGCATCGCGTTTCCACGAGCGTACGCCGATCTGGTTCTACATTCTGGCCGAAGCCGAGGCTGCAGGCGGAAATCGATTGGGCGAAGTCGGGAGCTGTCTCGTGGCGTCGACCTTCGTGGGCGTGCTGCTTGCGGATCCGGACTCGGCTCTTTCGCGTGGGTTCACGCCCAGTCAGAGCCCTCTCAAGATGCCAGACAACTCACCGATCGACTCGATCATCAAATGGATGCGGTTCGCGGCGGTCATGCCATAGTGCTCGCAAGACTGTTGCCTCGCCGCACCGCGGCGAGGCAAACCGCCATATCATCGGGGTTCACGACGCTTTGGCTTCGAAAGCGGGGGCGAAATCACCCAGCGATTTTGCCTTGAGGATAGTGGCCTCGATATCCTGCTCCACGATCGCTTCAAGATCGGCGAAGCCGTCGATGACATAGTAGATCGGCTGGAGGATATCGATCCGATAGGGCGTCCGGAGCACGCTCAGCAGATCGAACGGCCGGAATTCGCACGCCTTGCCTTCCATTGCCGCCTTCGCTTCGCTTGGCGATGAGACGATGCCCGCGCCGAAGCAGCGGCGGCCTTGCGGCGTATTAATCAGGCCGAATTCGACGGTGAACCAGAAGATCCTGAACAGGTGCCATGAATAGCCCTTGCCGAGGCGGACGGCGGTTTCGCCGAAATGCCGGACGAAATTGGCATAGCTCTGGTCGGTCAGCATGGGGCAATGGCCGAAAACCTCGTGGAACAGGTCCGGTTCCTCGATATAGTCGATATGTTCGCGACGGCGCAGGAAGGTTGCGAGCGGGAATTTGCCTTGCGACAGAAGCTCATAAAAGCGTGAGGGCGGAATGAGCGCCGGCACGCCTTCGACGCCGAAGCCGGTGGTCTCGTTCAGGCGTCTGTTGACGTCGAGAAGCTGAGGCACCTTATCCGGCTTCAACCCTAGCATTTTGACGCCGTCCAGATATTCGCGGCAGGCTGTATCGGCCAGCAGTTTCATCTGACGCCGGTAGAGTTCACCCCAGATTGCATCTTCATCCGGAGCGTAGTCATACAAACCGTCCGGGCCGGGCAGTTTGGCGGTGTAGCTGCTTTCCTTTGTCACAGGCTGATCCTCCCGAGAACGGCGCTATTCCTGCCATTATGATCCGAGTTTGGAGGATTTTCTTTTCTTTCATGCTGGCTGTCGCCATAATGGTGGCAAATCTTCCCGAATGTGACGCTGAAAATGAAAGAACCTGGGAATTTTCGTCGCAAGCTTCTGCAACTCGTCCAGGCCGACGGCAGCCTGTCGCTGGCCGACCTGGCGGAAAAGGCCGGCATGTCACAGAGCTCGGCATGGCGGAAGATCCAGGAGCTGGAAGCCGACGGCGTCATCCGCAAGCGTGTGACATTGCTCGATCCAGGAAAACTTGATCTCAAGCTCTGCGTGATCGCGCATGTGACGCTGGAGAATCACCACGAAGAGGCGGTCGCATCTTTCGCTTCGATGGTGCTGGAGCGGCCTGAGATCATGGAATGCTACGCCCTGTCAGGCGCCTTCGACTACATGCTGAAGATAAGGGCAAGCGACGTGGAAAGCTACGAAGCCTTCATGACCCGCTATCTCATGCGCAACCCGCATGTGCGCACGGTCGTCTCGAGCTTCGTGCTGCGCGAGCTGAAATTCTCGACCGAATTGCCACTCTAGATATGACTGCGGGGCGCGATGCCGTCTCCATCATCGCGTGCTGTCGCCAATCAGTGACCCGGCATCAGCACCGGAAAGCCTTCGAATGTCTTCAGCGTGTCGAGGACGATGGACGTCTTCACGTGTTGCACCGACTCGTGGGGCAACAGCACGTCGTTGACGAATTTGGAGAGGTCGGCAAGTCCGCGGGTCGCGACCGTCAGGTGATAGTCCATTTCACCGGTCAGCGCATAGGCTTCGAGAACTTCCGGCAGTCCGTTGATCAGTTGCGAAAACCGGCGGGCATTGTCTCTGTTATGGGTCGCAAGCGTCACGGAGATGACCACCAGCATATCGAGACCAAGCTTCTGCCGATCGAGGTAGGCGCGGTAGCTGCGGATATATCCTTCAGCCTCCAGTCTTGTGCGCCGGCGTGAACATTGCGACGGTGAAAGCCCGATCCGCTCGCCCAACTCGTTGTTCGTCAGCCTGCCGTCCTTTTGAAGTTCCTGGAGCAGGCGCAGATCCAATTTATCGAGTGGCTCATCCATTGCACGAAATCTCCAATATACTCACGGATCGTGCATAATCTCTTCCCATGGCATAAAGAATGCAAGAACTTTGCACGCGTTTTGGGCCACACTTTGCATATCAAATGCAATCTCCTCTGGAGGAAAGAAAATGGGTCCTTTCCCGCATGATGCGCCGCCCTCGGAAATCACCGCCGACAATCCGGCCGGCACCGACGGCTTCGAATTCGTCGAATTCGCCCATCCTGAGCCCGAGACGCTGCGCGAGCTCTTCACACGCATGGGCTACACCGCCGTCGCCAAGCACAAGACGAAAGATATCACCGTCTGGAGACAGGGTGACATCAACTATGTCCTGAACGCCGAACCGGGCAGTCATGCCGCGCGTTTCGTCGCAAATCACGGTCCCTGCGCCCCATCGATGGCCTGGCGCGTCGTCGATGCCAAGCACGCTTTCGACCACGCGGTATCAAAAGGCGCTGTTCCCTATGAAGGGGACGACAAGATGCTCGACGTCCCGGCGATTGTCGGCATCGGCGGCTCGCTGCTCTATTTCGTCGAGACCTATGGCGCCAAGGGATCGGCTTACGAGGCCGAGTTCGACTGGCTTGGCGAGCGCAACCCGCATCCTGAAGGCATCGGCTTCTATTATCTCGATCACCTGACGCACAACGTCTTTCGCGGCAACATGGACAAGTGGTGGGATTTTTACCGCAACCTGTTCAATTTCAAGCAGATCCACTTTTTCGATATTGATGGGCGCATCACCGGTCTGGTGAGCCGCGCCATCACCTCGCCCTGTGGCAAAATCCGCATTCCGCTGAATGAATCGAAGGACGACACCAGCCAGATCGAGGAATATCTGAAGAAGTACAAGGGCGAGGGCATTCAGCACATCGCCGTTGGAACGGAGGATATTTACGACGCCACCGACAGGCTTGCCGACAACGGCCTGCGCTTCATGCCGGGTCCGCCGGAGACCTATTACGACATGTCCTATGAGCGCGTGAACGGCCATAGCGAACCTGTCGAACGCATGAAGAAACACGGCATCCTCATCGATGGCGAAGGTGTGGTGAATGGCGGCATGACGAAGATCCTGCTGCAGATCTTCTCCAAGACCGTCATCGGGCCGATTTTCTTCGAGTTCATCCAGCGCAAGGGCGACGAAGGCTTCGGCGAAGGCAATTTCCGGGCTCTCTTTGAGTCGATCGAGGCCGATCAGATCAAGCGTGGTGTCATCGGCACTGCAGCGGAGTAAACTCACTAGCGCCGCGCATCTTTCAGACGCGCGGCGCTGGAGTGTTCGGGGAGGAGTGAGCATGGACCAGACATCGATCCAGACGTCGGATGGTGAAGCCGCGACAGCAAACACGCTGAAATATTTGCCGGGGTTCGGCAATGACTTCGAAACCGAGTCGCTCCCCGGCGCCTTGCCGCAAGGCCAGAACAGCCCGCAGAAGTGCAACTATGGTCTCTATGCGGAGCAGCTTTCCGGCTCGCCGTTCACCGCGCCGCGCGGGACCAACGAAAGGTCCTGGCTTTACCGCATCCGCCCGAGCGTGCGTCATACCCGCCGCTTCTCCAACGCGTCCTATCCGCTCTGGAAAACCGCGCCGTGCCTGGACGAACATTCGCTTCCCCTCGGCCAGCTTCGCTGGGATCCCATCCCCGCACCCGCGGAAAGGCTGACATTCCTCGAAGGGGTGCGGACCATCACGACGGCAGGCGATGCCGCCACCCAGGTGGGCATGTCAGCCCATGCCTATGTCTTCAATGAGGACATGGTCGACGATTACTTCTTCAATGCCGATGGTGAACTGCTGATCGTGCCGCAGCTCGGCGCCATCAGAGTGTTCACCGAAATGGGCATCATGGACGTCGAGCCCCTGGAAATATGCCTGATCCCGCGCGGCATGATGTTCAAGATTCTGAAGGGCGGCGAGCAGACGGTCTGGCGTGGCTATATATGCGAGAATTACGGCGCGAAATTCACCCTGCCGGACCGCGGGCCGATCGGCGCCAACTGCCTGGCAAACCCGCGCGATTTCAAGACGCCTGTCGCCGCATTCGAGGACAAGGAAACGCCTTGCCGCGTGCATGTGAAGTGGTGCGGAAAATTCTATGTCACGGATATCGGCCATTCGCCGCTGGATGTGGTGGCCTGGCATGGCAACTACGCCCCGTTCAAATACGATCTGCGGACATTTTCTCCTGTTGGCGCGATCCGCTTCGATCATCCCGATCCGTCGATTTTTTCTGTGCTGACCGCGCCGACCGAAGATGCGGGCACGGCGAATGTCGATTTCGTGATCTTTCCGCCGCGCTGGCTGGTCGCCGAGCACACCTTCCGTCCGCCCTGGTACCACCGCAACATCATGAGCGAATTCATGGGGCTGATCCACGGCCAGTATGACGCCAAGGAGGAGGGCTTCGTGCCTGGTGGCATGAGCCTGCACAACATGATGCTTCCGCACGGGCCGGATGCGCTCGCCTTCGAAAAGGCATCCAATACCGAGCTCAAACCGGTGAAGCTCGATCACACCATGGCCTTCATGTTCGAGACCCGGTACCCGCAGCAACTGACGAAATACGCAGCCGAGCTCGAGACGCTGCAGGATAATTACCTGGAATGCTGGGACGGCCTGGAACGCAAGTTCGACGGAACCTCTGGTATCAAGTGAGGGGGTATCAAGTGATGCATCAACTGAAGTCATCCTCCTGCACGGGATCTCGGACATGAAACTTGCGACGTTAAAAGACTCCACGCGGGACGGCCGGCTCGTCGTCGTTTCCCGCGACCTGACCCGCTGTTCGGAGGTCGGTCACATCGCCCGGACCCTGCAGGCAGCACTCGATGACTGGGCGCATGTGGCTCCGAGGCTCGCGCTCATTGCCGAAGGCGTCGAGACCGGAGCCCAGCCGACGATCCGGTTTCACGAACATGACGTAACGTCACCTTTGCCGCGGGCCTATCAATGGGCCGACGGCTCCGCTTACGTCAACCATGTCGAACTGGTGCGCAAGGCACGCGGCGCCGAGATGCCGGCGAGCTTCTGGACCGATCCGCTGATCTATCAGGGCGGGTCGGACGCTTTCCTCGCGCCGCGCGACCCGATCGTGATGGCTGACGAGGCTTACGGGATCGACATGGAGGGCGAGGTCGCCGTCATCACCGGCGACGTCGCCATGGGTTGCAGCCCGGAGGTCGCACGCGGCGCCATCCGTCTGCTGATGCTGGTCAACGACGTCTCGCTGCGCGGTCTGATCCCGGACGAGTTGGCGAAGGGATTTGGCTTCTTCCAATCGAAGCCGGCATCGGCATTTTCTCCGGTCGCGGTGACGCCGGACGAGCTTGGAGATGCGTGGGATGGCCGCAAGCTGCATCTCCCGCTGCTGGTGAGCTTGAACGGCAAGCTATTCGGTAAGGCGAATGCCGGCATCGACATGACGTTCGATTTTGGCCAGTTGATCGCCCATGCCGCCAAAACCCGCAATCTCGCTTCCGGCACGATCATCGGCTCGGGAACGGTGTCCAACAAGCTCGACGGCGGCTGCCCGGGCAAGCCGGTGGAAGACGGCGGAAGCGGCTACTCCTGCATTGCCGAACTCAGGATGATCGAGACGATCGAGGCCGGCTCGCCGAGAACCCCCTTCATGAAGTTCGGGGATCAGGTCCGCATCGAGATGAAGGATCATGCCGGCCATTCGATCTTCGGAGCGATCGAGCAGACGGTCGAAAAACACCGAGGGGCCGGGCCGCAATGAACGAGGTCGTTCTTTACGACTACTGGCGATCATCGGCGAGCTATCGCGTCCGCATCGCGCTCAATCTCCTGGGCGTCGATTATCAGACCGTGTCCATCAACCTGTTGGAGGGCGCGCACAGGACGCCGGACTATCTGGCCCTCAACCCGCAGGGGCTGGTGCCGACATTGGTGATCGACGGGAAAACACTGACGCAGTCGCTGGCGATCGTCGAATACCTCGCCGAGACCCGGCCGGAATGTGGATTGCTGCCATCGGATATTGCCGATCGCCAGAAAGTCCGCGCCCTTGCCTATGCGATCGCTATGGACATCCATCCGATCTGCAACCTGCATGTCGTGTCGCATCTGATGAGCATGACGGATAGGCCCGATGCCCGCGAGGAATGGATGAAACATTTCATCTCCGACGGACTGGGGAAACTGGAAGCGATGATCGGCGAAGCCGATGGCGCGTTCAGCTTTGGGGACGCGCCGACGATGGCCGACCTCTGTCTCGTTCCCCAGCTCTACAACGCCCGCCGCTGGGGAGTGGAGTTGACCGCTTTCAAGCGCATCGTCGACATCGACGCCAGATGCGCCGAACTGCCGGCCTTCCAGGTGGCGCATCCTGACCGCGTCAGACCGTAGCGGCAGACCGACTGTAATGAATCCGGAGAAGCGCGGTGGGCCTATGGCAACACATCGGGAATGTAGTGACAAATCGGAAGCGGCCAGGCAGCGCTCGGAACATTACTCCGTGCTTTCAATGGCATCAGGACCGTCCGTTTCGAACGGCCCGTCTGAGACGAAGGTCAGTCTCCTTCGGTCAAGCGAACGCCGACGTTCTGCAGTCACCCGGTGGCTGCCTTCGAGGTAAGACGGCTGCTTAGCAGCCATCAAGCGCTTTGATCCTCGAGACCAGGGTCTTGCCAAACACGTAGGTGGTCTGGACATCGGCGCGACCCTGGCAGCGACGGCCGTCACTGGTGACGTATTGGTACGAAACCCTGACATCATCATTACCGCGCAGCGCCGTGCCTGTGAGTTTGAGCGGCTCCGACATCGTGCCGAAGAAGGCGTGGATCGACGCCTCGTTGAAGGGGCCTTGGCCGCGCTTCTCCGGAACGACCAGCGCTGAGGCGGTTTCACCATCGGCGGCTGCGAGCGCGGAGTAGAATGCCGTCACCGTGCCCATCGGGTCGTGCGGAAACGTCTTGCCCCCTCGGACGCCGGATCAGGTCCGTCCTCGTCAATCGCGTCGTAAGTGATGCCCACGGTCTGCGCCTTGGCGGCCGTCAGCCACGCGATGCCTTCAGGTGGTGCCGACGTCACGTAGGCGATGGCAGTCTCGGACAATCCCAGCTGGTTGAGATAAGCTCCGACCAGCGCATTGGCGACGCCGCTCTCGCTGGCCTTGCCGTCCACTACGCGATAGGCGGCATGGAAGCCGATATTGGACTCGGGCTGAAGAAACCGGGGCGACCCGGCAAGCCAGGTGAGGGCGCAAGCTGACGCACACAAGGTCCCCGGCGGGGTGGCCGTTGCAAAGCCTCGAAGGCGGATGGCACGCCCGATCTCGATCCCGGCTTTGAGATCCCCGCCCTCGCTGTTTAGAAAAACAAGGGCCTTGCTGGAGGCCGTGGCCAGGTTTCTGAAGATGATTTCGTCACCGTCATTCAAGACGCCCGTGACGGAGATCAGGTCCGTATCATTCTCCAACGGCTGCCGCGTGATCTCTGCCGCAGACAGAGGAAATGCGCATAGAAACAACAACCCAGCAACGATGTAACGCATTGATTCCCCCCGCGTTCGTGATCGCTATTCAACATCGGGAGGAATGTTCTTGCAAGTCCGATCGGAGCCGACCCAGGCAGGCTTCGGCTACTCCGCGGTCTGGCGGATCGAAGTGTAAGATGGTTCCGAATCGCCAATCTCTGCGCAAATGCGCTATGACATTCCTTCGCGTCGGTCTTGATCCGGTATACATCGTCGCCATCCATTTAAACGTGACACGACAAAGCATGTCAGAGCACGAGCATTTCGAGGAAAACACCGTCTTGTCGGGATTCGACGAACCCGAGAAGCCTGTGGAGCTACCAACTCGGCCTTTGCCTTTCGGGCGGCGGCTATCGGGCCATGCTTTTCCATGCGGGATCGCTTGCGAGACTCAACGAGGCCGGTCTTCTGGCGAAACTCGATATGGTCTCGTCGGTGTCGGGCGGATCTATCGCATCCGGCTTGCTGGCCTATGTGTGGCCACGGCTGGTCTTCGAGAACGAGGTCGCCGTCAATTTCAAAGCTGAGTATTTGGATCGCATCCTGGCCTTCAGCCAGGTCTTTGCGGATGGGCCGAGCTTCCTGAAGGGGGTGTTCAACCCCTTCTCGAGCGCGGCGGAGGAAGCCGCCAAACTCTACGAGCGGCATCTCTTCGACGGAAAATCACCAAGCCTGAGTGATCTTCCGGGATTGCCCTGGTTCGTATTTTGCTCCAGCAATCTCAGCACTGGTTCACTCTTCCGGATGTCGAACCGCTATATCGCGGATTACAGGATCGGGGTGTCGTTTCATCCGACACTTTCGCTCGCGACTGCGGTTGCTGCTTCGGCAGCATTCCCGCCGGTGCTGTCGCCGCTGCGATTGGACCTGTCGCGGTTTTCCTGGAAGAGGGAAAAGCTCGACGACAGCGTTGGCGAAACGGTTGCTCCGGGCAGGGCGATATTGAGCGACGGCGGCGTCTATGACAATCACGGCATCGAGCCGGCGCTGAAACGCTGCGACTGCCTGCTTGTCAGCGATGCCGGAGCGCCTTGGCGATCCTCGAGCCACGGATACTGGAACTATCTCTCCCAGCTCAAGCGCGTTCTCGATACGACCGACAATCAGGTGCGGTCGTTGAGGCGCCGAGACCTGATCGGTGGCTTCAAGGCCGCAAAACAGGCTGATAGGCTTGGCCTCGACGATCTCGCGAAATCGACACTGCGCGCAAGAACCCGCGGCGTCTATTGGGCGATCGACAGCAAGGACGTCGAGCTCAAGCCCTACGCGTCCTACACGCTGCCGCCGTCCTCGGTCGTTCCCTCGGAGGTCGGCACCTATCTCCATTTTCTGGGCGCGAAGGAGACGGAGCATTTGACGAACTGGGGGCACTACGTGTGCGACGCGATGCTCAACCGGTTCTATCAATCGCCCTTGGCTCCATCGTCCGGCCCGCCATTGGCGGCCGGGATCGTGAAGCCCTCGTGGGCGGCAAGCGCAAGCAAGCGGCTGTTCGACTTCCTGCCCTTTTGAAACGGGGTCGGAAGTGCGTAGACTCGGCAAGTTTGGTGAGTCATCCGGGAGCTGAAGATAGATATGTCGGCAATCTAAAATGCCACTCTCCCGACCTCAACAGCACGCGATGGCCGTCGCAGTGAATTGGCGGCTCCCGCAATGTTCAGGTTGCGTCGCTTCGCCTGGTCGGCCGTCGATCCTGTCAGGAATCTCTCGATCTCACGCAGATGCTCTGGCTTGACGGCGTCATTCTCGCATTGGCCGTGATGCCCCTTCCAGATCTTCGCAGCGATCGGGCTGTTGACTGCCTCGGTGATCGCCTGTTTCGCAATGTCGTTCTCGGAAACGCGATTTTTCTTCATCAAGGTGTGGATGGCCTCGCCGAGAACGACGGCCGAATCGTGGAAGTCGATATGCTCGATGGCAGTGTAGATGGGATCTCATCGTCCGTCATCGAGGCAGTGGCGCGCGGTGAAAATCCAGTCATGGATCATGTAGGCGGGTGCTTAGCCCCACGGGTTAAAGCCCTTGAACGGTTGAACGATCTTCGGCACGGAGCCGCCGTCAGTGTACATGATATCCGGAACGAGCGGAGCCGAGTTGCCGTCAGGACGGCGGAACGTCAATGGGGCATGTGGGTCGGGCACGAATACGAATTTCCCATCGCCAGCCCTATCGCCTTCACCAACCCACATGACGATCAACGTTCCAGAGAAAGTACCAGCCTGCAGATCGTCGAAATCGATGGTCGAGCAGCTCGTAAGCACGGACGCCATTGATGCCGCGATCAGCACTATCGAACTTTTTCGTCGGCTTGGCCTTCGGCGAATCGAGTTTGCAATCTCAGCCAAGGCCGCCATCTGTGAGCCGCTCCCCTTCTCACTTTGACAATTTCCAGGCACCTTGAGTGCCTGGAAAATCTGCATTGTTGAATGCCGGTTGCGGTGGCCAGTTCTTGCTTCGGGTTTTCACTCCAGAACTAAAGAGCAACAAGCCTACTTAGCTACACCCGCTCGTAGCACCACACGTGTCGCACTTCTCGCAGGTCCCATTCCGCACCATCGTGAAGTTCTGGCACTCCGAGCACATGTTGCCGGTATAGCCCTGCATGATCGAGCGCTGGCGGCGTTCGGCTTCGCGCTTCTTGGCTTCGGATTTCGCCGTTGCCGCGTCGGCTGCCGCCTTGTCGGAGAACAAGGCCGTTGCGTCGCTGGTGAGTTCCTCGGTCACCTCTTCGGCGATCTCTTCCGCCAGTTCCTTGGCGCGCTCCTCGTAGTCGCGCTTGAAGGCAACGATTTCGGAGGTGGAGACGGCAATCGTCGGCTCCAGCTTGCGGGCAGCCGCGCCTGCAAAGGCAGTCACGGTGCCGGTGGAGGCGGCGCGCGCAGGGGCGGCGGTTGCTGCACCCTTGGGTTCGCCTGCCTGGCGTTCGCCGCCGGTGCCGGACACCAGCGTCGGCTTGTAGCCGCGGGTCCAGCCGGTGGAGAGCAGGTTGGTCTTGCCTTCCTGGATGCCCTTGCCGAGTGCGGTGTTCGAGAAATCCGACGTATCGACATGCGCCAGGTCATGGCGGCCGAGATAAGAGACGGCAAGCTCGCGGAAGACATAGTCGAGGATCGAGGTGGCGTTCTTGATTGCGTCATTGCCGATGACCATGCCGGCCGGCTCGAACTTGGTGAAGGTGAAGGCCTCGACATATTCCTCGAGCGGCACGCCATATTGCAGGCCGAGCGAGATGGCGATGGCAAAATTGTTCATCATCGCACGGAAGGCAGCGCCTTCCTTGTGCATGTCGATGAAGATCTCGCCGATGCGGCCGTCGCCGAATTCACCGGTGCGGAGATAGACCTTGTGTCCGCCGACGGCGGCCTTCTGGGTATAGCCCTGGCGGCGGTTCGGCAGCTTCTCGCGTTCGCGCGAAACTCGTTCGATCACCCGCTCGATGATCTTCTCGGTGACGGTAACGGCCTGGGCGGCCAGCGGCGCCTGCAGCAGTTCCTCCAGCGTATCGTCGTCGTCTTCGTCCTCGATCAGCGAGGAGTTGAGCGGCTGCGACAGTTTCGAGCCGTCGCGATAGAGCGCGTTGGCCTTGAGGCCAAGCTTCCAGGAGAGCATGTAGGCGTTCTTGCAATCCTCGACGGTCGCCTCGTTCGGCATGTTGATCGTCTTGGAAATTGCGCCGGAGATGAACGGCTGGGCAGCCGCCATCATGCGGATATGGCTTTCGACCGAGAGGTAGCGCTTGCCGACCTTGCCGCACGGATTGGCGCAATCGAAGACCGGCAGGTGCTCATTCTTGAGGAAGGGCGCGCCTTCCAGTGTCATCGCACCGCAGACATGGATGTTGGCGGCTTCGATGTCCTTCTTCGAGAAGCCGATATGGTCGAGCAGGCTGAAGCTCATGTCGGCGAGCTGTTCGTCGGAAACCTTCAGCGTCTCCTTCAGGAAGTCGGCGCCGAGCGTCCACTGGTTGAAGACGAACTTGATGTCGAAGGCGCTCTTCAGCGCGGCGTTGACAGCTTCGACCTTCTCGTCGGTGAAGCCCTTGGTCTTCAGCGTCGACGGATTGACAGCCGGTGCCTGGTTCAGGTTGCCGTGGCCGACGGCATAGGCCTCGATCTCGGCGATCTGGCTTTCCGAATAGCCGAGTGTGCGCAGCGCGTCGGGCACGGCGCGGTTGATGATCTTGAAGTAGCCGCCGCCGGCGAGCTTCTTGAACTTGACGAGGGCGAAGTCGGGCTCGATGCCCGTCGTGTCGCAATCCATGACCAGACCGATCGTGCCGGTGGGCGCGATGACCGAGACCTGGGCATTGCGGTAGCCATGCTGTTCACCAAGCTCGAGCGCCTTGTCCCAGGCCGATTTGGCGTGGGCGACGAGATCCTGGTCCGGGTTTTCCGAATGGATCAGCGCGACCGGGTTGATCGACAGCGCTTCATAGCCGGAGCTCTCGCCATGCGCCGCACGGCGATGGTTGCGAATGACCTTGAGCATGCTCTCGCGGTTCGGCGCGAAGTTCGGGAACGGGCCGAGCTCGGCGGCCATTTCGGCCGAGGTCGCATAGCAGATGCCGGTCATGATCGCGGTCAGCGAGCCTGCGATGGCGCGGGCCTCCGTGGAGTCATAGGGAATGCCCGACGACATCAGCAGGCCGCCGATATTGGCGTAGCCAAGGCCGAGCGTGCGGTATTCGTAGGAGAGTTCGGCGATGCGCTTCGACGGGAACTGCGCCATCATCACCGAGATTTCGAGCACGACGGTCCACAGGCGAACCGCATGTTCGTAATCGGCGATGTTGATGCGCTTGGTAGCCTTATCCTTGAACTGCAGCAGGTTCAGCGAGGCAAGGTTGCAGGCGGTGTCGTCGAGGAACATGTATTCCGAGCACGGGTTCGAGCCGCGGATCGGGCCGCCGGCCGGCGAAGTGTGCCAGTCGTTCATCGTCGTGTTGAAATGGATGCCCGGATCGGCCGAAGCCCAGGCGGCGTAGGAAATCGTTTCCCAGAGATCGCGGGCCTTCAGCGTCTTCATCACCCGGCCGTCCTTGCGGGCGGTCAGGTTCCATTCGCCATCATTCTCGACGGCGCGCAGGAAGTCGTCCTTGATCGAGACGGAGTTGTTGGAGTTCTGGCCGGATACCGTGAGGTAGGCTTCCGAATCCCAATCCGTGTCGTAGGTCTTGAATTGGAGATCCTTGTAGCCCTGGCGGGCGAACTGGATGACGCGCTGGACGTAGTTCTCCGGAACCTGGTCCTTCTTGGCGGCGCGGATTTCGCGCTTCAGGGCAGGGTTCTTGTTGGGATCGTAGCAATCGCCGTTATCGCCGCCTTCGCAGTTGAAGCAGGCCTTCATGATCGCCTTCAGATGTTTGGCGACGACCTTCGAGCCGGTCACGAGAGCCGCAACCTTCTGCTCTTCCTTGACCTTCCAGTTGATGTATTCCTCGATATCCGGATGGTCGATATCGACGACCACCATCTTGGCGGCGCGGCGCGTCGTGCCGCCCGATTTGATGGCGCCTGCGGCGCGGTCGCCGATCTTCAGGAAGCTCATCAGGCCGGAGGAGCGGCCGCCGCCGGAAAGCTTTTCGCCTTCGCCGCGCAGCATCGAGAAGTTGGAGCCGGTGCCGGAGCCGTATTTGAACAGCCGCGCTTCACGCACCCAGAGGTCCATGATGCCGCCTTCGTTGACGAGATCGTCCTCCACAGACTGGATGAAGCAAGCATGCGGCTGCGGATGTTCGTAGGCCGACTTGGACTTGGTTAGCTTGCCGGTGAAGGGATCGACATAGAAATGGCCCTGGCCGGGACCATCGATGCCGTAGGTCCAATGCAGGCCGGTGTTGAACCACTGCGGCGAGTTCGGGGCGACGCGCTGGGTGGCGAGCATATAGGCAAGCTCGTCCTTGAAGGCCGAGGCATCTTCCTCGGAGGAGAAATAGCCGCCCTTCCAGCCCCAATAGGTCCAGGTGCCGGCAAGACGGTCGAAGACCTGGCGCGCATCGATTTCGGAGCCGGTCTGTTCGTCCTTGGACAGGGTCTTCAGCGCAGCATCGTCGGGAACGGAGCGCCACAGGAAGGAAGGAACATCGTTTTCCTCGACCTTCTTCAGCCGGGTGGGAACGCCGGCCTTGCGGAAATACTTCTGCGCCAGAACGTCGGTCGCGACCTGGGAGAACTGCGCGGGAACGTCGATGTTCTCGAGGCGGAACACGATCGAACCGTCGGGGTTCTTGATCTCGCTCGTCGCCTTGCGGAATTCGATATCCGCATAGGCGCCTTGGCCGGCCTTTGTGAAACGACGTTCGATGCGCATTGTCTTGACCTCGTGTTGGCGCCCGGTCCCCGCGACCTCGGCGCAAAATTCCTATCCGGCGGCACTTTGTCGTCGCGCAGCCAGTCTCGTTTCCGTATTGTGACAGGGGTGTCATCCGGAGATGTCCTTCCTGTATCTTGTGGTGATGGTGGCTGCAAACACTAAATATAGTATTAACAGCTTATTATCGCCAGCCCCGATGTCACTTTTTTTGGAGGCTGAAAACCGCGCAAAAATCCCGTCGGGCCTGAACCGTTCCCGGTCCATCGCCCTGATTCCGCGTCCTAATTTTCAAAAGGGAACCGGGCTCGTTACCGCCGGTCCTGTCGCCGCCGCAACATCAGGATCAGTAAAGTTTGAAACAGCTGATTCCGTCAAGGGCTGGCTTTTAATTGATTGCTAACCACAACATGTTGTGGATGCGCCTGTGGAGATTGGGGAAAGGCGGGGAGCGCTGATATTACAATGGCTTGCAGGCGTTGCCGGCTAAGGAAAACCTTAGAATGGCAAAAAAGCGTCCTGCGACAAATCTTATGATGGCATTTCCGGCGCAAATGCGCATGCCGATTCGTCGGTGAGATCAGCGCTCTTAAAGCGCATCAATGGCGATGGTGACGATGGCGACGCCAATCGGCCTGTTCTCTTCGTCCATGACGACAAAGCTCGCCTGCGTCTCGAGATTCTGCGTGGATTCATTGCGTTCGGCCCGGTCGATGAAGATCTCGCGGGAGCTGTTGGCGAAGGTTCTGAGATATTTCTCCTCGTCGCCCTGCCAATAGTCGGCGGTGATGGTGCTCTGCCCGACATTCAGCCCGTGGCTGTCGGTGACGAAAAATTCGATGATCGCGCCCTGCGAGGCGTCCTGCTTGGCTTTCAGGTAATGCGACACGGATTTGTCGAGCAGCAGCTTGACCATCTGCAGGTGGTGCTGATCGACCTCAGACCGGTAGGTCTCGTCGAGCACTCGCATATCCATTTCGCTGACATTGCCGAATTTTGCGTTCTGCTCGGCAATGGCTTTCAGCACCAATGGCGTTTCCACAATTGGCCGGACCCGCTTCTCGACATAGTCGCGCACGAGGGGAATATAGGCAGGTTCAGCGCGGACAGGCGCCAGCGGCAACAGAAAGGCCGCCAGCCCGACGGTCACAACCGCTCTTATATGCCCCCACCGTGCCATCTTGTTTCCTTGTACCGTATCGATCGTTGCACGCTTTAAGCGCAATTTGATACGATTCGCACGCCCTTCAGCGCCGCGCGTCTTTTCGAGAGCCGCAAAGGACGCTGTATCATTTGAATTGCTGCATAATTTCATCCTTGAATCGATTCCGATTGAAGGAATTAGGCAGCAGTCTATAAGCAACAGATAAAATAGATGTGCAGATCCCGATAGCGGATTCAGCAAACCTCGCCGACAAAATCTGGAACAATTTTCAAGTGGTAAATATAAGGGTGGCGCGCTTTGATTGGCGGCGATCAGCCGGCACCCTTGGCGATCGGCTCCTGATAGGTGAAGCCCATGTCCCACGGGAAGTAGATCCAGGTATCCTGGCTCACCTCGGTGATGAAGGTGTCGACGGTCGGCACGCCCTTCGGCTTGGCATAGACGCAGGCGAAATGTGCCCTCGGCAGCATTGTGCGCACCTGTGCGGCGGTCTTGCCGGTATCTGTCAGATCATCGACGACCAGCACGGTTTCGCCGCCATTCTCCATAAGTTCGGGCGCTATTCCCTTGAGCAGCACCATATCGCCTTGGTTCACATAGTCATGATAGGACGCGACGCAGACGGTCTCGATCAGCCGGATGTTCAGTTCGCGCGAGATGATCGCAGCCGGAACGAGGCCGCCGCGGGTGATGCAGACGATCGCCTTGAACGTCTGATTCAAGCCGGCAAGCCGCCAGGCAAGGGCGCGCGCATCGCGGTGGAACTGATCCCAGGAAACGGGAAAGGCTTTATCGGGAAGGGACATCGGGCTGCTCTCCGCGGCATGAAAAAACGACACGCCGTTTGCCGGCGACCGGATGGGCTTGAAGCGGCGATTGGCAAAACGCAAATCGCGCAGCCGGAACTGCGCGAGATGGGCCGAGGCTCGAAGCTGTCATCGGTCGCCGCAATTAGCGGGATTTGCCGGCAAAAGGCAAGAGCAGCCAATCAACGCGATAACAGGGTGAGCGCCGTCATCGACTGCAGCAAGGTCTTCGTCGTGCCGCCGAAGATCATCTGCCAGAGCCACGAATGCGTATAGGCGCCCATGACGAGAAGATCGATGCTGCTGTCCGAAAGCCGGTTCTCGATGACATGCGATGCGCTCTTGTCCGCACTTTGCGCCGTCGAAAGCGTCGCCTTGACGCCATGACGCGCCAGCGTCGCGGCAATGTCGGCGCCGGCGGTCAGCGGCGATTGCAGCGCCGTGTCGGCCGGATCGACTGAAAAGATCTCCACCTCGTCGGCGGCTTTGAGGATCGGCAGCGCGTCGAAGGTTGCGCGCGCCGCCTCCTTCGAGCCGTTCCAGGCGATCAATACGCGTTTGATCGGCTTCGGCTTGCGGATGATATAGGGGATCATCAGCACCGGCCGGCCGGTTTCGAAAAGGAAACTGTCGACGTCGACGTGGCTGTCGGAAGGTTTGGCCGGGTCGGCCTGCGAGGCGATCAGGAGGTCGGCGCTGCGCGCACTTTCGATCAGCGGGGCGGAGCCATAACCGGTTGATGTGGCAAAGCTGCGCCATTCGAAGGAGGCACCGGATGCCTCCGCTTTCGCCCTGAAGATGCGCTCGACGGCAATCGTTTCGCTATGCGCCATGTCCTGCAGCGCCTGCACGGCAACGGGATCGGGGATTTCCATCGGCGCCACCAGCGGCACGGCGGAAATGATTTCGGCATGCAGGCCGATCACATGGGCGCCGCTTTCAGCGGCGATGGCAAAGGCGAAATCGGCAACCGCAGAACTATTGTCTGATGTATCGAGAATGGCGAGAATGGTTTTGTAAGACATATCAATTCTCCTTGCGCTGAAATGGCTTGCGCGAGGGAAGGAATGCGCCAGACCGTTCTCCTGTTCCTTGATCGGGATCAAGGATGGCTTCCAGTTCCGGCGTTGCCCTCAAGCCTCGGCGGAATGGTTTTCGGCGATGTCCTTCCTTTGGCGGATGGCGTCGATCATCGCCTGCACCTCGGCGCCGGCCGCATCGATTGCCGCCTGGGAGCGGCCGCGTACGACGATCTCGGTCGAGAATTTCTGGCCGATATAACGCGGGTACGAACCGATGCTGGTTTCCGAATGTGCCTTCTGGATCGCGGTCAGCGGCGTGCCGATCTCGCCTTCTCCGTAAGGGCAGGCGATAGCGAGCGAAAGCACCGGCGTGCCGGTTCGAAGCATCGGCAGCACATTGTCGACCATCGCCTGGAAGACCTGCGGCACGCCGGCCATGACATGGACGTTGCCGATGATGAAGCCCGGCGCCGTCGAGACCGGATTGGCGATATGCGCAGCCCCGCGCGGCATGCGCGCCATGCGCTGGCGCGCCTCGGTGAATTCCATCTCGCGGCGGCGGTACATCTCGGCAAGCAGCGTCATTGCTGTTTCGTCATATTCGCAGGGCACGCCGAAAGCCTTGGAGATGGCATCGGCGGTGATGTCGTCATGCGTCGGCCCGATGCCGCCTGATGTGAAGACGTAATCATACTTGCCGCGAAGCGCGTTCAGCGCCTCGACGATCGCGTCCTCATCGTCGGCGACGATGCGCACTTCCTTGAGGTCGATGCCGGAAAGCGTCAGCAAATCGGCGAGGTGGCCGATATTTTTATCCTTGGTGCGGCCGGAGAGAAGTTCGTCGCCGATGGCGAGCATGGCGGCGGTGACGACGATGTCTTGGCTCATGGGATGTTCCGTGATGTGAGGCTGGGGAATAGGTAGCGTCGTTCAGTCGCTTTGCAAACACCAGAGCATGATGCCGAAAAGTGCAGGCGGTTTTCGGACGACATCATGCGCTAACTCTTTAACTCGGGCGATGCGTCATTTTTGCCGAAATGAAAACCGCAAGCGAATTTTCGTCTCCGCGTGGTGAGCACTGAGTTCTTTAGCACGGGGCTTTGTTCAAACAGGCGCGCTGATAGAAATCGCGTCGGACACGAAATTCAACCCGATGTTTCAAGGAAGATAGAAGATGGCGAAGGTTCTCGTCCTTTATTATTCGGCTTACGGCCATATCGAAACCATGGCCTATGCGGTTGCCGAAGGCGCGAAGTCGGCCGGCGCCGAGGTCACCGTCAAGCGCGTTCCGGAACTGGTTCCGGAAGACGTCGCCAAGGCTTCCTATTACAAGGTCGACCAGGCGGCTCCGATCGCCACCGTTGACGAACTGGCGGACTATGACGCGATCATCGTCGGCGCCGGCACCCGCTTCGGCACGGTCGCTTCGCAGATGCGCAATTTCTGGGATCAGACGGGCGGTCTCTGGTTCGCCGGCAAACTCGCCGGCAAACTCGGTTCGGTCTTCACCTCTTCGGCAACTCAGCACGGCGGCCAGGAATCGACCATCCTCGGCTTCATCCCGACCTTCCTGCACCAGGGCATGGTCGTTGCCGGCCTGCCTTATGCCTTCCAGGGCCAGATGGGTACCGAGGAAGTCAAGGGCGGCTCGCCCTACGGCGCCTCCACCATCACCAACGGTGACGGCTCGCGCCAGCCTTCCGAGATCGAGCTGGAAGGCGCGAAATACCAGGGCGCCCACGTCGCCAAGCTTGCTGCTAAGCTCGCCTGATCTTTGACGCTGGAATGATAAAGGCGCGGCGGGCATGGGGCTCGTCGCGCCTTTTCCGTTTTCTCTCAGGTGACAAGGGATGATTCCTGCCGGGTTACGGGGAAAATGGTGCGGACGGCGGGGGTCGAACCCGCATAGCCTAGGCCGAGGGATTTTCTTACCGCTACGGCTTTCACCGCCGCCTTCCGGCGTTTGTGGTCTGGACTATACCTTCACCCTAGCTTTGCCTTAGGTGCTGCCCGTCTAGTCTCTACACCTTCCCCTGGCGGGGCTTGGCTCGGGATTGCCATCTGACAGGTTTCCCCGACTTTGAGCAGTTCTACAGCCGGCGTTTCCGCCGGTGCACTCAATTTTGTTTAAGTCCCTTGTGTCTACCGATTCCACCACGTCCGCGTGGTTCCTTCTGCTAACAAAGAGAAACGGTATTCTCAACTGATATCCATCGGTTGTTGAAGGTATTTGCAGAATGGTCCGGGAAGTAACCCGTCCAGCGATCTCGGCACAGCCCATCACGCAAACTGCCGTCGGTCCCGGGTGTATTCGCCACCATCGTTTCTGATGCGGATGGCATCGCAATTTCTCTGGTGTCAGGTATGATTTTATCATACTTTATAAGCAATCAAGGAAAGTGTACGACGATGCGAAACGCGGAAAAGGTGACCATTACCCTCACGGCCGATATGTTGCGGAGCGTTCGCGATA
Organism: Rhizobium leguminosarum; assembly: GCF_001679785.1. NCBI lineage: Bacteria > Pseudomonadati > Pseudomonadota > Alphaproteobacteria > Hyphomicrobiales > Rhizobiaceae > Rhizobium > Rhizobium leguminosarum. Next base: position 1,029,068 of record NZ_CP016286.1, read on the forward strand.
CGGTCGAGGCCGGTGAATTTGCGACCACGAGTGAGGCGATGCGGGATGCTGTGCGGGTGTGGCAGCGCCAGCGGCTCGAGGATGCCGAACGCCTCAACGCGATGCGGGCTCGTATTCGCCGTTCTCTTGATGATCCGCGCCCGAGTTTGACAGCAGAAGAGGCGGAAGTGGAAATGGACCGCTTCATGAAAGGTCAGGAAAAAGCGTCGCGCAATGCGGCGCGCTAAGGTCATCTATCGGCCCGAGGCACTGAGCGACCTTCGGCAAATTTATATCGACATTGCCGATATGAGTCGGAGCCACGTCATTGCCAATGGCTTCGTGAAACGCATCATGACGAGGTGCCGCAAGATCGGCGATGCCCCGAACGGCGGTCGTCCTCGGGATGATCTGGCGCCCGGCTTGCGAACGGTGCCGTTTGAGCATTCCGCCGTGATCGCCTATCACGTCACCGACGCGGTTGAGATCGTCAATGTGTTCTACGGCGGCAGAGACTATGAGGCCCTGTTTCGGGCGGGCGATGACGAAGATGGGTCCTAACGAGCCTTTCCCATCCATTTCATTTGGAACGATCTCGACTCAAGCCGCGATTTTTTTACGTTCTTCGACTTCGGCCACCGTGTCATAAGGCACGCCTTCAAAAGAAAGGAACTGGCCGAGAAGCTTATGGGTGACGGGGATTATCAATCGCTGACTACGGTCGTAGTAACCACTGGCATCGATGGCGTCATTGTAAGCCTTTGCATCGAGCGCCCGCATCATCGGCGGCTCGTCGCCTGCAATCCGGATCATTTGACTGTACCAGCCAGCCACCCTCTCTTCAGAAGGTTGGGCTTCGGCTTCGATGTTAGATAGCAAATGGTAATATTCGCGCTGCAGCGTTTGATGATCCCTCGCTCTGCCGCCGAAATCAAAGACCAGTTGCGCTGCGCCCACTACCGCTACTGCTGCACCGACCCAACCGCGTTGGATATCTACACCATAAATTTTCAAGGCGTCCGCCATTGCCGCCGCACCCAATACGATCACCAGGAAGCTGCACCAACGGTTCCAACGATCCAGCGTCATACGTCGCGCCGTGTGGTAGAGGGCGTTTCTCAGAACATTGAAATGAATGTTTTCGCGGCTGCGTTCGATTGTCATCGCTTGACTGGCGGCGGCGCTGGAACTGGTGAGGGCCTGGACGGAGCAACTGGCTGTCGTGGCCCAGGCCCTGTCTGCGGGGCAGGCTGCCTAGGTCCCATGCCGCGTTCTTCATGTGACGCGGTGGGCTGTCTCGGTCCCATTCCGTGCATCGCAACTATAAACTTCTCGACCAAGTTCACCTCCTACGAGTCTGATTACTCAAGGTAGCAGTTGTCACAGTGTCGTTCTACTTGGTTTTGTGTTGTCGTTTCACAGAAATCAGAACGTAGCTTTCAGGGGCGGAATAGCGGACCACCTGTGATCTGCATGATCGAGGTTTAAAGCAGGGCCAAGCCCAGATGCCGCACAACACTCGGACGATGAGCCTGACCAGCCGCGCCTGAATCACAACCAGCAGTGCCAGGATGGCGAGGACGATCACGGCTCACCACGAGATCAGCAACTTGGGATATTCCGTGATAGTTGACGGGCGAGGAGAGTCCATTTGGATGAAGGTTGGGCGCCAAATGTAGTGGAATTGCTCCAGGTCGAGCCATTCCTCCAACGCTTTGGCGGCATCGGTATCCGACAGGTCGAAGGGTCGCTCTTGCACGATGCGGTACTGGCGGTGGCTTTAAAATCCCTCGGCGTTGGCTGTACGGGTTCGATTACCGTCGCCCGCACCACCTTCATAATCCTGTTTGAATATGCTGTATATTGTGTGTAAAAGCGCGTTATTGATTGACAATGACATTTTCGGTGCAAGGATTGCGCCGCGACGGTTGAGTAAGTGTTGTCTTGTGGGAGTAAGACGATGGTTTACGATTGGAGTGGGACTAGGGTTCGGCGCATCCGGATCTTCAAGACCAGTGTCGCACTTGTTCTCGGAACTGCGATAGCTGCGATACCACTGTTCTTCTGGGCAGTGCAGTTGCGCGATTTCTAACTCGAGATAATCATCGCTCTGTGAGCGGAAGCGCGTTTGGCGCTTTGGTCTCGCGCCACCTGTTGATCAGCCAGCCAGCCAGCAGCCCGAGGGCTGCGCCGGCGGCCTTGATGCCGGCATCGTGCAGGCGTGGATGGCGTGTTGGTGTGAGATACTGCAGATATTCGATGGCGACTGCACCGGCAATCAGCAGCACCGCCACCATCTTCCACTGTTTCGGATAGGCGAGCGCGAAGGCGAGGCCAACGAGAACATAGGCGCCCCCGCGGTCGGTGTCGACCGTAGTGACCGTTTCCGGCCTCAGCCCGATCGGCGAAACCGTGACGAAGAGGATGAGGGCGAGCAGCAGCCAGGCGAGCGGCCTTGCAAATTTGAAGATCATCATGGTTTCATATTAGTGGCTTGGCTTTTCATTGACAGTTAAAATCAGTTCATCTGCCGCCGATTTCGCGATTGGCTTAAGAAAGGCTTTCCCGGGAGAGAACCGGAAATGGCCGAAACGGGCTTTCTTTTGCCGGTTGGCCTGTGCCATAGCGGCAGCGGCTACTCATGAGAATGGACCACGCCCGTGACGAGACTTGATGTCGAAAGCGCCGAAGAGGCAATGCGCAGCCTGTTTCCGGCAACGCCGCTACAGCTCAACGATCATCTGTCGGCCCGCTACGAGGCCGATATCTGGCTGAAGCGCGAGGATCTGTCGCCGGTGCGCTCCTACAAGATCCGCGGCGCCTTCAATTTCTTCCGCAAGGCGATCGGGCAGGGTGCCGCCGGCAAGACCTTCGTCTGCGCCTCGGCCGGCAACCACGCCCAGGGCTTTGCTTTCGTCTGCCGCCATTTCGGCGTTCCGGGCGTCGTCTTCATGCCGGTGACGACACCGCAACAGAAGATCGACAAGACCCGCATGTTCGGCGCCGAATTCATCACCATCCGGCTGTTCGGTGACTTCTTCGACCAGTGCTACCAGGCCGCCCGCGAACATGTGGAGGCGGTCGGCGGCGTCATGGTGCCGCCCTTCGACCATGCCGACATCATCGAAGGCCAGGCAACCGTCGCCGCCGAAATCATGCAGCAGCTGCCGGAAGGAACGGTGCCCGACATGGTCGTCCTGCCGGTTGGCGGTGGCGGACTGGCCGCCGGCATCACCGGCTATCTCGACGGCACCGTGCCGAAATCGGCTTTCGTCTTCACCGAGCCCGCCGGCGCGCCGAGTCTCAAGCGCAGCATCGAGGCGGGCAAGGTGACGACGCTTGCTAAGGTCGACAATTTCGTCGATGGCGCTGCGGTCGCCCGGATCGGCGACCTGAATTTCGCCGCTCTTCGCGAGTTCCCGGCAAGCCAAGTGCAACTGATGCCGGAGAACGCCATCTGCGTCACCATTCAGGAAATGCTGAATGTCGAGGGCGTCGTGCTGGAGCCGGCCGGCGCATTGTCGCTGACGGCGATTGCCGCGATGGACGGCCAAGCGATCCGCGGCAAGACCATCGTCGCTGTCGTCTCCGGCGGCAATTTCGATTTCGAGCGTCTGCCTGACGTAAAGGAAAGAGCCATGCGTTATGCAGGGCTGAAGAAATACTTCATCCTGCGGCTCGCCCAGCGCCCGGGCGCGCTTCGGGATTTCCTCAATCTGCTCGGCCCCGACGACGATATCGCCCGCTTCGAATATCTGAAGAAATCGGCGCGTAACTTCGGCTCGATCCTGATTGGCATCGAAACCAAGGCGCCTGAGAATTTCGCTCGGCTGATCGGAAATTTCGAAGCAGCCGGCATGGGTTACGAGGATATTACCGAAAACGAGATCCTCGCCAATCTGATCATTTGACTTGGCGACAGCGATACGGTCGTGCTAAAGGCGGAGCATGGCTTCGTTCATTTCAAATATCTTTTCGATGTTCTCCGGCGGCGGCAAACCGGCTGCGGAGGCGGCAGGGCCTTCCGGCGAGCCGCAGCTTTACGGCGATTGCACGATCTATGCCGAGCCGCGCAAGGAAGGCGGCCAGTATCGTCTTGCCGGTCGCATCGAAAAGAAGGTCGGCGACGAGGTACTGGTGCGCAATTTCATCCGCGCCGATCTGTTTTCCTCATCCGATGACGCGCTCGAATGCACGGTGCGCAAGGCGCAGCAGATCATCGATCAGCATGGTTCGTCGCTCTTTGGCGACGGCGAGAAGCTTCGTCAGGTTTGAATCGGGATCCGAGGATAGGTCCTTGATACCGGCTGCAACTATTCCTGTGTGTGACCCGGGTGCCCTCCGGCGGGCGCAATCTCACTCACGCAATCTTAAAGGATTGCGGTGAAAGGTATCGCCTGCAGGATTTGCAGGACACCCCCGTGTTTGACTGTTTCGGACGATTGACCAAAGAATCCGCTGTCGCGATCACCGCGCCAGCAGGAGGCCGAACGTCCGGAGCCGAGGTCTCATGATGGAGACACTCAACCTCGCTCTCTTCGTCGTCGAAGCCATCGCCTATTTCGTGCTGATGGTGACGCTTCTGCATTTCCGTCACCGGCTCGGTCTCGGGGTTTTCCTGACGGCCCTCGGCGTCATGCATTTCATGGAGACCTATCTGGCGGCGGTCTTCTATGTCTCGCTGCCGTTCGGGGATGTGTCGCCGGGCTCATCCGTCTTCTTTTCCGGCAAGCTGATGATGATCCTGATGCTTTACCTTCAGGAAGATGCCGCGACGGTGCGCCAGCCGATCTATGGTCTTTTCCTCGGCAACCTGCTCACCGTCGGTATTGCCTGGGTGCTGCAGCTGCACCAGCCGCTGCAGATGTCGCCCAACCACACGCCCGACGTCGATTTCCTCAAGGAGATGGGCTGGCTGATGGTCTGGGGCACGGCGCTGCTCTATGTCGATTCGCTCGGCATCATCCTGCTTTACGAAAAACTCGGCGATTTCTTCCGCCGCCGCGTCGTCCTGCGCTTCCTGATTTCGGGCTTCGTGCTGCTGACCTTCGACCAGATCGGTTTCTTCGCCGCGCTGCATTACTTCCTGGATGTGCCGATCGCCGCATTCTGGGGCGGATGGAAGGCGAAAATGCTTGCCGTCTGCCTCTACACGGCGATGTTCGCATTCTATGAATATCGTATTCGCCGCGGCGGAGCAGCCGGGTCCGCACGCTCCATCAGCGACGTGTTCGGCGACCTGACGTTCCGCGAGCGCTACAACGATCTTCTGGAGCGCACCGGCCGCGATATGCTCACCGGCGTCTACGATCGGACGCGCATGGAGGTTGAAGCGCCGCTGATGCTGCGTGAGGCGCTGAGGCAGGGGCTATACGCCACCGTTCTCATTCTCGACGCCGATCACTTCAAGGATGTCAACGACGGCTACGGCCATCTCCAGGGCGACGAGGTGCTGAAGGCGATCGCCGCCCGATTGGGCACGACGCTGCGCTCGAACGATCGCGTCTTCCGCTTCGGCGGCGAGGAATTCGTTGCCGTCTGTCCAGGCACCGACCACGAGGAAGGCCTGCTGCTTGCCGAGCGCCTGCGCTGGACGATCGCAACCAGCGTCAAGACGCCGGATGACAGGCCGATCACGGTCAGCATCGGCGTTGCGACCGCCGACGAGGACGGCGTCGATTTCACCGCCGTGCTGACGGCTGCCGACGGCAGGCTCTACGCAGCTAAGAAGAGCGGCCGCAACTGTGTCGTCGGCCGCACCGGCGTGGTGAAACTCAGCTGAAACTCATTCAGGCAGCGAGGAAGATCTTGGCGCCGGATGGCGCGCTCGTCATGCCGCCGTCGATGGTGATCTCGATGCCGGTGGTTTTGTCGCCGATCGACAAATGAAAAACGGCCGGCGAAGACCGGCCGTTCCGCGGAGCGTTTAGGAGCCGATCAGGCGGCCAGCGCGATTTCCTGGACGCGCGACTTGGCGGCGTCGATGGCCTTTTCGGCAGCTTCCGGACCGAAGGCCAGGCCTTCGACATAGATGGTCTCGATATCGCTGATGCCGAGGAAGCCGAGAACCGACTTCAGGTACGGCACGGCATGGTTCAGGGGAGCGGCCGGGCCCTGCGAGTAGACGCCGCCCGAGGCGAGCACGACATAAACCTTCTTGCCGGTTGCGAGGCCGACCGGGCCGCTTTCCGTGTACTTGAAGGTCAGGCCGGCGCGGGCAACGTTGTCGATCCAGGTCTTCAGCGACGAATAGATGTTGAAGTTGATGAGGCCGGTGCTGATGACGATCGTGTCGGCGGCGAGCAGTTCGTTGACGAGTTCGTCGGAAATCTTGACGGCTGCGGCTTCCTCAGCGGTGCGGGCCTCGGCCGGCTTGCGGATTGCGCCGGTGAAGAGGTCATCGATATGCGGCAGCGGGTTGGCGGCAAGGTCGCGGCGAACGACGACGCTGCCTGGATTCTGGCTCTTCAGCTTTTCGGCGAGATCGACGGCGATCGGCGTCGAGAGCGATTCGGCACGCGGGCTGGACGTCAGAAGAAGGATGGACGACATGGTGCATTTCCTTTCGAATGGGATTTGACGGCCCGTTGCTGGGAGGTGAGCCGCAGTCTCGATGAGGAAAATAGGTCTGGCCTGCTATCGAAAAAACGGTGATAATGTCGATCGAAACTATCGATGGAATGGATAGAAGATGCTGCCAAACCCCACTCTGGACCAATTGCAGGTGTTTCTGACCGTTGCCGAGACCGGCAGCTTCTCGGCCGCTTCGCGGGCGCTGAACCGTGCACAGTCGGTCGTGAGCTATACGATCGCCAATCTGGAGGCGCAGCTCGAAGTGCCGCTTTTTGAGCGTTCCGGCGCGCGCCAGCCGAAGCTGACGGAGGCGGGCAAGGCGATGCTGGAGGATGCGCGGCGCATTCTGGGCGATCTGCAAGTCATGCGCGCGCGCGTCAAGAGCCTGAGGGAAGGGCTCGAAGCGGAGGTTTCCGTCGCCATCAGTGTCATGGTGCCTTCGCGAGCCCTGGTGGACGTCCTCCGCGAATTCCGCGAGATGTTTCCATCCGTTTCGTTAAGCCTCAATGTCGGTGAGCTCGGAATGGTCATGGATCTCGTCCTCAGCGGCAAGGCGACGATCGGGATTGGCGGCGCGGTCGTCAAGCAGGACGATTCGATCGTCACGGAGCGGATCGGTCATTCCTTCATGTTGCCGGTTGCCGCGCATAACCACCCGCTTGCCGGGATCGGCCGGCCACTGACGCTCGGCGACGTCCGCGAGGAAGTGCAACTCGTCGTCACCGATGCGTCGGGACGGACGAAGGGGCGCGATTTCAACGTTCTCTCCTACAAGACGTGGCGTGTCAGCGATATTGCGACGAAGCACCAGCTCATCACGGCCGGCCTTGGCTGGGGCGGCCTTCCGGCTTCCGTGATTCATGACGATCTGACGAGCGGCAGGCTCGTTCATCTCGATCTGGATGCCTACGAACAGGGGAGTATCCCATATATTCGGTCCGTCAGCTCGCCAACCCGCCCGGACCTGCCGCCACCTGGATGATCGACGCGTTCCGCACGCGGCTTTCCGCCTGCCCGAGCCAAGCCGATTTCCATGCTCAGATAGCGGAACTGCAGGACGCTGGTACGCCGCTCGCGGCCGAATGACGAAGGCGGGGGTGCCGCGCCTTCGCTGATATTGTCTTCCGCCTAAAGAACCAGCCTGAATTTCGAGAAACCGTCGGCCCCTTCGCCGGCATCCTCGATCTTGACGCTCTTGACCTCGGCTAGGAACTGTTTCGCCTTCGGGCCGCTTTCGAAGGTCGCGGTCGTGCCGGGGAGCGGCTTGAAGGTCCAGTTTGCGTCGGCCGACGGATTGATCGTGCCCTGATCATGAATATAGCGGACGATCACGTCGCGATTGGTGTCCGGTGCCTGGAAGATCACCTTGTCCGCGGTAATCTCGGGGAAATTGCCGCCGCCGCCGGCGCGGTAGTTGTTCGAGACGACGACGAACTTCTGCGCCGGATCGATCGGCTTGCCGTTGAAGGCGAGGTTCTGGATGCGGTTGGCGTCCGGATGGATCGGTTTGCCGGATGAATCATATTTCGGCGGCTGCGACAGGTCGATCTGGTAGGTGACGCCGTCGATCACGTCGAAATTGTAGGACGGAAAATCATTGTTGAGCAGCGCCGCATCCTTCGAGCCAGCCTCGATGTGATTGAACATGCCGGCCGACATTTCGAGCCAGTTCTTCACTTGGGCGCCGGTAATGGCAACGGCCTGCACCGTGTTCGGGTAGAGATAGAGGTCGGCGACGTTCTTGATGGCGATATCGCCGGCCGGAACATCGGTATAGTAGTCGGCGCCGCCGCGACCGCCGGCCTTGAAGGGGGCCGCCGCCGAAAGCACCGGCAGATCCTTGAACTCGGTGTCGGCGAGCATCTGCTTGATGTACCAGGTCTGGGCTTGGCTGACGACCTGCACCGAGGGATCGTCGGCAACCAGCGCGAAGTAGGAATAGAGCGGGGCGGAGGTTTTGCCGACCGGAGTGCGGACATAGGCAAGCGTCGCCTCATGCTCGGCCTTGGCGGCCTCGACCACATCCTTCTTGTCGGCGTAGTCGGCAACCACCTTCTTCTTGTCGTCGCGGTGATAGATCGGACGTGCTTCCGAGGTGAAATCGACGATCTTCCAGCTATTGCCGTCCTTTTCGAGCAGCAGGTCGATAAGGCCGAGATGTGAGCCCCAGAAGCCGGCCATCACGGCGGGCTTGCCGTGCAGCGTGCCCTTGACGGGGTCGGCATTGGCCACACCGTCCCAGCTCTTCGGGCCGGGGAAGACGAGGTGCTGGTGGCCGGTGAAGATCGCGTCGATCCCGTCGACGGCGGCGAGATGCAGCGAGGCGTTTTCCATCTTTTCGGACGGTGCGCTGCCGTCGATGCCGGAATGCGAGAGCGCAATGACGATATCGGCGCCGGCTTCCTTCATGGCGGGAACCCAGGCCTTGGCGGCCTCGACGATGTCGCGCGTTTGCGCCTTGCCTTCGAGGTTCTTGATGTCCCAGAGCATGATCTGCGGCGGTACAAAGCCGATGAAGCCGATCTTGACGGGGCTCTCATTGCCGGCGCCATCCTTGATCTGTTTTTCGACGATGATGTAGGGCTTGAAGAAGAGATCGTCCTGCTTCGGGTTCGAGGCGAGCTGGCCCTTGGTCAAGTTAGCGCAGACGAAGGGGAAGTTCGCGCCTGCTAGCACCTTGAACATGAAGTCGAGGCCGTAGTTGAACTCGTGATTGCCGAGCGTGCCGACCGTATAGCCGAGCGTGTTCATCGCCTTGATCACCGGGTGGACGTCGCCGTCCTTCATGCCGTGCTGATAGGCCATGTAGTCGCCCATCGGATTGCCCTGCAGCACGTCGCCATTGTCGATCAGCAGCGAGTTGACGGCCTCTGCGCGGATCGCGTCGATGATCGTCCCGGTGCGCGACAGGCCCATCGTGTCGTTCGGCTTGTCGGCATAATAGTCATAGGGGAAGACATTGACGTGGATGTCGGTCGTTTCCATCAGCCTGAGATGGGCCTGGTTGACGCTGGCGCGCGCGCTGAAAGGGTGCAGCAGCACCAGGGCGGAAGTGGCGGCAAGGCCGCCGAGCAGGGAACGGCGGCTCATTACACCAACATCGAAAATGGAAGACATGGAAACTCTCCTTCAAAGATCATGCATCGTCCGGCCCGTCAGAATTAGGACGATTTGACGAGGAGTACACTGCGAAAATGACAGGACGTCAAAACAATCCAGCGGGATAGCGGCATGGTCGTGAAATACAATTTATGGTACAGTGGCGGCGGTTGGAACCATTGGGGAGATGGGATTATGAACAAGATCGTTATCGCTTTGGTCGGAGGTTTCGGAGGCATCGCACCCAGTCTGGTCGACAAGGCGCAGGCGCTCTACAGCGGCGATGTCGAGAAATGGCTGACGACGACGGCAAACCCTTGGATCTCAGTTGCCTGCGCGCTTGCCGCCATCGTCGTCTTCTTCATTATCGGCGGCGCTATCGCGCTGATCTATCGCGAACAGCAGTTGCAGAAGGCGCTTCTTCTTGGCATCGGCGCACCGGCTCTCATCATGGCCGCTGCACAGGGGAGTGCAGCCAACCCGCGGCCGATCGAGGTCAGCTCGGCCGCCAGCCTGTTCGGCATCGTCGGCGTCGCCCATGCTCAGGATGGCACTCGCTCCCTGCCGCCGCGGGTCGAATTGAAGGTCAATCCCGGCTGGACGCAGGGCGAATGCCAGACCTGCGATATCAAGTTCCTCGGCGGAGACGGCCAGATCATATCAAGCGAGCCGCTCTCCAGCAGCCAGGCGCCCGGCGCGGTCAACGTGCCGCTCGGCACGGAAACGATCCTGCTGTCCGGCGCCAACACCAATACCGCCACCGTCGACGTCAGGAACCTCGGCGCCAGGCTGCCGCAAACGCAAGGTTCGGTCACCCTAGACGTCAACGTCAACCGCAGCTACTGGAACGATCTCAGCCGGTCATTCGGCGCAAAGGCCGTGCAGCCTTACGATTTCAGCGTCGACGTTGCCAAATGAGGCATCCGGTCACTATTAGTGCTGGCTTTGGCCAGCTGGCGTACCGCCAGCACCGGTCGCATCTCCTTGTGGAAAAACCGGAAATAGGAGGAAATCTGCGCCCGCGCATTCGAATTCACGTCGAACTGGATGCCGACGCGGCCATTATGCTTCCAGCGGATGATGCCTTCGAGCAGCCCGAGGTTTTCAGCCTCGATGCGCACCTTGCTGCCGGAGGCGGCATGGAGCGGCCCCTTCATCTCCAGGGCGGCACCGGTCAGCGATAGGTCGAGGATGCGGGCATCCACCTGGCTGTTCAGGTATTTGACATGGCCGAAAACGCGGCAGTTTTTCCGATCAGTCTTCCGGGCCGTGATTTTCAAGTTGCGGGTCATACTGTCTCCCTTGGTATTGCGAGGGAGCATAGCGCCGGAAAATTGAAATGGTTTTAGGGGCTTGGCTAAAATTGCAGTGAAACATCAATTGGCGGCGGTGGCCCTGCTTCCGACCACATGCTCGCGCCAGACCGTGAAAATGCCGGCGGCAACCACGATGATCGAACCGATGATCGTGTTGAGACTGAGCGTTTCGTCATAGACCGCCATGCCGATGACCGAGGCGTAGACAAGTGACAGATAGGTCAGCGGCTGGACGGCGGCGGCATCGAGAACATCATAGGCGCGGATCAGGAAATAGTGGCTGGAAATGCTGGTGACGCAGACGAGCGCCATCCAGCCCCAGTCACCCGACGACATCCAGCTCCAGTAGAACGGTCCGATGAGCGTCATCGTGACGCCGCCGACGACGCCGGTATAGAAGAAGCTGGTCATCGACGAATCGTCGCGGCTGACCAGACGGGTGGCGATGACGTAGAAGGCGAAGTTGAAGCAGGAAATGACGGCGAGAAGCAGCTTCACGTCGAAAAATTCGCCTTCCGGCTTGAGGATCAGCAGCACCCCGAAAAGTCCGGCACCGATCGCTGCCCACCGCCGCCACCCGACCCGCTCGCCGAGGATCGGCATCGCCAGCAGCGCGATCAGGATCGGCGTCGCGGAAAAGATCGCCTGTGAACGGGCAAGACCGATTATTGCAAAGCAGGTGATGGCGAGGACCACCTGGACGGCAAGCAGCACGCCGCGGGTCACCTGCAGGAGAGGGCGCTTGGTGCGGGCCGTCGCCTTGATGCCGCCGCGCATCTTCGCAGCGAGGATGATCGTGAAAAGCGCAAAGGCCCAGTAACGGATCATCGTCACGAAGACTGGCGGATAAGCCGTCGCCAGATGTTTCGAGATGGCATCTTGCAGGGAGAAGATGGTGATCGCCAGCAGCGCGAAAATATAGCCTTGGGTCTTCGATGTCATGATTTGCCATTACTGCATAATTTCACCCTTAATCGATTCCGATTTAAGGGTGAAATTTTGCAGAAGTCCAAAGTGTTACAGCGTCCTCTGCGCGTCTGAAAAGACGCGCGGCGCTGTAGTGGGGAGGCGCTTACGCGCATCGAAAGTCTGGGCAGGCTTTCGGCAAAGATGCAAGGCCTCAAAGGCCGACATTCGGCTTGTCGATGATTTCTCTGAGCGCGAAGCTCGAATTGATTTTGACGACGTGGGGCAGGGCCGACAGCCAGTCCCGGTGGATCCGCTCATAGTCATCGAGGTCGCGGGCGGCGACGCGCAAGATATAGTCGTATTCGCCCGACATCAGGTAGCAGACGAGCACGTTTGGGCAGAGCTTCACCGCTGCCTCGAATTCCGCCAGCGTCTTGGCGAACTGGCCGGAGAGCGAGATATGCACGATGGCGATCATCTTGTAGTCGAGCGCCTTGTGTGAAAGCCGCGCATGGTAGCCGCCGATGACGCCGCTTCTTTCCAAGATGTCGAGCCGGCGCGAACAGGCCGAAGGCGACAATCCGATCCTTTCGGCAAGCTCGGCATTGGTGATGCGGGCGTTTGCCTGCAATGCCCGGAGAATCGCAAGATCGATGGTATCGAGATCGGCCATTCGAAGAACCTTCGAAGAAAGATAGGAGAGGCGCAATAATCGCCGAAAAATCACGTCTTCGCAAATCGTCTTTGCAAGGACATTTCACTGCCTTGATGGTTGGATTCCTCATCTGAAAAATCCGCGGCTGCGGAGATAAAATGAGAGGAACGCGCATGCGTGTCGGTTGCCCGAAGGAAATCAAGAATCATGAATATCGCGTCGGCCTGACGCCGGCCTCGGTGCGCGAATATGTTGCCCACGGCCACGAGGTCTGGGTGGAGACCAAGGCGGGCGTCGGTATCGGCGCTGATGATGCCGCCTATGCCGCGGCCGGTGCCAAAATCGCCGCCTCCGCCAAGGATATCTTCGAAAAGTGCGACATGATCGTCAAGGTGAAGGAGCCGCAGCCCGCCGAATGGACGCAGCTCCGCGACGGTCAGCTTCTCTACACCTACCTGCATCTGGCGCCGGATCCCGAACAGACCAAGGGTCTCATCGCCTCGGGCGTCACCGCGATCGCCTATGAGACGGTGACCGACGAGCGCGGCGGCCTGCCGTTGCTGGCGCCGATGTCGGAGGTCGCCGGACGCCTGTCGATCCAGGCAGGAGCGACCGCCCTGCAGAAGGCCAATGGCGGCCTCGGCGTCCTGCTCGGCGGCGTGCCCGGCGTGTTGCCGGCCAAGGTCGCGGTCATCGGCGGCGGCGTCGTCGGCCTGCATGCGGCCAGGATGGCTGCCGGCCTTGGCGCCGATGTCAGCATCCTCGACAGGTCGCTGCCGCGCCTGCGCCAGCTCGACGATATCTTCGCAGGCCGCATCCACACCCGCTGTTCCAGCATCCAGGCGCTGGAGGAGGAAGTCTTCTCAGCCGATCTCATTATCGGCGCCGTACTGATCCCCGGCGCTGCCGCTCCGAAGCTCGTCACCCGCGAGATGCTGTCCGGCATGAAGAAGGGCTCCGTCATCGTCGACGTCGCCATCGACCAGGGCGGCTGTTTCGAGACCTCGCATGCGACGACCCATTCCGATCCGACCTATGAAGTCGACGGCGTCGTGCATTATTGCGTCGCCAACATGCCGGGCGCCGTGCCGGTCACCTCGGCGCACGCGCTGAACAACGCCACATTGGTTCATGGCCTGGCGCTTGCCGATCGCGGCCTGCGCGCCATCGCCGAAGACAAGCATCTGAGGAACGGCCTCAACGTCCACAAGGGCCGCATCACCAGCAAGCCGGTCGCCGACGCGCTGGGCTACGAGGCTTTCGCGCCGGAAAGCGTGCTGAACGTAGCGTGAGAGACCTGACTATAGGTCAGATAGAAGCGCCGGCCTCCACCAGGGGCGGCGCCTTTACCTTGTCGATCCGGCATTGGAAGCAGTTGTTGCGCGCGGAGCGCACATGCACATAGGCGATATCAGATCGTCCCAGCAGCTCTTCGCAATAGGCTGGAATATCGCCGATAGCAGTCACCGCGCCGGTGCCGTAGACGATGCGGTCATTTTCGTTATAGCCGCGGACGATGAAGTCACGGCTCGTCGTCAGCACCGGCGGCATGATCTCTTCGGCGGCATAGCGTGCACAAGGCTGCTTGTGCAGGAAGACCGGGCCGGTTTCGGCATAGGGCTGCAGCTCGGGGAAGGGCCGGTAAGCGAAGACCAGCAACGCCTCGCCCGCATCGATATTTTCGAGGCAATGGCGGCAGGGATGACCGGGACCATCGGAAACGATCGTCTCGGGCAGCCTGTCATAGGCGTCGCGGCCGCCGTTCCAGAGGTGTTCGGCGTCGGTCGTCGGCATTGCGACAAAACGAATGGCGGTCATGGCAGATCTCCTTTGTGATTGTCATGAAATGCACCCGGACGAGTGTACAAGCCACCCGATTCTTGCGCGCCGCAAGCAATTGAGCGATCGAGTGAAACGCGGAATATGCTTCTTCCTCAAAGCGCACGCTTCCACCCTCCGCGTAACCTCAGACACTGCGGGAGTGCGCCAAAAGCAGGTCACCACGGGTCGCCCCCAAGCGGGTCGACGCCTGTCATGGACCAGCTTTCTTCTCGCTGCTCGTCGGCTCGATCGTGTCTCTCGTCGCCGCGCCGGGTATGTCTGGCGTCTTCATATCGTGGTACACGATCGGGTGGCACAGGGTCGGGCCGCTGCTCGGTTTTGAGAGGGTGCGCTGGCTGGCGGCGTCATGAATTTCGGTTTGGAGGGACAGATGATGGCTGAGGAAGCGGCATTGAACTTCGCGGACTTCTATGATGCCGAGCTTGCTCGCCACAACGCGCATTTTCGGGTCGCCGCTGCGGTCGGGCGGTCTGATCGTGTTCTCGATATCGGTTGCGGCGCCGGACAAACCACACGTGACGCCGCTCGCGCTGCGGAAGCAGGACGGGCGCACGGGATAGACCTGTCCGCCACGATGCTGGAGATTGCCCGTCGACGCAGCGCCGAGGAGGGATTACCGAATGCGACGTTCGAACTGGCGGACGCACAGAACCATGTCTTCGCAAAAGGGGAATTCGACCTTTGTATCAGTCGATTTGGCGTCATGTTCTTCGCCGATCCGGCGGTGGCTTTCGCCAACATCGCCAACGCCGTACGCCCCGGTGGGCGTTTCATTTTCATGGTCTGGCAGGGCAGAGACCACAATGAGTGGGCGACCGCTATACATAAGGCGCTTGATCCGGATTCAACCGGTCCGGTTGCGGCCAGCAAAGCCTTTTCGCTGAGCGAACCCTCGGTAACGTCTGGACTGCTCGAAACGGCAGGATTCACCGCCATTGAGTTTCGTGAAATCAACGAGCCTGTATTCTACGGTCCGGATCCCGAGACTGCATTGGCGACGATTCAGACATTTGAAAATGTGAAGAACGCCCTCGATCGTCCCGCCACGACAGCCGAAATACGGGCGCGGCTGCTCGACATGCTGGAGGAGCACCAGACACCCCACGGTATTCAATTCGATTCGCGCGCATGGCTCATCACCGGCCGCCGGCACGGCGACAGTCCCCCGTGCCTTATCGGTGATTTCCGCTCAGCGTGAATGTCGGCTTTGGGCCAAGCCGACATGGCTGGCATTTGCTATCGGATTCCGCAAAACTGCATGACGAAAAGGAAAAAGCCCATGCCCGATGTCGATCTCGCGCTGCTGGCGCAACAGAATGCGGAAATACTGGAAGAGCTCAGGGCTCTGCGGCGGGAGGTGGCAGAGCTGAAGGAACAATCGGGCCGCACACTCGATTTCGAGCGCCGCAATGATCCGCGCCGCCCGAATAGCCTAACGCAGCGTTAGCTACGTCGGGAAGAGCGTCAGCTTTTCCGCGCAAGCTCCAGAAGTTCCTTGTCACTGAGCGGCCGGACGATGCCGGTGCCTGTCGAAACGGGGGAGAAGCCGTACATCTGGTAGAGCTGCAGCGCACGCGGATGGTCGAGGTTGTTGGTGGTGGTGGTAACCCGCTTGGGATTGAGCGACCAGATGGCATAGAGCGCCTGCAGCAGGAACCATTTGCCGATGCCGAGACCGAGCGCATGTTCGATCAGGCCGAAATGGCTGAGCTCGATCATATCCTCGTCTTCGCAGAAATATTCGTAGAAGCCGGCGGGCGCGCCGTTCACGTAGAGAACGCTGATATTGTTACGCTTGTCGTTCAGCGTCTCGGCAAGCTGCTCGTCGCTCATACGCAACCGGTCCACCCATTGCCAGCGCGCGCCCACCTGCCGGTAGAGATAGCGGTAGAAGGGTAATGGGATCTCGGGAGCCCGCATGATCGCCGTCTGGATATTGACGGGCACCGGCATGCTCGCCTTCGGCGGCGCCGTCATTTCGAGCCGGGTGATGTGAGCTTTCAGCGAAGCGGGTGCCTTTCCCATGGCGATCAGACTTTGACCGGCGTCGGCGGACCGGCGACGATGGGCGTATCGTCACGGCTGCCCCATTCGCTCCACGAGCCGTCATAAAGCTTGTTGTCGTGATGGCCGAGCGATTCCAACGCCAGCGTGATGATCGCGGCGGTGATTCCCGAGCCGCAGGAGGTGACGACAGGCTTTGAAAGATCGATGCCGGCATCCTCGATCGTCTGCCTGAGTTCGGGCAGCGATTTGAAACGGCCCTGGCTGGCGAAGACGCCGGAGGGCAGGCTGCGGGCGCCGGGCATATGGCCGGAACGCATGCCGGCACGCGGTTCAGGTTCGACGGCGGCGAAGCGGCCGGCGCTGCGGGCATCGGCGATCTGCATCGCGCCACTGGAGACGATATCGCGCATCGTATCGAACGTCACCACGCGGCTTTCGTCGAAGTCAGGCGTAAAGGTCGCCGGCACAGGATTGGGTGTTTCGGTTTCAAGTGGACGGCCCTCGGCCTTCCAGCCGTCGAGGCCGCCGTCGAGAACGAAGACGTTTTTCGCGCCCATCACCCGGAACAGCCACCAGACGCGCGGCGAGGCGAACAGGCCGATACCGTCATAGACGACGATCCGATCATTCTCGCTGATGCCGAGCCGGCCGACTTCGGCGGCGAAATAATCGGGCGAGGGGATCGTGTGCGGCAGCGACGTCGAATGGTCGGCGATCTTGTCCTGGTCGAAGCGGATGGCGCCGGGAATATGGCCGGCCGCATATTCGGCATCGGCATCGCGCTTCTGCGCCGGCAGATAGAAGGAAGCGTCCAGCACCCGCAGATCAGCTTTCCCGAGCTCGGACTGCAGCCAGTCGGCCGAAACGACGAAACGGCTCTTGGTCTCACTCATGATGGTCTCCCTTGATGGTCAGGCTTCGTCGCCGGGCGTGCCGAAGCGAATGCGGAAGCGCCGGTTCTCTTTGCCCTTCTTCTCGATCTTGGCGATATGGATCCGGCCGACTTCCTGAGTCTCGGAAACATGTGTGCCACCGCAGGGTTGGCTGTCAATCGAGGAGTTCTCGCCGATGCAGACGAGGCTGACGCGCCCGAGCCCGATCGGCGGGCGTACGTTCTTCGATTTGACGATGTCGGGATTGGCCACAAGCTCCTCGTCGGTGATCCATTGCAGAGTGACCGGATGGTTCTGCTCGACCAGTTCCATCAGCTCGGCCGTCACCTCGTCCTTGTCGATCGTTTCGGCCATGTCGAAGTCGACGCGGCTTTCCTCCTCTCCGACGGCAGCGCCGGTGATCGGATAGGAGCAGACGACGGAAAGCAGGTGGCAGGCCGTGTGCATGCGCATCAGCCTGTAGCGGCGCGGCCAGTCGACATGCAGCACCAGCATCTCGCCGACCACGGGCCGCGGCGCACCTTCGAGCGGCACGTGGATGATGACATCTTTGCTGGGACCATGCTTCGTCTGGCCGAGCGCGATCTTGCTGCCGTCGGCGCGCTCGAGCTCGCCGGTGTCGCCGGGCTGGCCGCCTGATGTCGCATAGAAGCAGGTCTGGTCCAGTTCGATGCCCCCGTCTTCATGAACGGCAGTGACGACCGCCTCGCACGTCGAGAGATAGAAGTCGTCACGATAGAGGGCATTGACGGGCATGGGGTCTCACACGGGCTCGTAGGGAACGTGGATATCGGGCGACTTGGCCATCCAGCCCGGAACGGGCAGCCCCTTCGAGGTCAGGAAATCCGGGTTGAAGAGTTTTGACTGATAGCGGTTGCCGTAATCGCAGAGGATCGTCACCACCGTGTGACCAGGCCCGAGATCCCGGGCAAGATTGACCGCGCCGGCAATGTTGATCGCTGTCGATCCGCCGAGGCAGAGGCCCTCGTTCTCGACGAGGTCGAAGAGATAAGGAAGCGCTTCGGCATCCGGGATCCGATAGGCATAGTCAGGTGCGAAACCCTCGAGATTGGCGGTGATGCGGCCTTGGCCGATGCCCTCGGTGATCGAGGATCCCTCGGATTTCAGCGCGCCGTTCTGGTAGAATTCATAGAGTGCGGCGCCATCGGGATCGGCGATGCCGATCTTGACGTCTGCCTTGAAAGCCTTGAGGCCGGCGGCGACACCTGCCAGCGTGCCGCCGGAACCGACCGAGCAGATAAAGCCGTCGACCTTGCCGTCGGTGTCTTTCCAGATTTCTTTTGCCGTCGTTTCGACATGCGCCTGGCGGTTGGCGACGTTGTCGAACTGGTTTGCCCAGATCGCCCCGTTCGGCTCGGTCTTCGCCAGCTGCTCCGCCAACCGCCCGGATACCTTCACGTAGTTGTTCGGGTTCTTGTAGGGAACGGCGGGCACTTCGATGAGTTCGGCGCCGAGCAGCTTCAGCGCGTCCTTCTTTTCCTGGCTCTGCGTTTCCGGGATGACGATGACGGTGCGATAACCGAGCGCCTTGGCGACCAGCGTCAGCCCGATGCCGGTATTGCCGGCCGTACCCTCGACGATGACGCCGCCCGGACGAAGCAACCCCTTCCGCTCTGCGTCGCGGATGATGTAGAGCGCGGCGCGATCCTTGACCGACTGGCCGGGGTTCAGGAACTCCGCCTTGCCGAGAATGGTGCAGCCGGTCGCCTCTGAGGCACCCTTGAGTTTGATCAGGGGCGTGTTGCCGATGGCGTCGAGGACGGAGGGGTGGAAGGTCATGGAATCTGCCTCTATTCGAATTCTTACTTTAGGAACGGTCTTTTCCCTTCACAAGGCTGAGTTGGCAAGAAAAGCTATTCCACACCTCTGTCGGCCGCGATAAAATTTGGCTTTCCTCCTCCGAAATGACGCATGGCCCGCAATCCCGCCGTGTAAGGGGTGATCCGAAGATTGACTTTCCCCGTACGGATGACGACAAAGCGAAAACGGAGCGCGGCAACAGGGCGTGACCGAAACCGACATGGTTCACGAGCAGATCGACACGATCGATGCATTGATGGCGCATTATGTCGCCGGCTCCTTGCCCGAGCCGGCGCGTGTGCTGGTGCAGTCTCATCTCGAAATGAAACCGGAAAATCGCAGCCTGGTGAACAGCCTCGAGCTGCTGGCCGCGGAGGCCCTGGAAAACGCGCCTGAAGCGGCTATTGCCGATCGCGACGCGCGGCTTGCGGCAATCTTTTCCTCTGCGTCTCCCGTCCCGGCGCCACGGACGGCCGCGCGGCCGGAAAACGCGCTGTTTCCGCAAGCGTTGCGCGCCCTCTTGGGCTTCGAGGCCGAAGATGTGCCCTGGCGCCGTCGGTTGCCCGGTTTTAAGGAATATTCGCTCGACATGGACGGCTGCGACGTCAGCCTGATGTGGATCCGGCCGGGCCGCGCCTTGCCGGCGCACACCCACAAAGGCATGGAGCTGATTCTCATTCTCGACGGTGCCTTCAACGATGAACGCGGTCGTTTCGGTCCCGGTGATATCTCCATTGCCGACGAGACGGTCGACCACCGGCCGGTCGCCGAAAAGGACAGGCCGTGCATCGCCTTTGCCGTCTCGGACGGACCGGTCAAGCTCACCGGATCCTTCCGCCAGATGATCGGCGACCTGATCGGCTGAAAGCAGCCACAATAGTGTGATAGAGCCGTAAATCCGGAGGGGTTGAGGAACTTCCGGACCTGTTTTCGCATTGATCAGGCAGCCCGGAGGAACATGTCATGCGTGATTTCATTGCCCATCCCGAACATGGAATCGTCTGGATTTCGGGCGCGAGTTCAGGCATCGGCCGGGCGCTTGCACTGAGGCTCGCCGGCGAAGGATACAAGGTCGCCGTCACGGCCAGAAGCCATGAAAAGCTGGTCGAACTGCAAGCCGAAGCCAATGGCCTCTCGGGCAGTATCATTGTGCTCGACGGCGACGTCACCAATGCCGAGGACATGGAACATGTCATGGCCTCCATCGAATATGAGCACGGCACGCTCGCCATGGCGATCCTCAATGCCGGCGTCAACCTGCCCGTCCATGCCGAGGATCTGAACCGCACCGATTTCGAGAAGAGCTTTGCCGTCAATCTTTCCGGCGTCGTCAACTGTCTGCTGCCGGCGATCCGCCATATGAAGGCGAAGGGGCAGGGACAGATCGCCATCGTTTCCTCCGTCACCGGCTATGGCGGCCTGCCGACGGGAGCTGCCTATGGCGCCACCAAGGCGGCGCTGATCAATATGGCCGAAAGCCTGAAATTCGATCTCGACAAGATGGGCATCCGCATCCAGCTCGTCAGCCCGGGCTTCGTCGATACGCCGGCAACGAGGAAGAATGCCTTTCCGATGCCATCGCTGGTATCGGTCGAGGAGGCCGCCCGGGAGATTGCCGCCGGGTTGAAATCGCAGGCCTTCGAGATCACCTTCCCGAAGCGCTTCACCGCTATGCTGAAGCTCGCGCGCCTGCTCCCCTATGGCGCCTATTTCACGCTGGTGAACCGCGTGACCGGCTGGCGGGAGCGGCCGCCGTCGGCTGGTCGCCACCCGGTGACACCGCATGCGGCGGAATGATCAACGGCGCGAGAACACGACCTGGCGCACATCGATATTGCGGGCACGGAAGCCGGCCTCGCAATAGAACAGATAGAATTCCCAGAGCCGCTTGAAGCGCTCGTCGAAGCCCATCGGGCGGATGCGTTCCCAGACCGACCAGAAACGCTCGCGCCATTCGGCGAGCGTGCGGGCGTAGTCGAGCCCGAAGCCGAAATCCTTGACCAGCGACAGATCGACCTTGCCGGCAAGTTCGGCCAGATGGTTGCGCGTCGGCAGCATGCCGCCGGGAAAGACGTATTTCTGGATGAAGTCGGGGTTGCTGCGATACTGGTCGAAGGATTCCGGCCGGATGGTGATGATCTGCAGCCCAGCCTTGCCGCCCGGCTTCAGACATTGCCGGAGCTTGGAGAAATAGGACGGCCAGTATTTTTCGCCGACCGCTTCGAACATCTCGATCGAGACGATCCGGTCGTAGAGCCCTGCTTCATCGCGGTAGTCCTGGAAGCGGAATTCCACGCGGTCATCGAGGCCGGCCTTGTGAATGCGCGCCTCGGCAAAGGCGAGCTGCTCGCGGCTGATCGTCAGCCCCGTCACCTTGCAGTTCAGCTCACTTGCGGCAAATTCGGCAAAACCGCCCCAGCCGCAGCCGATCTCCAGCACATGATCGCCAGGCCCGATGCCCGTCGCCTCGGCAAGCGCCCGGTATTTGGCGTTCTGGGCCGATTGCAGATCATTGGCGCCGGTCGAATAGAGTGCTGAGGAATAGGTCATGCTCGGATCGAGCCATTCCCTGTAGAAATCGTTGCCGAGATCGTAATGGGCGGAAATGTTGCGCTTCGAGCCCGTTTTGGTATTGGCGTTCATCCAATGGCGGACGCGCTCGAAGAGGCGGCCGACGCCGCCCTTGCCGTGCGCATAGCTGTGTGCTGCCTCGCCGTTGACGAGGAAGAGTTCAAGGAAGGCGGTGATGTCGGGACTGTCCCAATCGCCGTCCATATAGGTTTCGGCGACCCCGATCGTGCCGCTCGTCAGCGCCCGATAGGCAAGGTTCCAATTGTTGAGGCTGAGCGCCGCCTTCGGCCCGGGCTGCTTTCCCTCGATCAGCAGCCTGCGGCCGTCGGGAAGGGTGACGGCAAGCGAACCATGCTGCATGCGCAGTAGCCCGCGCAGCGCCAACTTCGCCTTGAAGGGCAGACCCTTCACCAGACGGGATATGTTTTCCCCCGTCAGCGTCACCGCGTCACGAGCCATCAGATTCCAGTCCTGCGCCTTGCTCATCTTTCCTCCTCCGGCATTTTTTGCCGGTTCGGGACGACGATACATCCGCTACGATGTGCTCGGGCGGCCTCCGGCCATTGCATGAAAGGCTACCGCATAATTCCTGAAATCGGAACCGATTTGAGGATAAGATTTTGCAGCAGCTGAAAGTGCTGCAACGCGCTTCGCGCGTGTGAAAAACGCGCGTGCTGATATGTCATTCCGCCACGTCTGCAAGCGGCCGGACGCCGACTTCAGGCGGAGGCGCCGGACGCCTGACGTGGCGTGAGCCTTCAGCCGCAATTCACGGGATGATCTGCCGCCCGGAGAGATGGGCTGCGTTGAGAGCCTCGTTGTCGTCAAGGGGCGCAAATCCTTGCGAAACCAAAGGATAACCGGTTTGCCGCGTCCCTTGCCAATGAAGCGTTCCCTGACTGTGTTCTTCAACCTGCTAGGGATGTACGGAACGCCCGATCAAAAATTTCATTGCGAACGAAAAGCGTTCATCGCTGCCATGACATGGATAAGGCCGGCGTGAACCGGCCTTTTCCGGGAGCGGAGAACCGCCTGATTAGTTGTCGTATTCGCGGCAGGCTTCGCTGATCGATGCGCCGCTCTGTCCGCCGCGCGTATCGACGCCGGACATCTGTTGCGGCATGCCGGGGCACTCCATCGTCTGCGGTCGGCCGATGCTCTGTGTCGTCGTCGGATCGACCGGCGAGACCGGTACCGGACGAATGCCGTTGTCACTATTGGTGTAATCGGACGAATAGGTGCCGGAACTCGGATCGGTCGAACCGCCGTTCGTTGGCCCGATCGGACTCGGGTTAGATTGGGCAAAGGCCGACGACGCCATGCCGATGGCAAACAGCGAAGCGGCGATGAGGGATTTAGTCATAGGATATCCTCCTTTGATTTTCATCTTGGATGACCCTGGGGTAACTGCCTGATGGAATCATTGTTCCGAAATTTGCAGAAAACCTGCATTCAAGCTCTGCGGCGTGCCCGGCATGGTTAGGCGTAAACCTTAACGGGCGATGTCGCTGGATCGGCGCCAGCGCATGTCCTACTTGCATGCGGAGATACTAAAAAACCGTGGCATGAGGCCGCTATGTTCATCTCCTTTCGCGAAGCCGCAGATCTCGGTCTCCAGATCGCACTTGCACTCACCTTGACGATGAGTGGCATGGCGGTCGCCTCCTACGCCGTCAGGAATGACAAGGCTAAAATTTCCGCAATCGACGTCAGCCGTCCCTCACTCTGGACCGCCGCTCCGATGCGCGTTGATCCGGCTACGCAGGCCTCCCTGCGCGCCGACGCTCCGGCCGCACTGGAACTCGCCGATGGTGCCGATGACCTCTGCCACGACCCGATCGGCCTCCGGCTTTCCTGCCACTTGATCGTCACCTCTGGCACTGCGGCTTTTTAGGTGAAGGCGGTTGGGAGGCGTCACCGCCATTCCCGAAAGCTTGCAAAACCCTATGATTTGCCGTTTCATCGCGATAGCGACCACCGTTCGGCTCTTTCCCTGAAGGATCAGCCTTTTGTCTATGCCGATGCCCCGCGGCTTCGAGAAGCCCTATGCCGCCTTCCTGTTCGATATGGACGGCACCATCCTCAATTCGATCCGTGCGGCCGAGCGTGTATGGAGCGACTGGGCGAGGCGTCAGGGGCTCGATGTCGCCACCTTTTTACCGAAGATGCATGGATCGCGCGGCATTGACACGATCACCCGGCTGAACCTGCCTGGAGTCGATCCCGAACATGAATCGAAGCTGGTGACCGAGGCCGAGATCGCCGATGTCAGCGACGTCGTGGCCATTCCCGGCGCCGCGACCTTTCTGAGTTCACTGCCCCCGGATCGCTGGGCGATCGTCACCTCCTCGCCGTTGCGCCTTGCTCACCGGCGGCTCGAGGCGGCAGGCTTGCCGGTGCCGAGATTCATGGTGACGGCGGAGGACGTGAAGGTGGGAAAACCCGACCCGCAATGTTATATTCTCGGCGCCGAGCGCCTCGGCGTCAGTACGCAGGATTGCCTGGTGTTCGAGGATGTCGCAGCCGGCATTACCGCCGGCGAGGCGGCGGGCGCCGATGTCATGGTCATCTCGGCAACACATCACCAAAAGATGGAGACGCCGCACCCGACGCTTTCATCCTATGACGAGATCTCGGTCCGCATCTCCCCCGATCACAGGATGCTGATCGTCCCGAACGCGGCCTGACAGTGCTCCGGCTGCGTCCTGCTTGCTTCTGCGCGGTTCACTCCGCGGCTGCGGCAAGACAGCGATCGATGATGCTGCCGATTTCGCTACGGCAGGAGCCGCAATTGGTTCCAGCGCTGGTTTCCTTGCCGACCGCCTCGACGCTGTGACATCCGCCGCGCACGGCAGCAGCGATCTGGTTGACCCCGACACTGAAGCAGGAGCAGACGGTGGCGCCCGGATCCGGCCTGCCTGCGCCGGGACGACCCGCAACGAGCGCAAAGCGTTTCCTGAGGTCGCCATGCGAGGCTGAGAGCTGCGATATCGCCCAGTTGCGCGCGACAGCGACGGGTTCGCGGGCGAGAAACAGCGCCGCAAGCAGGACCTCGCCATCGAAGAAGGCGAGCCTGAGGTCGCCGGATTGCCGGTCGGCATAACCAAGCGGTTCGATCTCGGCTGGAATGGCGAAAACCGCCCGGCACCAGGCCGTCCAGTCTTCGACGTTGTCGCCGAAGGCAAGCTCCAGCCGCCACCCGCCGGCGGCTTTTGCCAGCGCCCAATAGGCGGCGTCGGGCGTGGCGGGTTTTGTGGCGGAGACGGCGAAGCCGTAATGGGCGGCGCGGAAGGGCCGGATGGCGACGGCGACGTTCTTCGACGCCGGTTGACCGGAAATGGGGTCCGTTACCGGCGCGACCACGGCGTCGATCCGTGCTCTTGCGGCGAACTGGTCGTTCCAGTGCATCGGCGCAAAGATGCCGCCGCGCGCCTGGCGATCGGTCACCAGCGCCCGCACGATTGCCTTGCCGTGCGGGCTGTCGATCTCGACGAGGCCGGCGCTTGATATACCGGTCTCGATCGCGTCGCGCGGATGGATCTCGGCAAAGGGTTCGGCGATATGCGCGGAAAGCCGCGCGCTCTTTCCTGTTCGCGTCATCGTGTGCCACTGGTCGCGGATGCGCCCGGTATTCAGCGTGAAGGGGTACTCGGCATTGGTGCGATCGGTTGCGGGCGGTTTGACCGCGACGAAGCGCGCCTTGCGATCGGGATGGAAGAAACCGCCCTCGGCGAAGAAGCGGGTTTTGCTCGGTTCTGTCCCTGCCGCCTGCGGCCACTGGAAGGGCGACAGTTCGTTATAGGCCCCGCCGCTCATGCCGGCGCGCGCGCCGATGTCGAAATCGCGGCTGCCGTTATTTTCGAAGGCGGAAAGCGCCGCGTGCTCGGCGAAGATTGCCGCCGGCGCATCAAAATCGAAGGCGGCGGCAAATCCCATGCGGCGTCCGACCTCCGCAAGCTGCCACCAGTCGGCCCTTGCATCGCCGGGGACGGCGAGAAACGGTCGCTGCCTTGAAATGCGCCGTTCGGAATTGGTGACGGTGCCATCCTTCTCGCCCCAGCCGAGCGAGGGCAAAAGCACATCTGCGTGCCGGGTCGTATCCGTCTCTTTGAGGATGTCCGAGACGACGACGAAGGGACAGGCGGCGATCGCGTTTTCGACACTGTCGGCATCCGGCATCGAGACGACGGGATTGGTCGCCATGATCCACAGCGCCTTGATGCGCCCGTCGGCCACGGCTTGGAACATGTCGACCGCCTTCAGGCCGGGCTTTGCGGCGATGACGGGCGAGTCCCAGAAGCGCTGCACGCGGTCTCGGTCTTCGGCATTCTCGATCGCCATATGGGCGGCAAGCATATTGGCGAGGCCGCCGACCTCACGCCCGCCCATGGCGTTCGGCTGTCCGGTCAGCGAAAACGGTCCCATGCCGGGACGGCCGATGCGGCCGGTCGCGAGGTGGCAGTTGAGGATGGCATTGACCTTGTCGGTGCCGGAGGAGGATTGGTTGACGCCCTGGCTGTAGCAGGTCACGACCTTCGGCGTCGTCTCGAACAGGCGGAAGAACTCCCTGATCTGCATGGCCGGCAGGCCGGTCCGTTCCAGGAGATCGTTGATATCGAGCGCGGCTGCAGCCGCAAAAGCGTCGCCGAAACCTTCGGTATGAGCGCCGATATAATTCTGGTCGATTGCCGAACTGGTCGCGAGATGGGCAAGCAGTCCCATGAACAGCGCAACGTCGCCATCAGGACGGATGGCGAGATGCAGGTCGGCGATGTCGCAGGTCATCGTCCGGCGCGGATCGATGACGACGATCCGCATGTTTGGCCGCGCCGTCTTTGCGGCGGCAAGCCGCTGGTAGATGACGGGATGACACCAGGCGAGGTTGGAGCCGGTCAGGATCACCAGATCCGCAAGTTCGATGTCCTCATAGGTCCCGGGAACCGTATCGGCGCCGAAGGCGCGGCGATGCCCCGCCACGGAAGAGGACATGCAGAGCCTTGAATTGGTGTCGATATTACCGGAGCCGATGAAGCCCTTCATCAGCTTGTTGGCGACATAGTAATCCTCGGTCAGCAACTGGCCCGAGACGTAGAAGGCAACGGCGTCAGGCCCGTGTTCCGCGATCGTTGCAGAAAAACGGCGGGCGACCAAGTCAAGAGCCTCGTCCCAGCCGCTCTGTTTGCCTTCGATCTCGGGATAGAGAAGCCGGCCATCGAGATCGATGGTTTCGGCAAGCGCTGAACCCTTCGAGCAGAGCCGGCCGAAATTCGACGGATGCTCGGGATCTCCTTTGACGCTGACTGCGCCTGCCTCGTCGACCGTGGCGATAACGCCGCAGCCTACACCGCAGTAGGGACAGGTGGTCTTGACCTCAGCCGCCATCTATTCCGCCGCCATCATCAGGCTTTCCAGAGCGATGAACAGCCTGCCGTCTTCGTTCAGCACCTGTATCGTCCGGACCTCGCCTTCGTCCGCGCCGAGCGCCTTGCCTGTTTCCAGCGAGATCACCCAGTTGTGCAGCGGGCAGGTGACTGACTTGGCGTGGACGATGCCTTGGGAGAGCGGGCCGCCCTTATGCGGGCAGTGATCTTCGATGGCGAAGACCTCGTTTTCGGCCGTGCGGAAGACAGCGATCTTGCCTTGTGGCGTCTTCACGCAGCGCGCGCCGCGCAACGGGATGTCGGAGATGTCACCGATTGCGATCCAGTTCATGTCCATCTCCTTACTCTGCAGCCTGCGGATAGCCGATCGTCGCCATCGGCTTGAACTCATGCTTGTCCTTGCCGGAAACACGCTCCGACCAGGGATCGACCTGAGCAAATTTCTGGGAGAAGACGAAGCGCTCGTAATACGCTTTGCGCTTTTCGGCATCACCCATGATCTGGCGGCGGATTTCATCCAGGCCGACGCGCTTAGCCCATTTGTAGATGCGCTCGAGGTAGCGGGCCTGTTCGCGGTACATCTGCGTCAGGGCCACGATATGCTCCAGTGCCTCGTCCTCGGTTCGGACAAGCCCAAGGACCTCCGTGCCCTTGATGTCGAGACCGGCCGCACCGGCGAAATGGATCTCGAAACCGGAATCCACGCAGATCACGCCGATATCCTTGCAGGTTGCTTCCGCGCAGTTGCGCGGGCAGCCGGAGACGGCCATCTTCAACTTGGCCGGCGTCCAGGAGCCCCACATGAACCTTTCGATCCGGATACCGAGGCCGGTGGAATCCTGTGTGCCGAAGCGACACCAGTCCGAGCCGACACAGGTCTTCACGGTGCGCAGACCCTTGGCATAAGCCTGGCCGGAGACGAAGCCGGCCTTGCCGAGATCGGCCCAGACGGCGGGCAGGTCTTCCTTCTCGATGCCGAGAAGGTCGATGCGCTGGCCGCCCGTCACCTTCACCATCGGGATCTCGAACTTGTCGACGACATCGGCGATGGCGCGCAGCTCGTTCGAATTGGTGACGCCGCCCCACATGCGCGGAACGACGGAATAGGTGCCGTCCTTCTGGATGTTGGCATGCACGCGTTCATTGATGAAACGCGACTGGTAGTCGTCGGCATATTCATCCGGCCAGTCGCAGACGAGGTAATAGTTGAGCGCCGGCCGACATTTGGCGCAGCCGCAGGAGGTCTTCCATTCGAGCTCCTGCATGACGGCAGGGATGCTCTTCAACCCCTTCGCCTTGATCAGCCGGCGAACGTCGTCATGGCCGAGTTCGGTGCAGGTACACATCGGCTGGACGGCAGTCGGATTGTAGCTGTCGCCGAGCGTCAGCGCCATGAGTTGTTCGACGAGGCCGGTGCAGGAACCGCACGAGGCGGATGCCTTCGTGTGGGCGCGTACGTCGTCGAGCGACGTCAGCCCCTTGCCTGAAATCGTCGAAGTGATCTTGCCCTTGCATACGCCGTTGCAGCCACAAATCTCCGCGTCATCCGGCAAGGCTGCAACGGCCGCCATAGGGTCCAGCGGCGACCCTCCCTGATAGGCCTGTCCGAAGATCAGCGTCTCGCGCATCTCCGAAATATCGGTTGCCTTCTTCTTCAGGTCATTGAACCAGGCACCATCGGCGGTTTCGCCGTAAAGGACGGTGCCGATAATCTTATTGTCCTTGAGCACCAGACGCTTGTAGACGCCGGCGCTGGCATCGCGCAGCACGATCTCCTCGCGGTCGTCGCCGTCGGCGAAATCGCCGAGTGAATAAAGCTCGATGCCGGTGACCTTGAGCTTGGTCGGCGTATCCGCATGAACGAAGGCGGGCGAGCGATCGCCGGAAAGATGCGAGGCGGCGATACGGGCCATTTCATAGAGCGGCGCAACGAGGCCATAGACCATGCCGCCCACCTCGGCGCATTCGCCGAGCGCGAGAATATCGCCGTCCGAGGTCTGCATGCCGGCATCGACGACGATGCCGCGATTGACCGCAATGCCGGCGTCCTTCGCCAAGCCCACACTCGGACGAATGCCGACGGCCATCACAACCAGCGTTGCCGGGATGATACGGCCGTCGTCAAGCTCGATGCCCTCGACCTTGCCATTGCCGACGATCGCCTTGGTATTGGCCTTGCAGATGACCTTGATACCGCGTTCCTCGACCGCCTTCTGCAGCAGGTAACCGGCGGCGGGATCGAGCTGGCGCTCCATCAGCGTCGGCATGACGTGCAGCACGGTGACGTCCATGCCGCGCTGGGCAAGGCCGGCCGCCGCTTCCAGGCCAAGCAGGCCGCCGCCGATGACGACAGCCTTTTCGCGCGACTGGGCGGCAAGCAGCATCGCCTGCACGTCGTCGAGATCGCGATAGGTGATGACGCCGGGCAGATCCTTGCCGGGAACAGGGATGATGAAGGGCACGGACCCCGTTGCGATCACCAGCTTATCGTAGCTTTCGGTGACGCCGTGGTCGGAGGTGACGGTCTTGGCGGCGCGATCGATGTTGACGATCTTGTGGCCCTTGTAGAGCATGATGCCGTGCTTGATATACCAGCCATCGCCGTGAATGATGATCTGCTCGTAGTCCTTTTCTCCGGAGAGAACCGGCGATAGCATGATGCGGTCGTAATTGACGCGCGGCTCGGCATTGAAGATCGTAACTTCATAGCGTCCGGGCGCCTGCTCGAAGAGGTGCTCCAGCATGCGCCCGGGCGCCATGCCATTGCCGATGATGACAAGTTTTTCGGTCATATTTCCAGGTCCTTAGATCAGGTTGCAGCCACGGGCGCCGAGTGCCCTTGGCGCGACAGTTGCTTTACGGACAGGTGCATCCAGATGAGAGAGATCACGACGATCGCAAAGAGCAGCAGGAAACAGCTGGACCAAAGGCCGGTCATGTCCTTGAGAAGGCCAAAGGCAATCGGAAGGATGAAGCCGCCAAGGCCGCCCATCATCCCGACGACGCCGCCGACTGCGCCGACGTTTTCGGGGTAGTAGGCCGGAATGTGCTTGTAGACGGCAGCCTTGCCGAGGCTCATGAAGAAGCCGAGCACGAAGATGACGACGATGAAGATGACAGGGGTGATACCGAACGCCGGACCCGTCCCGGAGGCGTCGGCGGCCGGCAGCGAAAGGATGAGGGTGGCGACGGCCGACACGGCAAACATCGTATACATCACGCTGCGCGCGCCCTTCTTGTCCGACAGCACGCCGCCGAAGGCGCGGAAGATGCTGCCCGGGATGGAGTAGGCGGCCGCGATCATGCCGGCGGTTTCCAGATTGAAGCCGTAGACGCCGACCAGATAGCGCGGCAGCCACAGCGACAGGGCGACGAAGCCGCCGAAGGCGAAGAAATAGTAAAGCGAGAAGCGCCAGACCTGAACGTTCTGGAGTGGCGCGAATTCCTCGACGAAACTCTTGGTGGCAACGCGGCGTTCGCGGCGGAGACGGAAGGCTGGATCATCGGTCGTGGTGAACCAGAAGACGATTGCCATCAGCGCCAGGCCGACGGCCCAGATCTCCGCAACCGCCTGCCAGCCCCATGCGATCAGCACGAAGGGGGCTGCGAATTTGGTTACGGCCGCGCCAACGTTGCCGGCACCGAAGATGCCGAGCGCGGTTCCCTGCTTCTCCGCCGGGAAGAAAGGCGAGACATAGGCGACACCGACTGCAAAGGAGCCGCCGGCAAGGCCGACGCCGAGGCCGGCGATCAACATCTGCGTATAGGTCTGGGCGTAAGAGAGCAGAAAGGTCGCCAATGCAGCGGCCAGCATGGTGAGCGTGTAAACGAGACGGCCGCCGTAACGCCCCGTCCAGATGCCGAGGACGATGCGCACCAGCGAACCGGTGAGCACGGGGGTACCGACCAGCAATCCGAACTCGGCCTCGTTCAGGCCGAGATCCTGCTTGATGCGAATGCCGATGATCGCGAAGATCGTCCAGACGGCAAAACAGAGGGTGAAGGCTACAGTGGAGATCCACAATGCCTTGGCTGGTTCGCCGGCGGACATAGACTGTGATTTCTCGATGACAGACATAACTTCTCCGAGGCCCGACAAGGTCGTGCCGATCCATCGCTGAGGGTTAAAACAAAAAGCCGCTGGTCAGGACGCGCATACACGAGGCGCGCGAAATATCCTGATCAGCGGCTTTGCTGGTGGCGCCCGCCGTTGGACGCCGAATTCTTGGGCCTTCTGGCCCATTTGCCTGGAGGCAATCCGTTGGCCGAATTGCTCAAGCTAAAACCTACCTCTTCAATCCGAAGAGCAATCTCTGTGTCTTCCGTGAGCGTCTATCGCGCGCTCACTCCGCGCTGATCGTCATTGACCGGTGCCACAAAGACCATGCAAGCTGCGTGCCAGTTTTGTGATCTACGTTCAAATCACTGAATGCAAATGATATTTTCCGAAACGCGCCGCCTGCTTGTTTTTCGGGCCGGCACCCGCTCATGCCAATATTTTGTGCGCTTGTCGTGAGGCGGGCAGATGCTTGCTGGCGTTTTGTGCAGGCCGGCATCGGTTAGACCTCGTCGTCGGAAACGAAGGGGAGGGCGCTTTTGACGGCAAAACCTGCGACATAGTCCGGCAGCCTCGCCGGGTCGAAGACGTGGCCGTCCATAAAACGGTCGCCCTCACCACTGCCCTCGATGCGGATATCGGCATCTTCGGGTGCGTTGTCGTCACCGAGAGCCGTGCGATAGAGATCCGGGCGGTAGGCGGATGCTGCGGCCCTTGCCATGTTAAGGCTGATCTCGGCCTGTCCCCAGCGGATCATCTGGCTGTAGATCCAAAGCGCCTGGCTCGGCCGGGGATAATTGGCGAAGCCGGAATGGAACATGAAATAATCGGCGATGATGCGGCGGTTACCCTTTGCGTCGAGGCTGAATTCGCCGGCGAGCACACGGCGAATGATTTCGACGGGGGCAGCGATATAGCGCGGGTCGGCAAGAGCCGCCGCCAGCGCGTCGTGATTTTCCGGCCGGTCGCACCACTCGGCTGCCGCGTCGAGCGCCACGATCAGCCGGGAAACGGTTTCCGGATGGCTTTCCGCCCAGTCCGGCCGCATGCCGATCACCTTTTCCGGTGCCGACGGCCAGATATCCTGTTTGGCGGCGACGATGCGGCCGACGCCGCGCTCTGAAGCGACCATGTTCCACGGCGCGCCGACGCAGAAACCGTCGATCGCACCGGCTGCCAGCGCATCCGAAGTCATGGGCGGAGGCACGACGACGAGCTTGACATCCTTGTCGGGATCGATGCCGCCGGCTGCCAGCCAGTAGCGGAATTCGTAATTATGCGAGGAGAAGGGGTAGGTGACCCCGAAAGTCGGCAGCGGCTCGCCGCGGGCCTTCATTGCCGCCAATGTTTTTGCCAGGGCGCCGGCATTGTCGAGCGCGCTTGCCGTTTCCGGCAATCCCGCGTCATTCCGCATCCTGTCGAAGAGCCGTGTCGACAGCGTGATCGCGTTGCCGCCACGCCCCAGCGAAAATGGCGTGATCGTCGGCGAGGGATTGGAGCCGAGACCGAGCATGGAGGCGACGGGCATCGGCGACAGCATGTGGGCAATGTCGAACTGGCGGAATGCCAGGCGGTCGCGCACATTCGCCCAGGAGACGTCCTTGACGAGATCGAGCGTCAGGCCTTCCTTCCGCGCGAAGCCGAATTCCGCCGCCGCAATCAGTACCGATGCATCGACGAGCGGAATGAAACCGGCCCGCAGCACTTTCGGTCCTTCGGTGTTCACCCGTACGGGTGAGGGCAGCTCGCCGCCGGCGTTGGAGGTCGTTGTCATCATATCCACTCCGGTTTCCTCCGGAAATTCATCAGCTCGGCCATTACATCAACAGCCCCGCGGCAGTGACGACGCTCTGGGCGATTTCCGACATCTTCTTCTTTTCGTTCATCGCTGTCTGGCGCAGCAGGGCGAAAGCCTCTTCCTCGGAGAGGCCGCGCATCTTCATCAATATGCCCTTGGCGCGCTCGATGAGCTTGCGCTCCTCCAGCGCGGAGCGGGCATCGGCAAGCTCCCGCCGCAGCCGGCTGAAGGCATTGAAGCGGCTGACGGCCATATCGAGGATCGGTTTGACGCGTTCCTTCTTCAATCCGTCGACGATATAGGCCGAGACCCCGGCATCGACAGCTGCCTCGATCGAGGCCGTGTCGGACCGATCGACGAACATGGCGATCGGGCGGCTGACCGTACGCGTCAGCTGGAACAGGTGCTCCATCATGTCGCGGTTGGGATTTTCGATATCGATGATGATCACATCGGGCACCAGCGTTTCGATGATTCGCGCGATGCCATTGACCTCATGCACGACGGTGACGCGCGTATGCCCTGCCTCGCGCAGGCCTTCTTCGATGATGGAGGCGCGAATGGCATTTTCGTCGATCACCAGAATTGTCAGATCGAGATGCGTCATTGCTCTATTCATGGCGCAGTGCAACAAATTTAGCAAGGCTCCGCCTGAAAAATGTGCAAGAATAGATATGCATAAAAAATAATCAAATTGCCGAAAATTCGAGCGGGATCAATATACAGCGTCGCGGCAAGGTCTTCAGGGCTGCGGTATTTCGGATGTGAAATGGGGAACCTCATAGCCGCGCTTGACCTGTGGCCGCGCCGCAAGCCTGAGATACCATCGTTTGACGTTCGCAAACGCATTCAGGTCGATCTCGTGGCGTTTAAAGCGAGAAACCCAGGGCCAGACCGCCATATCGGCGATGGAATAATCGTCGACGAGATAGTCGCGGCCTTCGAGCCGCGCGTTCAACGTCTCATAGAGGCGGCGAGTGTCCCTGCGAAAGAGATCCTCTGCGAACGGTGCCTCGCCTGCATTGTAAGTCAGGAAATAATGGGCGTTGCCGAGCGTCGGCCCGAAGCCGCCCATCTGCCACATCAGCCATTCGATCGTGTGATGCCGGGCAGCGCCCTGCCGGGGCAGGAAGCGGCCGGTCTTTTCGGCAAGATAGAGCAGGATGGCGCCGGATTCGGCAAGCGTGATCCCGGTCTCGTGATCGACGATAACAGGAATCTTGCCGCCCGGATTGATGGCGAGATAGTCCTGCTGGAATTGATCGCCCTTGGTAATATCGATCGTGTGGGGGCGGTAGGAGAGGCCAAACTCTTCGAGCGCGATGGATACTTTGAGCCCGTTCGGCGTGATCCAGGTGTAAAGGTCGATCATCGGGGGTTCAATCGAACATCATTTCGTCGACCGGCAGCTTCGTCATTCCGAAGCGCCCGGTGACATCGTCGAGGCCGGAGAACATGTCCCGCAGAGTTTGCACGATCGTTTCGATACGAGGATCGATGACGCGATAGACGATCGCTTTGCCG
Source organism: Rhizobium leguminosarum (assembly GCF_001679785.1). Lineage (NCBI taxonomy): Bacteria > Pseudomonadati > Pseudomonadota > Alphaproteobacteria > Hyphomicrobiales > Rhizobiaceae > Rhizobium > Rhizobium leguminosarum. The sequence goes on from NZ_CP016286.1 coordinate 1,063,493, forward strand.
TCGCGGCGTCCTTCGATCACACCGGCCTCGCGAAGCTCGCTCAACTGCTGGGAAAGCGTCGGCTGGCGGATACCGAGTTCGTCCTCCATCCCAGAGACCGAGGCTTCCGTCTCCATGAGGTAGCAGACGATCGCCAGGCGGTTGGCGTTGGCGATCAGCTTCAGCAATTCGCTTGCTGCGCCGACATCGCGGCAGACTCTTGAGGAAACGGGCTTCGTCAACAGCATCGTCCTTGAAGGTTCTATAAAAAAGTAAAGTGACTGCGCCGATTTTTCAACTCCGGCTCGCTCACTTCGCTCAATCTGGTAAAAGATTTCATTGCCTATCGATTTTATGGGATTTCAAAGCCGATTTTCTCCTGCTGATGACAATCGCTTCCTCGCAATCAATTTATAAAAAAGTAAATTGATTGCGGCAACCATGACGACGGTCGAAGCAACATGAGAATTGGCGTTCATCCCAACAACCTGCATCTTCGCCTCGCGCGGCTCTGGCCTGGCGCCTTCGCAGATCTGCAGCCGATTTTCGTATCCTATGCCGAAGGTCGCGATACCGCGGCCCTGCTGGAAAGCGGTGAGATCGATCTCGGCGGCACCGGCTCGACGCCGCCGATCGAGGCTGACATGCGCGGCCTCGGCGTCGAATATATTGCTGCCTCCGCGCCGCGCCCGGCGAACGGCGCCATCTTCGTCAGGCGCGACAGTTCGATCGGCTCCGTCGCTGAGTTGAAGGGCCGCCGGATCTCGCTGATCGACGGTTCGTTTCACACCTATCTCCTGGCCCGCAGCCTCGAAGGCGAGGGATTAAGCCTGCCTGATGTCGAGCGGGTCGAAAGCGGCGCGCGCGATGCACTCGCCGATCTGCTCGAAGGTCGCGTCGATGCCTGGGTCGCCATGTCGCCGCGTCTCGAAAAGACGCTGGAGCGCGATGAAGTCAGGCCGATCGTCCGCCGCGGCGCTTCCATTCCCAACCGTTCGCTGTTCTGGACATTGGAGCGGAACGGCCTGTCGGCGGCGGAGATCCGGGCGATCGTCTCCGAACTCAGCCGGATCGGCGTCGAGATCGCTGCCGACCCACGCACCGCCGCCAAGCGTCTTGCATCTGGCGACCGCGGGGGAACGGATATCGACGCCTGGGAAAAGGTGGTGCGCTCGCGCGACTTCACGGTGTTTCCGATCGACGACGAGATCATTGCCGAACAACAGGAGGAGGCCGACACGCTGCTGCGCCACGGCCATTTCGACAAGCCCATCGTGCTGAAACGCCCGGAAATGACAAAATAACAAGGAATCGGGAGATGAACGTTTTCTGGTACATGTGCGCGCCCGACGGCGCTTATCCCTGGCAGCCGGAAGGCTCTCGCCAGGTCGACTACGGTTACTACAAGCAACTTGCCCAGGCCTATGACCATCTGGGTTATACGGGCGCCCTGTTTGCGACCGGCGCCCATGATGTCTGGGTGCTGGCGAGTGCGCTGCTTGCGCACACCGAGCGGCTGCGGTTTCTCGTCGCCATCCATCCCGGCCTCGTCGCGCCGACATTGCTTGCCAAGATGGCTGCGACCTTTCAGGAATTCGCCCGCGGCCGGCTGCTGATCAATGTCGTTTCCGGCGACGCCAAGATGCTCGGCGCATATGGCATGATGCTGCCGCATGACGAGCGCTATGACATGGCGGACGAATATCTTCAGCTCTGGCACCGGCTCTTTGCCGGCGAGAGCGTCACCCATCAGGGCAAGTATTTCTCGACGGACGGTGCCAAGTTGGCCTTGCCGGTCGGCGAGAGCATCGCACCGCCGGCGCTGTGGTTCGGCGGCTCCTCCGACAAGGCGCTTGAAGTCGCGGCAAAACATGTGGACACCTATCTCTCCTGGGGCGAGACGCCCGCCCAGATCGGCGAGAAGGTCGAAGCCGTAAAGGCGCGGGCCGCCCACTACGGCCGTGAACTGGAATATGGCATCCGCCTCTATGTCATCGTTCGCGACACCGAAGAAAAGGCCTGGGAGGCGGCGGCCGATCTCTATGATCGTATGGATGATGCGGCGATCACCGCCAACCAGCGCTTCGTCTCAAGAAGCGATTCCGTCGGCCAGCAGCGCATGACCGCACTGCACGGCGGCCTCAAGCCGGAAAACCTGCGCGATCTCGAAGTCGCACCGAACCTCTGGGCCGGCATTGGCCTGGTTAGGCCCGGCCCCGGCACGGCGATCGTCGGTTCTCCGGATACGGTTCTGCGCACGCTCGAAGCCTATCAGAAGGCGGGCGTCGATACTTTTATTCTTTCTGGCATGCCGCTGCTTGAGGAAGCCTATCGTTTCGGCGAAAAGGTGCTGCCGCGGCTCGATGTCAGCAGGGAAGTGTCGAAGGCGCGCAACTACACCTGGTCGACGCTCTTCGATCGCGATCTTACGACCGTCAAGAGCGCCTGATCCTCTCGCCAGAAGGTAAGTTTTGTGGCCACCAGTGAATTTCATCCGATCGAACAGGCCGCTCCGGACAGCGGGGTGGCAGCGCGCCTGCTGCGGGCGATCGAAGCGGTTCTCGGCATTGCCGCAGCACTCGTTCTCGCCGTGCTGCTCTTGATGGTGCTGGTCACAGTCTGCCTGCGTTATTTCTTCAGCGCCGGCTTCATCGGCGCCGAGGATCTCGGCATCTGGCTGCATGTGGGCCTGATCGCGCTCGGCGCGCCGCTCAGCCTCAACAGCGCGCTTGCCATGCGCCTCGACGTCTTCGTCAAGATGCTGCCGGAGAGCCTGCAGAGGGTCACGCCGATCGGCGCCGATGTGTTCACCGTGCTTTCGGCGCTGGTCCTGAGCTTCGGCGGCAGCGAGATCATGACGATGCTTGGCGGCGTCTCGCCGACGCTCGGCGTGCCGGAATGGATCCGCTTCGGCTTCCTCGGCACCAGTGGCGCGCTGATCCTCGTCGTGCTGCTTCTGCAGCGCATCGCGGAAGGCAAGATCCTGCCGGTTGTGATCTCGCTTGCCGTCGGTGTCGCGCTCTATGCTGGCATCCCACATGTCTCGCTCGATCTCGACTGGCCGCCGAGCATCTTCCTCGGACTGATCGCCGCGGTCGGCCTCCTGCTTGCTGCGCCGCTGCCGCACGCTTTTCTCGCCGCAGCCTATGTCGTCGTCGCCTTCGGCAGCAGCCTGCCGGAGCCGGCGATCGTCTCCGCCACCGTCACCGGCATCTCGAAATTCCTGCTGCTCGCCATTCCTTTCTTCCTGCTCGCCGGCGGTCTGCTGACGGCCTCCGGTGTCGCCAACCAGCTTGTGCGCTTCGCCGCCGCCATGGTCGGCCATCGCCGGGCCGGGCTGGCGCAGACAACGCTGTTGACCAGCGTCCTCTTTTCCGGCGCCTCCGGCTCGTCGGTCGCAAATGCCGCCTTCGGCGCATCGACCTTCCAGCCCGAGCTGGTCAAACACGGCTACCCTCCGGCGCAGGCGGCGGCGATCATCGCCTCCACATCGGTTCTCGACAATGTCATCCCGCCGTCGATCGCCTTCCTGATCCTTGCGACCGCGACCAATCTTTCCGTCGGCTCGCTGCTTGTCGGCGGCTTCTTCGCCGGCGGCTTGATGGCCATATGCCTGGCGGTCGCTATCCATCTGACCGTGCGTGAGCAGGTGCCTTTGCCGCTCGCAAATGCGAAACAGCGTTGGCAATCGGCGGTCCAGGCGATCCCGGCTTTCGGGCTCGGCATCATCGTCGTCGTCGGCATCCGCATCGGTATCGTCACCACCACGGAGGCCGCAGCACTTGCTGCTTTCTACACGCTGCTGCTCGGCATCGGCGCGCGCCTCGGCATTCTCTCGCTCTATGCCGCCTTCCGTCAGGCGGCAGTCGAAGCGGCGGCAATCGGTCTCCTCATCGGCACGGCCGGCCCCTTTGCCTTTTTGCTGGCGGTCGACGACGTGTCCGGACTGATCTCGCACCTGACGACGGCGCTCGGCGGCAGCGCGCTTGCGGTCATCCTGCTGTCGAACGTCATCCTGCTGGTGGTCGGCCTCGTTCTCGACATCGGCGCCGCGATCCTGCTCTTCGGCCCGATCCTGCTGCCGGCAGCGGTCGCCGCCGGCATCGATCCCATCCAATTCGGCGTGATCATCGTCGTCAACCTGATGATCCATGGACTGACACCGCCGCTCGGCATGCTGATCTTCGTCGTCAGCGGCGTCACGCGCATTCCCGCCTCAGAGCTCTTTCGGGCGGTGGTTCCCTATCTGCTCGCTCTCCTGGTCTCGCTCGCAATCCTCTGCGCCTGGGCCATCATCTTCTCGTAAACAGGACAAACCGATGGACAATCTCAACCGACGCAATTTCCTGAAGACCGCAGCTCTCGCTGGAACGGCGCTTGCAGCGCCCGCCTTCGTCCGCACCGCCGCCGCCCGCACGACGACGATCACGATCGCCTCGCTGCTCGGCGACGACAAGCCGGAAACGAAGATCTGGGTGAAGATTAGCGAACTGGTTGAAGCGAAACTCCCCGGCCAGTTCAAGTTCAATATCGTCAGGAACGGCGCGCTCGGCGGCGAGAAGGAAGTGGCCGAAGGCGTGCGCCTCGGCTCCATCCAGGCCAGCCTCTCGACGGTCTCATCGCTCTCCGGCTGGGCGCCGGAACTGCAGATCCTCGATCTGCCCTTCCTTTTCCGCGATGCCGACCATGTTCTGAGGACCGTCGCCGGCGATGTCGGCGCCGATCTCAAGCAGAAACTGCAGGCGCAGAATTTCGTGGTCGGCGATTTCATCAATTACGGCGCCCGCCATCTCCTGACCAAGGAACCGGTGACGCGGCCGGAGCAGCTCAAGGGCAAGCGCATCCGTGTCATCCAGAGCCCGCTGCACACGAAGCTCTGGAGCGCATTCGGCACGACGCCGATCGGCATTCCGATCACCGAGACCTACAATGCGCTCGCAACCGGCGTCGCCGACGCGATGGATCTGACCAAATCGGCCTATGCCGGCTTCAAGCTCTATGAGGTCGTGCCCGATATGACCGAGACCGGCCACATCTGGGCATCCGGCGTCATCTATTATGCCTCGACCTTCTGGGGTGGCCTCGACGACGAGCAGAAGGCGGTGTTCCAGCAGGCTTCCAGCGAAGGGGCTGCCTATTTCAACCAGCTGATCGTCGAAGACGAATCCAAATCCGTCGAGACCGCACTTGCCAACGGCGGAAAGCTCTTGAAGCCGGAAGCCTTCGACGAATGGCAGAAAGGCGCCCAGGGCGTATGGGCCGACTTCGCTCCGATCGTCGGCGGCATCGACAGGATCAAATCGGTCCAGGCCGCCTGAGCAAGGGGCGGTTCTCCTGCAGCTTGAATAGGACCGATGGAAAAACCCTCGGTCTTGTCATCCCGCGGACTTGCCGGAAAAATAATGCCGAAGCAGGCCGGAAATCGAAAGAGCATGCCTTCGGTGATCGTGGTATATGACTTACTGAAAATCCTGGGATGGGAAGTTTTTTACCTTCAGCCGGCGCGATCCTGATGACCGCAATCTTGCGACCGCTTCCGGCAGACGGATCCCATGGCCTCGATTTGGGATGAACAACATTTAACACAAGGCTTTGGAGGGCCGACCATGAGCTTACGTATCAACGACATTGCCCCCGATTTTACCGCCGACACCACACAGGGACCGATCAGCTTTCACGATTGGATCGGCAACGGCTGGGCCGTCCTGTTCTCGCATCCGAAGAATTTCACGCCGGTTTGCACGACCGAGCTCGGCGCCATGGCCGGCCTGGCCGGGGAATTTTCCAAGCGTGGCGCCAAGATCATCGGCATCTCCGTCGATCCGGTGGAAAGCCATGCCAAGTGGAAGAACGACATCAAGACCGCCACCGGCTTCGACGTCGAATATCCGCTGATCGGTGACAAGGACCTCAAGGTCGCCAAGCTCTACGACATGCTGCCGGCCGGCGCCGGCGAGAGCTCGGAAGGCCGCACGCCTGCCGACAATGCGACGGTGCGTTCGGTCTTCATCATCGGTCCCGATAAGAAGATCAAGCTGATCCTGACCTATCCGATGACGACGGGCCGCAATTTCAATGAGATCCTGCGCGCCATCGATTCCATCCAGCTGACGGCCAAGCACCAGGTGGCCACACCGGCGAACTGGAATCAGGGCGAGGACGTCATCATCACCGCCGCGGTTTCCAACGAAGACGCGATCACGCGTTTCGGCTCCTTCGATACGGTTCTGCCCTATCTCAGGAAGACCAAGCAGCCGACGGCTTGATTGCTGCTTTCAAAGCCATTCCCAAGCCGCCGCGGCCATATGGCCCGGCGGCTTTTTCGTGCAGGCATTCTGGAAGAATGTCGCTCTGCTGCGCCTTGTTTTTTCGCAATTCCGGACGCAAACCGCCGCGCACTTTTGCTGGAATTGCTTAGGCTCAATCCGGAACGGGAAGGGCGCGCTGGTTGTAGAGGATCTTGCGGATGCGCGCCTGTTCCTCTTCGGAGAGCTTGCTATTGTCGGTGCTAAGATCGGCGCCGACCGCAAGGCCGCGCTGAACGCCGGGCCTTGCGCCGACCTCCTCGAACCATCGCTTGAAATGTTTGAACTCGTTGATGTCCTGACCCTGTGCCTGCCAGTTGACGGTCCAGGGATAGCTGACGATGTCGGCGATGGTGAATTCGTCGCCGGCAAGATAGCGCCGGTCGCGTAGCCGCATGCTGAGAACGCCGTAAAGGCGGTTGGCTTCGTCGGTGAAGCGCCGCACCGCATAGGACTGGTCGCCTTCGCGATCGCCAAGGCGACGGAAATGACCGGCTTCGCCGAGTTTCGGCCCCTGGTTCGCCATCTGCCAGATCACCCATTGCATGACCTCGTATTTGCCGCGCAGATCCTGCGGCCAGAATTTGCCGGTCTTCTCGGCGAGATAGAAGAGGATCGCGCCGGACTCGAAGACGCTCAACGGACCGCCGCCATCGGCAGGTTCGTGGTCGACGATGGCAGGCATGCGGTGATTGGGGTTGAGTCTGAGGTAATCAGGCTTGAACTGGTCGCCCCGGCCGATATTGACCGGCACCAGCCGATATGGCGTGCCGGTTTCTTCCAGGAAGATCGAAACTTTCTTGCCGTTCGGCGTCGGCCAGTAGTGGAGATCAATCATCTGCTTACCTCGTTCGCTTAGGCATTCCTGATGAGCAGAATAGCGTTGCGACCATGGCAGGCCGAATATGTTTGTTCCAAAATCGATGGCGAAATTAAAAACCTGTGAGCGTTCCTGGCGCCAATTCGGGTGCAGATATGGAAATGGGGAAGCGTCGCGCTTTGATCGATGGTATCTAGAATCGAGCGTCGAGATGGAAGTTCGAACCTGCTGAGATCCGATGATAGGCCGGAAGCGTCAGTCCGACATGGGGAGGAGATCGGTGAAGGCCATGCTTTCGCTCGGTCTTCTGTTTCCCGCCGTGGACACAGTAAAGGCCCAGCCTGAGGGGAGCGCCGGGCCGCCGGCCTGCTTGTATTCGGGACCTTCGGCGGCGGGATCGGGTGAGACGCTCTGCATCCGGAAAGACAGTTTCAACTACGACCTTTGCGTCGCGATCGAGCATTTCGCCAGTGCCAATCAATTGCCAGCGGATTATTTCGCCCGTCTCATCTGGCGGGAAAGCACCTTTCGCCCCGATGCCGTCAGCTTCAAGGGAGCCCAGGGGATTGCGCAGTTCATGCCCGGAACGGCGAAACTGCGCGGTCTCGAAGACAGCTACCAGGTGTTGGAAGCCCTGCGGAAATCGGCGCAGTATCTCGACGAATTGCGCAATCGTTTCGGCAATCTCGGCCTTGCTGCCGCCGCCTATAATGCCGGTGAAAACGGCCTTTCCACTTACCTTGCGTCAGGAAGATTACCTTACGAGACGCGCGGCTACGTCCTGGCAATCACCGCGCATTCAGTCGACGAATGGAAGGATAACCCGCCGGAAGACGCGGCTGCCCCGCTCGACAAGGACAACTCCTTCCTCGATGCTTGCGTGGCGCTTGCGGAGAGACGGACGTTGAAGGAGACGCCGCCCTGGCGTCAGGAGGGTGAGTGGGCGCCCTGGGGCGTCCAGCTTGCGGCGAATGCGAATGTCGCGGTCGCCCGGCGCATGTTTCTCGATGCCGTGCAGGGTCTGCCCGCGCCCCTGAATGCGGAGCAGCCGCTGATCCTGCGCCAGCGCGATCGCAGCTTCGGTTTTCGCCCGCGTTATGCCGCCCGCATCGGCCGGCAGACACGCATAGAAGCCAACAACCTCTGCAGCCAGATCCGCAAACACGGCGGCACCTGCCTAGTGTTCAAGAATCGATAGGGGCGCGGTCCAGCCCTTTGATCACGAAAAGTCTGCTTGCAGGATCACCTGAGGGCGCAGCATATCCGACACGGAAATACCAAGGGAGGAACGATGATGCGGGTTTTGGTAATCGGGGCAACGGGCCATGTCGGAACCTATCTCGTTCCCCGTCTGGTGGAAGCCGGTCACGACGTCGTCACGATCAGCCGCGGCACGGCAAAGCCTTATAGGGCAAACCACGCCTGGGCTGCCGTCGATCAGCGTCAAATGGATCGGGCCGCGATGGAGCGGACGGGTGATTTCGGCCCGGCCGTACGTGCATTGAAAGCCGACATCGTCATCGACATGATCTGCTTCTCGCTGGAAAGTGCCGAGCATCTGGTGACGGCGCTGTCGGGGCATGTCGGTCACTTCCTGCATACCGGCACGATCTGGACGCATGGCCATTCGACGGTCGTACCCACGCTGGAGGAGACGCCGAAATTTCCCTTCGGCGACTATGGGACGCAGAAGGCGGCAATCGAAACCTATCTGCTGCAGCAGGCAAAGCTTCGCGGATTTCCGGCAACCATCATCCATCCCGGGCACATTGTCGGTCCCGGCTGGACGCCGCTCAATCCGGCCGGCAATTTCAACCTGCAGGTCTTTTCAGCCCTTGCCCGCGGAGAGACCCTGGCGCTGCCCCATTTCGGCTTGGAGACCGTTCATCACGTCCATGCCGATGACGTGGCGGCGATGTTCATGGATGCGATCGCCAACTGGAATGCGTCGACCGGCGAAAGTTTCCACGCGGTTTCGGAGCAGGCATTGACCCTTCGCGGTTATGCCGAATTCATGTCGCGATGGTTCGGGCAGGAGCCGAAGCTCAGCTTCGCCCCATTCGATGCCTGGGCCGAAAGTCAGACGGCTGAGGATGCGAAGGCGACCTGGGAACATATTGCCCGCAGCCCGAATTGTTCGATCGCAAAAGCGGGACGCCTGCTGGGTTACGTCCCAAGATACACCTCCCTGCAGGCGGTGCAGGAATCAGTCGGCTGGCTGGTCGAGCAGGGGCGGATCGAGACCTGATCCGCCAGCGCCGCCGCTTCCTAACGGATCAGGATGGCCCTGAAATCATTGACATTGGTTCCGGTCGGGCCGGTTTCGAAGAGATCACCGGTGGCCGCAAAGCCAGAATAGCTGTCATTGCCGTCGAGCAGCCGGCGCGGATCGAGCCCTGCGGCGCGAAGGCGCCTTGCCGTGCCGCCATCGGCAAAGGCGCCGGCATTATCCTGCGAGCCGTCGATCCCGTCGGTGTCGGCGGCGAGGATATGAATGCCCTCCTGTCCGTCGATCGCAAGCGCCATGGCGAGCGCGAATTCGCCATTGCGTCCGCCCTTGCCACCCCTGGCTCTCAGCGTCACCGTCGTCTCGCCGCCGGAAAGGATGACGACCGGCTTGGAAAACGGCCTGTTCCGGCCCAACACCTCGCGGGCGATCGCCGCATGCACCAGCGCCACGTCACGCGATTCCCCCTCGATCGCATCTGAAAGGACAGCCGGCTCGATCCCCTGCGATTTTGCCAGGGCGGCAGCTGCCTCCAGCGAAACGCCGGCGGAGGCGATGATGTGATGCGCGTGCCGCAAAAACACCGGATCGTCCGGCCGCGGTGCATCTGCTTTCGGCGAGTTCAGATGGTCGAGTGCTGCCTGCGGCAGCTGCAATCCGTGTTGCCTGATGATGTCGAGCGCATCGTGCCGTGTCGAACCATCAGGCACCGTCGGCCCGGAGGCGACATGAGCCGGGTTGTCGCCGGGAATGTCGGAGACGATCAGGCTGATGACGCTCGCTTTGGTCGCTGCCGCAAGTCTGCCGCCCTTGATGGTGGAGAGATGCTTGCGCACGACATTCATCGCCGAGATCGGCGCGCCCGAGGCAAGCAGCATTTCGTTGAGCGCGATCTCGTCTTCCAAGGTCAGCCCGTCCGGTGGGGCGGGCAGCAGCGCCGAGCCGCCGCCGCAGATCAGCGCGATCACCAGATCGTCTTCCGTCAGCCCGTTCACCGTCTCCGTCAGGCGTTTTGCGGCGGCAAGGCCAGCCGTATCCGGCACCGGATGCGCTGCCTCAAGGATCTCGATGCCGCGTGTCTCGCAGCCATAGCCGCAGCGGGTGACCACCACACCTTCGAGAGGTCCGTCCCAGACGCTTTCGAGCGCCCGCGCCATCTGCGCCGCGCCCTTGCCGGCGCCGATCACCACGGTCCTTCCCTTCGGCCTTTCAGGCAGATGCGCCTTGATGCCGGTCAGCGGATCGGCGGCGCGAACCGCCGCGTCGAACAGGCCTTTCAGGAAATCGCGGGGAGCGGTTATCGTCATCTGTGGTCTCTGCTGCCTCGGTGTCGATGGTGATGTGGGGCGCTTGCTGCACCATAGCCTACTGCATAATGCAGCAATTCAAAGTGTTACAGCGTCTTTTGCGGTTCTCGAAAAGCCGCGCGGCGCGGTACACTCGCGTCAGTCGGCGAGCGCCGCCAGGATCCGGACCCAGGATCGTATGCCTTTATGAAAGCTGGAGAGATCGTATTTTTCGTTCGGGCTGTGGACGCGGTTGTCGAAGCGGGCGAAGCCGACCAGGAGGGCATCGCATCCGAGCCGGCGTTTGAATTCGCCGATGATGGGGATCGAGCCTCCGGTGCCGGCAAGGGCTGCTTCGCATTGCCACTCCGTCGAAAGCGCCTGAAGCGTCCTGGTGAGAAACGGACTGTCGATCGGCATCACGGTTGCCGGCGAAAGCCCGTAATCCCTGAAGCTGACCGAACAATCCCTGGGGATACGTGCGCGCACGTGCCCCTGGAAGGCATCACGGATCGCCTGGGGATCCTGTCCTTCAACCAGACGAAACGAAATCTTGGCGCTTGCTTTCGCCGGAATGACCGTCTTGAAGCCTTCGCCTGTATAACCGCCGCTCATGCCGTTGATCTCGCAGCTCGGCCGCGCCCAGATCTGTTCGAGGACGGAACGGCCTGCCTCGCCGGCCGGATCTCTGAGGCCTATATCGCCGAGAAAGGCCTCCTCATCGAAGGGCAGCCTTTTCCACAGCGCCTTGATGGCGTCCGGCAGCTCTTTCACGCCATCATAAAAACCCTCGACCGCGACGCCGCCATCGGCGCGCCTCAAGCTTGAAACAACGTCTGACAGCACCTGCAGCGGATTGCGCGCGGCATTTCCGAACATGCCGGAATGCAGGTCTTGATCGGCGCAGGTGACCTCGATTTCCGTACTGAAGATACCGCGCAGCATCGTCGTGACGGCAGGCGTTTCGCGATCCCACATATCGGTGTCGCAGACGAAAACCGCATCGGTCTTCAACTCATCCGCCGTGGCATCCAGAAAGGGTGCGAGGCTCGGGCTGCCGGCCTCTTCCTCGCCCTCGAACAGCACGCTCACCTGCACCGGCAGTTTACCCGTGACACTCTTCCAGGCGCGGCAGGCTTCGACGAAGGTCATCAACTGTCCCTTGTCGTCGGACGCGCCGCGCGCGACGATCGCGATATCGCCGTTCGGCAAGGCTTCCATGCGCGGCTCGAACGGATCGCTCGTCCACAGCGCCAGCGGATCGACCGGCTGGACATCGTAATGGCCGTAAAACAGCAGATGCGGTCCGGACGCCGCCTTTTCATGGGCAACCACCATCGGATGGCCGGTCGTTTTGCGTACCGATGCTTCGAAGCCGATGGCAGCCAGATCCCGGCTCAGCCATTCGGCAGCAGCCCGGCAGTGATCACGATAGGCCGGGTCGGTCGAGACGCTCGGAATGCGGATCAGCTCGAAAAGCCGCGCCAGGCTACCATCGAGGCTTTGGTCCACATGGGCAAGAACGGCATCGATATCTTGATCCATCGCGCTAGTCATCGTCTCTCCTCAGCGTTTCAATCTTCCGGATCGAGAATGCAGCATTGCTCTGCTACAGGCGTCAGCACGGCGGATGCCCCTGTTTCCAGCGGGTCGGACAACGCCCCATTGGCGGTGATCTCTCCCGCTGATGTCATGCATTTGTATTGATAGGCCCGGCCGAGATAGGTGCGCGTGCCGAGCACGGCCGCGATACCATCACCGTCACGGCTGACGGCAAGACCGTCGGCGCGGCAGGCCAGTATGAAGTCGTCCTTGATCGGCCCGAATGTTTCCTGTGACAGATGCAGTCGCGCTCCGCCGGTCGTTTCCGCGGTCACCAGTGCGCCGCTGCGCGCCGTGACCTTCATCCGGATCAGGTTCTCAAAGCCCACAAAACGGGCGACGAAGGCGTTGGCCGGCTGGCGATACAGCACCTCCGGCGCGTCGAGCTGCATGATGCGCCCGGCATTCATGATCGCCACCCTGTCGGAGATCGAGAATGCCTCCTCCTGGTCATGGGTGACGTAAAGCGATGTCGTGCCATTGGCGCGCTGGAGCTGTCTAATTTCGACGCGCATGTCGATCCTGAGCTTTGCATCCAGGTTGGAAAGCGGCTCGTCGAACATCAGAAGCGGCGGCTCGATGACCAGTGCCCGGGCGAGCGCCACGCGCTGTTTCTGGCCGCCTGACAGAGCCGATGGCAGGCGGTCGGCGAAGGCCGAAAGGCCGACGCGGTCCAGCATGGCCATCGTTCTTTTCGCCCGTTCCTGCTGGGGAACGCGACGCTGCCTCAGGCCGAAGGCAACATTGTTCTGGACGCTCAGATGAGGAAAAAGCGCGTAGTTCTGAAAGACCAGGCCGATGTCGCGCGCATGCGCGGGGAGGCCGGTCAGGTCGCGCTCGCCGAGCTTGATGCTGCCGCTGCTCGGTTGCAGAAAACCGGCCACGAGGCGCAATGTCGTGGTCTTGCCGCAGCCGCTGGAGCCGAGCAGGGACACCAGCTCTCCGGCCATGATTGAGATCGACAGGTCTTTGAGCACCTGGGTGCTGCCGTAATGGGCAGAGATGGAATCGATGGTGAGGGATACGGTCAAGAGCGTTCTACTTTGTCAGGAAGGTGAGGCCGAGCGTGGCCTCGACGACGGCCATGACGCCGACTGTCACGAACATCAGCAGCACCGAGACCGATGCGATCGTCGGATCGAAGAACTGTTCCATATGCGCAAGGATCTGGATCGGCAGCGTCGAGATACCCGGCCCGGTCAGGAAAACCGAAACCGACACGTCGTTGATCGAAGTGATGAAGGCGAGGATGAAGGCGGCAATGACCCCGGCGCGGATATTCGGCAGGACCACCGTCAGGAAGGTTTTCAATGGCGGGCAGCCGAGGCTGATCGCCGCCTCTTCGACGGAAAAATCGAAGGCCGCCAGGCTGGCGCCGACGACACGCACCGAATAGGGCAGGATCAACAGGGCATGGCCGACCAGCAGGCTGATGAAGATCGGCAGCCCGAGGCCGATCGTGACGGATTTCATCAGCGAAAATCCGAAGACGATCTCCGGCACCAGGATCGGCAGCACGAAGATGGTGGAAAGCCAGCGCGGCAATTCCACCCGGTAGCGGTTGATCGCATAGGCCGCCGGGACGCCGATCAGCAAGGAGAGCGCCGTGCCGAGAAAGGCGACCTGCAGGCTGGTGATCGCGGTCGTGCGGAAGGCCTCGATCTGGAAGATATTGACGAACCAGCGCAATGTCAGGCCCTGCGGCGGGAAGGTCAGATAGGTCGTGTCGCTGACGGCCGCACCGATGATGATGACGAGCGGTGCGAGCAGGAAGAAGAAAACGCAGGCCGCAAAGGCGGCGAGGATCGGGTGAACGCGCCTGTCCATCACACCGCCATCGGATTGAGCCGGCGTGCGATGCGGCTCATGATGAGGACGACGCCGAGCGTCAGCACCACCATGATGGCGGCGATCGTCGATGCGCCGACCCAATCGAAGGTCACCATGGCGCGCTGGTAGAGGAAGGTCCCCATCATCATCTGCTTTTCTCCGCCGAGCAGTTGCGGTGTTGCATAGGAGGTGAAGCTGCCGGTGAAGACCAGGACAGCGCCAACGATGAGGCCGGGTGTCGCAAGCGGCAGGATCACCTGAAGGAATGTCATCAGCGGTCTCGCGCCGAGCGAGGCTGAGGCATCGATCAGATCGCGCGGGATGCCTTCAAGCACGCCGACGAGTGTCAGGATCATCAGGGGAACGAAGAGATAAACCATGGCGACGATCACCGCGCCTTCGGTATAGAGCATCGAAAGCGGCTCGCTGAGGATGCCGGTCGAGATCAGCATGGCGTTCAGGATGCCGTTCTTCCCGAGAATGATCAGCCATGCGAAGGATCGGACGACGACACCCGTCAGCAGCGGAAAGACCGCTGCGACGATCATGATGCTCTTTGCGCGACCGGGCATCTGCGCGATCACATAGGCGGTGATGAAGCCCACAGTGAGCGAAATCGCCGTCGTGATCAGGGCGATCTCCAGCGTCCGATAAAGAACCGCCCGGCGAAAGCCGCTGCTGAAGAATGTCACATAGGGCGCAAAAACGCCCTTCGGTTCCGCAAACGTCGCAGCGATGGTGATGGCGACGGGAACGATGAGAAGCACAACGACGGCAATCGTCGCCGGCATCGTCAATCCCCATCTGGCAAAATGCTTCATCTCAAAACTCGTGGCATGTCCGGATATCAGGAGCGCCGCATCTCGGATTCGGATGTGCGGCGCTTCCAGGTCTGGCCCAGGTCCGGCGATGAACCGGCCTCAGGCCGGATATCGCGCAGCTTACTGACCGAAGACTTCATTCCAGCGATCGATCCAGTCGGCCTTGGCGGCGTTCATCTTGGCATAGTCGATGCGGGTGAGGCCTGCCACCATATCCGGGCCATAGGTCCAGATCTTCGCCTGGTCCGGCGTCAGGCTGACCTTTGTCGAGATCGGCGCATCGACGCCTTGTTCGGCTTCAGCCTGCTGGACGTCCTTTGACAGGATGAAGTTGATGAATTGATGCGCGAGTTCGACATTTTCCGAACCCTTCGGGATGTTCACGGTATTCAGCGTGGCGATGTCGCCATCCTTGAGCTTGGCCCATGTCATCGTCGGAACGGCCGCCTGCATCGATGCCAGGGTAAAGTCCTGGGCCAGTGCAACGCGCACTTCGCCTGTCGATATCAGGTTCACCAGCTCCGAGCCGGTGTTGTAGTTCTTGACGACATTGGGCTTCAGCGCCTCGACTTCCGAGAAGGCCTTGTCGGTGTCTTCATAGGCATCTGCGCCGCCATGCTTGCCGGCTTCCAGAACGACCAGCGGGCCGGCCGTGGTGGTGATGCCGGGCAGGGAGACGGAGCTTTTCAGATCGTCGCGCCACAAGTCGCCCCAGGCAGTGATCGGCGGATTGACCTTGGCGGAATCATAGACGATGCCGACGCGACCGATCGTGTAGGCGGGGCCGTATTTGCCTTGAGGCGCCTTGCCCAGCTCGTAGATATCCGCGAGGTTGGGGATCTTCGACGGATCGATCTCCTGGAACAGTCCCTGCTCGATGCCGAGCTGCGAGAAGCTGTCGGTGAGATAGATGACATCGACGCCCTTTCCATCGCGCAGTTTCAGCTTGTTGAGCCGGTCGGCATTGTTGCCGGTCTCGAACACGATCTCGCAGCCGCAGATCTTCTTGAACGGCGTGATGATGTTCGCATTCATCTTCTCGCCGTTATAGCCCCACCAGGAGATGGTCAGCGTCCTCGATTGCGCATGGGCCGCAGTGGTGCCGCCGACGGCGGCAAGCAGCCCAAGAGACAGGATTCGGGCAAAACGTCTGGCCTTCATAAGCAATGTCCTTCTGTGAAAAGCGGCGTTGGCAATCGGGATCATACCCCCAGGATTTGAGGGATACTATTTTTTGATCTGTCAGGCCGCAAGCTCAATAATTGGGCAAACACGCTCTTGTGTCGGGATTTTTCCGGGGCCGGCCGATCAGTTAACTCTCGGTTGATGAGGTCTGGTCATCGCTCACAAAACGTGTGGTTCATCAGCGCTTTACACATCCCGGCATGGTCTCTACGGTCCGGCGGTTCCAGCTTCTCACGGGCATTTAATTCATGGCCACTTCGCGCACTGCTCTTCCCGACGATCTGCTGATCAACGCGTCCGACGAGGTTCTGACGCGCCAGGATCTCGTGCTGACGGCGCTCGGACGCCGGCCCGCCGACAGGCTGTTGCGCGTGGGCAGGTTGCTCGATGTCCATACGAGGACATGGCTTGACGATCAGGAGATCGTCATCAAGGGCCGCCGTATCGCCTATGTCGGCCCCGCCGGCAGCTACGAAGGCGAGGTGAGCGAGCGGTTCGCCGAGCCCGATCTTGCGGCTGTGCCGGGCTTCGGCGAGGCGCACAAACATATCGAAAGCTCCCATCTGACGCCGGAATGGGAGGCGGCTTTGGTGATGCCGCATGGCGTGACCTGGACATGCGAGGCGAGCCACGAATTTTCCAACGTCAACGGCGCCCGCAATCTGGAATTCTGGCTGGAAGCGCGTCGGCGCGGATCGCCGATGAAAATCTTTCCCCTGCCTGGCTCCGCCGTCCCGCCGACCGCCTATGAATGGGGTGGCGGCTGGTTCGGCTACGATGAGCAGAAGGCCTTCCTTTCCGAAAGCCTGATGGTCGCCGGGCTCGACGAGGTCATGGACTGGCCGTCCATATCCGATCCCGGCAATCCTTCCTACGATCGGCTGTGGGGCATGATCGGCGCGACCTTCGAGCAGCGCGGCGTGGTCGAAGGTCACGGCGCCGGACTCCGCGACATGGCCTCGATCAATGCGTTCGCCGCAGCGGGTCTCGCCTCCGATCACGAAGGCTGGTTTCTCGATGAAATCTGGCAGAAACTCCTCCATGGCCTTTTCATCGAGCTCAGGCCGCATTCCCTGCCGGAGGTCATCCGCGGTCTGATCGACAAGGGACTGACGGACTGGTCGCAGATCGCCCTGGTGACCGACGACCGCAGCGCCTCGGACACACTGAAAATCGGTGCGACCGACCACAATGTCCGCCTCGCCATTGAAAACGGCCTTGCGCCGGAGATCGCCATCCAGTGCGTCACCCTCAATCCGGCACGCCATATGCGGCTGACGCCATGGGTCGGATCGATCGCGCCGGGCCGCTTCGCCGATATCGTTCTTCTCAGCGACGTCGCCAGCCTGTCGATCGAAAAAGTGTGGGCCGATGGGCGTCCTGTGTCGGAAGGCGCGACATTCATTGGCGTGCGCCCTGAAATCGATTGGCCGCAATGGGCGACGCGGACCGTGAAAATAGACAGGGCGGTGACGTCAGACGATTTCCGCATCGAGGCGCCGCCGAACCGGACCACGGTCAACGCAGCACTTTTGCGGCCGTTTCACTGGCACGACGATTTCATCACCATGGAATTGCCGGTGGAAGAGGGCGCCGTGCAGCGGGATCCCGAGCGCAATGTCACCAAATTCTCGATTGTCGACCGGTTTTCCGGGGAGGCCAAGGTCTCCAGGATGTTCTGGCTGGGCACCGGACCGCGCACGCCGGAGACGGCGCTCGCCTCGACGCTCGGGCACGACAAGCACAATATCTGGACGGTCGGCTCATCCGACGAGGCGATGGCGATATCAGTCAATGCCCTGAACGAGCAGCAGGGCGGCTGGGTGCTGGTATCCGGTGGCAAGATTCTCGCCCGCGTCCGCTACGAGGTCGGCGGCCTGATGACGGCGCGTTCGGCCAAAGCGCTCGATGCGGAGATGCAGGCTCTTTATGCCGCCGGTGCCGGGATCGACTGGATGTACGAGCCGACCTTTTCGCCTCGATGGTGGCCGGGCTTTCCCGAACGCCTGTCGTTTGCGACGCTGACCTGCTCGCCCTGGCGCTGGGTCCTGGTCGCGCCGTCGGAGTTGGCGCCGGAGGGGTTCGTGAACGTGCTCACCGGCAAAACCCATCCGATTGTCTGGTGACATTGCGGCCCGCTAAATTTCCACCTGATTGATCTTCTTACTGCAGCAAATAGAAAGCATTAACCATAGTCCCGTAGACAACGAACAGGATCAAAGGAACCTGTGTTCGATGGCTACTGAAATGACCCGCCGGCCCGCCGGCGCCAATGAAGGTAAGATTATTGCCTTTCCCGCTGGAACCGGAACTGCCAATGTCGAGCGCTGCGCTCGCGAACTCGGCCGGCGGCACGGCGCAGATGCGATAGAATTCTGGAAGGCCGAATGCCGCAGGCTTGCCGATCAGCTTCTGGCGGCAGGGATGCCGGAAAGCGATGTCACTCAGCGGGTGTTGCAGTTTCAGCAAGATGTCCAGAGCGAACTCGTCTTCAGCCACCAAAACGGACCACTGCCCAAGTCTCAAAACCGATAGCGCCGATCTCGCGGCTCCAGCGGGTCGGCGTATTGTCTTTGCGATTACCGCATCAGCCCGGCGGACCGGAGGGCATCTTCAATAACCTTCTGAATGCCGCCTCGGTCGCTGCCTGCGCCGAATGGGCCTGCGGCGTTTTCCGGTTGCGCAGCAGAGGGTTTTGCATCGCGCCGTTTTTCAAATGAGGGGACCAGACCCCAGGACCTGGCAATTTCGACGGTCGATGAAATTCCGACGTCAAGCATGAAGGGTCCGGTTGCCCCGTAGCCGGTGCCGACATCGAGCGGCGTGCCGTGACCCATCCCGGCAATCGTATAGAGCTCGATCACGTCGACACCGTGAGCATCGGTCCAGACCTTTCGCTGGTGTCGTCCGATATCTTCGACGCGCCCCGGCGAGATGTCGACGCCATGGATATTTCTCCATTGCTCCACGATCGCATTCGCATTGGATGGCACGACGGTTCTGTCTGCGGTTCCCTGCCAGAGTGATAATGTCGGCCACGGGCCTTTGTGACCTGAAGCGTTTCTCAATCGCAGTTCAAGCTCCTTGCCAGTCGGACCGCCGTGACCGCGCATTCGGTCGAACGCCTCGGGAATGGTCGCGGCACTTGCATATGGCAGGCCTGCAATAATCGCGCCCCCCGCAAAAATATCCGGATAGGTGGCGAGCATGGCAGCGGCCATGGCGCCGCCGGCCGAAAGCCCGGTCACGAACACGCGCCTGCCGTCGATACCGTGTTCCGCAACCACCTTTGCGATCATCTGGCGAATGGAAAAGACCTCGCCGTGATCCCGGCGGATGTCCTCCGGGTTAAACCAATTGAAGCAGAGGTTTGGATTGTTTGCCTGCCGTTGCTCGGGAAACAGCACCGCGAAGCCATAGTCCTCGGCCAATCGCGACCACCCGGACCCGATATCATACCCGGCGGCAGTCTGGGTGCAGCCGTGCAGGACGACGACAAGGGCCATGTCTTTCCCACGCCTTGACGGCAAATAGATATAGCCCCCAAGGCGCCCGGGTTTGAGCCAAACGCATCCAAGGCAACAAGATCAGGGTTGCTCTGCGTGTGTTGGGCGCGAAGGGTTCCTCGCAGCGCAGCAAGGCGTGCGAGAGTGTCTGACATAGATCTCATGAAAGTCTCCGCCAATCAGCAGCCGGGATGGCGGTGATGCTGAACTAAACGCGTCAGTCTACGAAAAAGTTGCTGCGCTGCACAATGTTTTTCGATGGTGCAAACGGGTGGGTGTCCGACTTCTGGGATTGACCTCGGCGGCACGAGGAACTTCGGCCCGGATTTGGAGTTGATGTTGTCGATTGACAGCGTTGACGCTGCGACCCAATGAGGCTTTTCAGATGTCGAACAAATCCAACTTCTTCTCTTCGTTTGCAACCGCCGTCGCCGATCTCTCGGGAAAGCCATTCACCTTTGTTGCGGCACTGGCGCTGGTGCTTGTCTGGGCGGTTTCCGGCCCTTTTTTCGGCTATTCAGAAACCTGGCAGCTTGTGATCAATACAACCACGACCATCATCACCTTCCTGATGGTATTCGTGTTGCAGAACAGCCAGAATCGTGACGGAAAGGCTCTGCAGGCCAAGCTTGACGAACTCATCCTGACAAGCCAGGCGGCCAACAAGTTTGTCGGCATCGAAAAGCTGGACGAGGCCGAACTCAGGGAAATGAGCAAGACGCTTGCCGAGAAAGCCGAATGCGTCGAGGACAAAGCGGATGAGAAATCTGCGGCAGAGGCGGCGTCCGCTTAAGGCATTTTGTTTCGGCGCATTCCGGACGCAAAACCGCTGGGACCTTGAATTGTCCTAACGGTTTCCGACACTTGGTCATGGTGTTCCTGGCGCATTCCCTCGATGGCTTCGGGCTCTTTCTTCTCAGCCGCAATCCAGTGGTTTCCCGCTTCGCTCGATCGGATCAGTTCGTCGAGCTTGGCATGGAGTGCCGTCATGTCCCGATTTTGAGAGTGTTGCACCAACAGCAAGATAAAAAATGTAATGAGAGTACCAACCATGTTGGTCAGCAGAAACCACTGCCGTGGAAAGGAAAAGCTGAGACCGACTGCCGCCCATATGGCTGCGAACACAATCAGGGTGATAAGTACCACACGATGCCCCGCCCACAGCACGGCCAAGTCAGAGATCTGTCGAAAGCGCCAGCACATTACGGCTCTCCACAGTCCGCAAAACGGAATAGGTGAGAGTTCATCACGTCAGCTCAATAAATAGGGCGCCGCGAACGAGATAAAACCCGCGTTTTCGCGGGTTTTATTCTTACGACATGCCATTCTCTGCAGACATGACGACGAGCCGGTCAATTCAATTTGACGGACGGCTCTCGACCCCAGACACGCAGTTTGCCAAGCGCCTTGATAAAGGCCGTAACATTGTTCGCCGCTCCGAGCGCAATCACGCCCTCATCCAGGGAATCGGCAATTCCGGCCTTCTGCATCAGCGGCAGCGCTGTTTCCACATAGCCGATGAACTTGCAGTGCACGAAGGCGTCCGCCACGAAATCGCGGGCCGTTGCCTCCTTCAGCAGGTCGCCGGTTCCCTCGGCCGAGGGGAGGAGGGCGATGGCGTCGTAAAGTACTGAAGGTCCGCCGTCGATCATCTGATGCGCCTCGATCCAATTGCCGTCCGAGAGTGTCACGCCGCCGATCTTTGGCGCGATCACCTCGAACGCTGCCTTCTGCTCGGTGATTTCGGCAAGCAACGACTTGAAGATCGCGGCGTCGGTGCCATCGCTGACAAGAATGCCGAGCTTGCGTCCTTCGAACCGCTTGGGACCGCGCTCGACGATGCTGAGTGCTGGCGACGGCTCGAGATCCTGCCGCGTCGGCATGGCCGCATCGGCAGGCTTCGGCATCGATTTGAAGCCGAGGGCGTGGCCGACCTTGCTGGCGAGCGTCTCGTCGATGTTAAAGAGATGCGAGACCATGCGCTCACGAATGACCGGTGTTTCGACTTTGCTCAGTTCGAAGATCAGCGCCGCGGCGATATGGCGTTGCTCCGGCGGAGTCTGGCTGATGTAGAACTGCCGAGCCTGGCTGTAATGATCGGCAAAGCTTTCCGGGCGCAGCCGAACCTTGGCACCCTGTTCTTCGGCCGGGAAGTGCCGGTAGCCCTGAACCGGCGATTCCCGCGGCCCCTGATTCCACGAGTTCGGCTGGTAATTGACGCGCCCGACGGGATTGCGCATCGCCATGTGGCCATCCTGCTGGAAATTGTGGAAGGGACACTTCGGCGCGTTGATCGGCAGATGGGTGAAATTTGGACCGCCCAGACGTTTCAGCTGCGTGTCGAGATAGGAGAAGTTTCGCCCCTGCAGCAGCGGATCGTTGCTGAAGTCGATGCCGGGGGGCACGTTCTGCGTCATGAAGGCGACCTGCTCGGTCTCAGCGAAAAAATTATCGGGCATTCGGTCGAGCACGAGACGGCCGATCGGTTTGACCGGAAGGATCTCCTCGGGAATGATCTTCGTCGGATCGAGGATGTCGAAGTCGAATGTGTCGGCGAAGTCCTGGTCGAAAAGCTGCACGCAGAGTTCCCATTCCGGAAAGTTTCCCGACTGTATCGCCTGCCAGAGGTCGCGGCGATGGAAATCCGGATCCGCACCATTGATCTTGACCGCCTCGTTCCAGGCGACGGATTGCAGGCCGAGTTTCGGTTTCCAGTGAAATTTGACGAAGGTCGATTCGTCAGCTGCGTTGACGAAGCGGAAGGTGTGAACGCCGAAACCCTCCATGAAACGGAACGACCGCGGAATGGCGCGGTCCGACATCACCCACATGATCATGTGCATGCTTTCGGGCGTGAGGCTGATGAAATCCCAGAAATTGTCATGCGCCGACTGCGCCTGCGGGAATTCCTTGTCGGGTTCCGGCTTTACGGAATGGATGACGTCGGGAAATTTGATCGCATCCTGAATGAAGAAGACCGGGATATTATTGCCGACCAGGTCCCAATTCCCCTGTTGGGTGTAGATCTTGACGGCGAAACCCCGCACGTCGCGCGCCAGATCGAAGGAACCCTTGCTACCGGCCACGGTCGAAAACCGCACGAAGGCCGGCGTCTTTTCGCCGGGCCGCTGGAAAAGATCGGCCCGGGTATAGGCGGCCAGCGATTCATATGTTTCGAAATAGCCATGAGCGCCGTAACCGCGCGCATGGACGACCCGCTCGGGAATGCGCTCGTGGTCAAAATGAAAGATCTTCTCGCGAAAATGGAAGTCATCGATGAGGGCGGGGCCGCGGGCACCGAGACGAAGCGTATTCTGATCGTCTGAGACGGGTCCGCCCTGAGCTGTGGTCAGCACCGGCTTGCCGTCTTCGGCAAACTGATGAAGCTCGCCGCCTGCACCCCGGTGCAGTTTTTGATCATGGATCGTTGCGTTGTCCGAGGGCGAGGTTTGGGAGGTCTTCTTGGCCATCTACATTCTCCGGAAAAGGTTTGACCTAACCGAAGCTCCCCAACGGCGACATGTTCCGCCCGATGCGAAATAAACCGCCATTGAGAAAAACGCTTGCAGCGGACGATCATCCAACCGCAGCAGAGCCTGGGATGGCCCCGCATAAATGGCGCGCGGGGCCTTTCGGCCCCGCGCCCCATTTCCGTTGATCCCGAGCCTCGGGCCTTAGATCCGGGGCGTAACGATGAGATCTTCCTCTTCGTCGCGTTGCGACCCGCCGAACGCTGCGGCGGCGGCAGCGATGAAAGCCCCGATCAGAAGTGACAACGCGCCGAGCAATGCCGTGGTGGAGGCAGCCTTGCGTGCCTCATCGGCGGCTTTCTGGGCGGCGACCTTAGCGTCGTCGATGCGCTTCAGCACAGTGTCGACGCGGGTGCGAGCATCGGCTTCGGAAAGACCGGTCCGCGCAGAGACGATGGTTGCAAGATAGGCCTTGTCGTCATCCGGGATTTGGCCGGCGGCGGCACCGTTAAGGAGGATGCGGGAGACTTCTGCTGTTGCAGCAGCATCATCGGATGTTGCTCCTGCACGGGCCTGTTCCGGACGCAGCAAAGCGTCGGTAAAATAGGCGGTGGGCAGATCCGCGGCCGATGCCGTCGACGACGCTGCTGCCGTACCTGCGGCGCTGGCCGCCGAACCCACGGCTTGTGCGCCCGCACCGGCAAGCGAAGTCAGCGACGACGCCAGAAATCCGGCGACGAAGATCGTCGCCAGCGCCCAGCTGATGAAGCCATGCGCCGTATCGCGGAAGAACACCTCATCGGTGTGGACGGCCGCCCACTTCGTGCGCAGCCGGCCGGTGATGTAGCCTCCGAGCCCGGAGGACAGCCATTGGACGACAACCAGCCAGATCGCCGCCGTCACCCCGACCGTGCCGAGCGAACTGCTTTGCCCCGACCAGGGCGATACCATCGTCAACCCGACCCCGGATCCAAGCAGCAAGAGAATGAGGGTCACTCCGATGGCCGCAGCGGCGCCCCCGAAGATTGGCCCCCATGTCATGGCGGATTTGGAGGATTCGACCGGGGTAGCAATCTCCCCGGAACCTGTCATTGAAACCGACATGATCTCTTCCTATCGCATAAACAGAGCAAGAAGGATGATGATCGGCAGTGGAACACCAAGCAGCCAAAGCAGAATACCGCGACCCATGAGAGACCTCCTGTCAGAAACTGACGTTACGTGGTTGGTGCCACTCAACTTTGAACCGCGGTCTTTGTTCCCGGCCGGCTTGGTCATCGACGATCTTCATGCGGAGCTGATCGAGATCGATAAGAATCTTGTGCGTTCGGCGCTGACGTCCGGCGAAGAGAGCGCCATATCTTGAGGGACAAGGTGATCTTGGCGGGAGAGAGCAGAGGCTCTCATCACTCGGTTGCAGCGTAAACGGGAGAAGCATCGATGAAGAGATTTCGGGCATTTGTAGCAGCCGGAGCAATCAGTCTTGCCGCCATGACTTCGGCCTGCTCGACACCGCCGAATTCATATGGCTCGGCATCAGGCTATCAGCCGGGAGATTCAATGAACCCGGCCTGCGCCGATGGATTCCGACCCGGCGACGGCCGTTCGTGCAGCTATTAAGGTTGGGCCGTCGCTTTGCCCGTACAAGAAAGCGGGATCGTGAGGAGCGTCAGGCGGGTGCCCCATAAGCGGTCATTTCCGTTTGATGACAGCCCCGACGGCAGCGCCGATCGCGACACCGAACGTGATGCCGATCGCGGTGTCATCGAACAGCATCGGGCCGACTGCAGCGCCTATTCCGATTCCCATCGCCATACTTAGAGCCATGGCCGTGACGTTATCCAGGTGCTGTGGCGATAGTATGTGTTTCGCTGCGCGACCGCGAGCTGCGCGTGGTCCGTGCGAGGCAGCTGATGGTTGAGCTGAACAGAAAAGCGTCTATTGAAAATTCAAGATATTTTTTGAAAATTGGCCAAGACCGCCCGGCAGCGCGCCAGCCGGTTCTATTGACTGCCAATCCATCATTACCGTTTTTTCCGGAGGTCACCTGGCAAAGCGTCAATGAGTTGATGCACTTTTCCGGTGGCGAATACGATGTCCTCGCGCGGCAGGTGGACTGTTATCTCAATCTCTTCCCACCTGCCGCCATGGTCTTTTGCGAACCTGACGGCGGCTTCCAAAGAGGTGAATTGCACGGCCGGTGCCTTGGCGGTCCAGAACTGCACGCTGCAGTCCGCCGCACTGTAATCTAAAAATGCTTTTTCGGGATCTAGTTGTTTAGTCCCGGCATTTGATGGTGCATTATTTTCCTTAGAATGGAGGGAGGCACTATGGGCCAGGTTCTACACGGGAGCGCCACAACGACAGAGGCAATCCGTCGAGCAATACAAAATAGTGAAGAGAGCCTGAGAGCGCTTTCAAAGCGGTATGGGGTCAATCAGAAGACAATAGCCAAATGGAAGAGACGGACATCATTGGCCGATCTTCCGACAGGCCCGAAGGACCCGCATTCGACAATCCTCTCCCTTGAAGAAGAAGCCGTCATCGTCGCCTTTCGCAGGCATACATTGCTGCCTCTTGATGACTGCCTCTATGCCCTTCAACCGACGATCCCGCATCTGACACGTTCGTCCCTGCACAGGTGTCTGCAGCGCCACGGCATTTCACGCCTGCCGGAAGTGAAAGGCGACAAAGAACCGAAGAAAAAGTTCAAAAGCTACCCGATCGGCTACTTCCACGTCGATATTGCCGAGGTGCAGACGGCTGAGGGCAAGCTCTATCTCTTCGTGGCGATTGATCGCACGTCCAAGTTCGCCTTCGCTGAGCTCTATGCCAAAGCTGGCAAGATGAATGCCGCCCAGTTCCTGCGCAACCTGATCGCGGCGGTGCCCTACACCATCCATACTATCCTGACCGATAATGGCATCCAGTTCACCAACCGGGCCTGTGACCAAAATGCCTTCCAGCACATCTTCGACCGAGTCTGTGAGGAATACGAGATCGAGCATCGCCTGACAAAGGTTAAGCACCCATGGACCAATGGGCAGGTCGAGCGGATGAACCGGACGATCAAGGAAGCGACTGTCAAGCGCTTCCACTACGACGATCACGCACAACTGAAAAAGCATCTCGCCGACTTCATCGACGCCTACAATTTTGGGCGCAGGCTCAAGACACTAAAGGGCCTCACCCCCTACGAGTTCATCTGCAAAAGGTGGACTTCCGAGCCAGATCGATTCATCATCGATCCTATCCATCAAATGCCGGGACTAAACATCTAGTGCCATGACGTTTGCTGTACACCGCCGGCGGTTGGTTGGCCAGCGAATGCCTACCCGTCGTAGATGCTCGCAGCCGTTCATCGGAGGTTAATGCTTATTAACCCAGAATCGCAGCCTGAAAGGATGCGCCGATGAAGATGCTTTTTTCCTCACTTGCAGCCATGATCTTGTCTGCATCTTTCGCCCTGCCGCTGAACGCCGCGCCGATCGTCGTGCCGAATGCAGTACATATGCACACCCCCGACGTCGAGCAGGTCAAACACCGTCGCCACGGTAATGGGCATGCGTATGGCCACCGGAAGAAACACCGGTACGCTTACCGCGACTGTCGGTATTACGGCTCGTGCTATCGTCCGCGGTATTACGGCAGTCGCGACTATTACGGCTATCGCGACTATCAACCCTATCGTCGTCGGTCAGGTGTGACCGTGTATTTCGATTTTTAACCGACAGTAACGACAGAACTGTCTTGGATAACAAGAAGGGTCGGGCGAATGCTCGCGCCGGCCCTTCTTTGATTGCATCAGCAGGGTGCCAGTACATCCGTGGTCACCAGCAAAAGCCATCTGATAGATTGAATTTATGCGCCTCGTGAATTTTCGCAAGGATTAGGGGGGTGCTGATTTAGGGCTAGGTGAGGGAGGCGCAATAACCACGGTACGACGAGAAAGTACGACACGCGCTCTGAGGGCGCTAGTTGCTTGGCTGATCCGTCCAGTCGATCATCGGGGCGACCGCAAAACCTGGGTATCACAGCGCATTCAAGATGCAGAAGAAATTAACAAGAAAATTTATTGACCCCCAGTTTCGACAAAATCGCTTTCAAAAAGCGGGAGGGAAAGTGGGGAAGAAAGCGCCTGCATTCGGAGTTATCAACGAAACAGGCGCTTAACTTGAAAAATGGCTCCCCGGGCCGGATTCGAACCGGCGACCTGTCGATTAACAGTCGAATGCTCTACCGCTGAGCTACCAGGGATCACTGCTTGGCGCGGTGTGAGTGGGCTAATACAAACGCTTTCCCGATTTGCCAAGCGGTTTTTTCAAAAAAATGAAATGAACTTGTATTTGGGACGCCTGCGCCCATCTCTGGGGAATGGCAAACGTGAATGATCGTCAGGAGACGAGAGGCGGCGAGAAGCGCAAGGCACAGGCAGTGCGCTTCGGCATCGATCATGCAAGCGGCAGGCTTGTTCTCGGCTCTTTCAGCATCGGCATGCCCCGGTCGCGCATCGCGCGGATGGCACTCGGCATGGCCCTCATTTTCTGCGGCGTGTTGGGTTTCCTGCCCATCCTCGGCTTCTGGATGCTGCCGCTCGGCTTCCTCGTGCTCTCGCACGATCTGCCCTTCGCGCGCCGGCTTCGGCGGCGGCTGGCGGTCTGGTGGCACAGGCGGCGGAAACCGGCTGACTGATAGCCACCCCGGGGGGCTTCGTGGAACTGTGGATCGCTTTTCGCATTCGTGGTTTATGCGGTGTAAAATGCGCAAACGCACCACGATGGTTCAGGTGAGGAAATGAAGGCATTTTTTGTGGTCGCTCTGTCGGCAGCGACGGTTCTTTCAGGCATTTCCGCCGAGGCCCAAGCCATCGACAGCCGCGGTTTCGACGCGCGCGGCGTCTGCCGCCGTCCGGAAGGCTGTGTGGTCGACCATGGTCAAGGCGGCAGCTACAACGGGCCGCGCAACTATCGCAATTTCAACGGTCGTAACGATCGCGACGACAGGAATGACCGCGAGCGGGACAATCGTCGCTACCGTTCTCAGAACAGGAGCGACAATTTCGGCACCGGAACCAGCCGCCTTGTCGCAGGCGCTGAGATTGAGCTGGGCGCGCAGCTCATCCACATTCGCGTCTAGTTGGACCTGAGTTCGCTTTCCTCGAAAGTGCCACCATGGTCCGGATCGAGTCCGGTCGCCATCAACAGGCTGCAGGCGGCAAGGAGGAGCACGAGCTTGACTGCGTAGGACGCAACGGAGACCGGTTGTCTGTGCGCCTGTGATACGCGACACGGCGCTATATAATATTTGTAGTAGAAATGCGGATCATCCGTTTCCAGCAGGTTCTGGTAGACGTGCGGCGGAACATCCGCATGTTTCACCGGCGCAGAACCGGGAAATTTTACATAAAGATCCCGGGTTTCGGCATCATATGCGGCACGCACGCGCTTCGATTTGAGGGCAGCCCAATCCATCGCAAGCTCCTATACCCTCCCGGGCATAATTGAGGCCCGGACGAGGATCGAAGTCAAGTTAAGAATTTGTTTCAAATGCCATCATTGCCGGGAAATGGGGCATCGTTGCGGCCATGGAAATTCCAGCGCAAGACGCGCTTTTCCGTCTCCTTCGCGTAGCCGAGATAGACCGAAGCGTCTTGTGCTTCGATAGCACCCGACCTTGCCCCTCGGTCAGCCCCATCTCCTCGAGCTCGGTCATGCCGCCACGGCGGCACTTGTCTAGGCTGAAGCCCGCCGGGAGCGGCTTGCCTTCCTCTCTCAGTTTATCCGCCATCTCACGAACCTCGTGTGCAAGGAACGTTCCGTCGCCAAAAAGCTGGCCGTTCCTTTTCGTGACGATCGAGGTGCCATAGCGCGGCGTCTTAGCGAGAACCTTCTCCGCGGCCTATGTGGCTTCCTGTTGGCACGGCAATCCTCGACGGCGAGGCGGTGGTTCTCGATGAGGAGGGCCAGTCGGATTTCGGCCTCCTGCAACAATCGCTCGGCGGCCGGGGCGGCAAGAAGAGCTCAAGCGACGCCATCTTCATGGCTTTCGATCTGCTCTATTTTGACGGCCACGATCTCAGAAATTCCGAACTCGACATGCTCCGGCATCTGCTCGAGGATCTGGTGCCGGCCGAAGAGCAGGGCGATATCCGGCTTTCGGAGGAGATCGAGGCGGATGGTGATCAGTTGCTGGCGAGCGCCCTATCGCTCCGGCCGGGGCGGCGACTGGCTCAAAATTAAATACGTCCAGAGCGACGGCTTCATGATCGTCGGCTACGAGAAGTCAGGATCTGCTTTCGGGCAAATCGGCTCGCTATTGCTGGCGGCACGTAAGGCTGGCGAGCTGGTCTACGTCGGCTCGGTTTGGGACCGGCTTCAATGAACGCAGCGCGGCACAGCTCCGCGAGGCGATGGGCAAGATCAAGGCGCCGGCGCCGGCGGTGAAATATTCCGGCCGGCGTAAAAATGTCGTCTGGATCAAGCCGGCGTTGGTGGCCGAGGTTGAATACCGGGCGTGGACGCATGACGGCAAGCTCCGGCATGCGTCATATAGGGGCTGCGCGAGGTTCAGGACAATGCGGCAGTTTATGAGATCGACTAGCGTTCAAGGCGGGTGAGTGCCAGAAGACGCGATAGGATGCCGAGCTTTGCCGGAATTCCTATTGTTTCTTTGCCGAGCTTTGTGAGCCGCCAGCCGGTCACGTAACTCCACCCGCCACCAGGACTATGAATAGTGACCAAGCCGAGATCGCATGCGCGATTTACAACGGTCTTGTCGTAATCTTCCCATTCCCCATCAGTCATGAGACAGCAGAGATCAACTTCCTTCGCTGTCATATACAGAAGCTGTATAACTTCTTCGTCCGGCGACGCTATGGCAGCCACAGAGGACATGCCTGCGTGATTAATTATATTCATGAATCTCCCCACCCCAAGTAATTAGCTACAGCTCACGCGAGTAATTGCGCAAGCACTATTTCTGGACTTTTGTGACATTGGTTACCAAGCGTTCGGTTGTTCAACAGTCGACCGGCAAAGGCCCGCTTCCGCGTCCGACAACGCGGCAGTTTACGAGATTGGGTAGGGGTGTTTCCGGAACGTTCAGCAAACGGCTATTCAGAATGAAAAAAGGACCGCATTCAGAATGAAAAGTCTTGCGCTCATTCTAGAGCTGGTCTAAATCGCGGCCACCACACGATATTTTTCGATGTCGGTCACAGGTGAGGCCTCGTGGCGGAGTGGTGACGCAGAGGACTGCAAATCCTTGTACCCCGGTTCAATTCCGGGCGAGGCCTCCAAACATCTTCCACAAGATATAATCTGTGTGAAACGCTGCTGGCTCAGCGGTACGACATTGGCGTTTGCGATGCTACCAGACCCGCTGGCCGGGCGAAAAATCGAACTGTAACGGATAGATTCCCGTGAGGCGGTAGAGCGCCTTCAGGCCGCCTTTCCGGATTTGCGCCTGATATTGCAGATCGCTCAATTCAGGTCCCTCATCGATTTCGGGCTGGCGCCGAGCAGCCGCCGCATGCCTTGCGGCGAAATGCGGGTGAAGCTGCGAATCTCGCCGCTGCTGTATTTGATCAGCAGCAGTCGGGCATCGGCGTTGTAGTGAAGCGCTTCAATGCCGCGCGATTGGATCATGAAGGTTTGCATGCGCACACCCATAGCGGAAGGCGAGGGCGCGCTGCAACAAAATGGTTGACGTAACGTTAACGCGCATGCTGCCGTCGAGGGCTGGATTTCAAAGGAATAGAACGCATGTCAAACAAGCGCCCGCCGACATGCATTGCCGCAGACGCGATGCGGGGACATCTCCGAGTGCGCTTCGGCGCCCTATCGCTTCCAGGTCGTTTCGCCGTCCAGCAGCCCGCAGCAGAAGATGCCGATGAGCGCTGCGACGATGAAGAAATCGAACAGCGTGAAATATTCGAAAATCGCAGACATGGCCTGCTCCTCCTATTTCCTCCGCTGCAGATCATAACATGAAGGGGCGGAAGGTTCCACGCTGGAGTTGCAGCGTCCCTCCTGCTCCTGTGGCGCGGAAGAGGCGCCGGCCGGATTCTTTTCGCCGACGGCTGCCAAGCCTTGAAAGCATCCGTGGCGGGGATTAAGAGACGAGGGACAGGAACCGCTTTTCAAGAGCGAGAGGACATGATGGATTTCGAAGCAGCGCGCGCAAAGATGGTCGATACCCAGGTTCGCACGACGGACGTTACCTCGCATTCGGTACTGACGGCGTTTCACACGGTGCCGCGTGAGGCTTTCGTGCCGGAGAAGGCGAAGCTGCTGGCTTATATCGACAACGACGTCGAGATCTCCGCAGCCGCACCGGGAAAGCCGGCCCGGTTCCTGATGGAGGCATCGCCGCTCGCCAAGCTGCTGCAGCTGGCGGCGATCACCAAAGACGACTTCGTGCTCGAGGTTGGCTGCGGTACGGGTTATGCCTCGGCGCTCTTGTCGATCATTGCCGGCTCCGTCATCGCACTCGAATGCGACGAGACGCTGGCCACTGAAGCGAAGGCGCAGCTTGCCGGCTACGCCAAGGTCGAGGTGGTGACCGGCCCGCTCGAACAGGGCTACGCTGCCGGCGCTCCCTATGATCTGATCTTCATCAACGGCGCAGTCGAAGAGGTTCCGGCTGCCCTTCTCGGTCAATTGCGCGATGGTGGCCGTCTGATCACCGTTGAAGGTTACGGCAATGCCGCCCGTGCCAAGGTCTTCGTTGCCGAGCGCGGCGCCATTTCGGAAAACGTCTTCTTCAACGCCTCAGTCAAGCCGCTGCCGGGCTTCGCCAAGGCGCGCGAATTCGTTTTCTGACATCGTTCTTATCTATGACGTTCAGCGACGGGCGCCATCGGCGCCCTTTTTTTGTCAACGCCGCTGGAGAGCCTTCACAAACATCATCTACCCTGACGCCGCCACGGCGGATCGGACGGATGTTATGCGCTTCAACTTCGGTTTTATGGGA
Organism: Rhizobium leguminosarum; assembly: GCF_001679785.1. Lineage (NCBI taxonomy): Bacteria > Pseudomonadati > Pseudomonadota > Alphaproteobacteria > Hyphomicrobiales > Rhizobiaceae > Rhizobium > Rhizobium leguminosarum. The sequence goes on from NZ_CP016286.1 coordinate 1,095,497, forward strand.
TGTTCCGCCGCAAAATCGCGACAGGCTTTGCGGGTGGAAAACATCAGGTAACAAAACTGTGCATGGCCGCATTCATTTGATTCGCGATGATTTTTTTCACGTCTGGGGTATTCTAAGGTCGTGGTGATTCGGATGAACGCTCCACACCATCCGGTCGTTGTTTTGGAATAACGGGGATAGATATGGCTCAGCCAAGTGTAGCGCGTGAACCGTCCATGGAAGAAATTCTGGCGTCCATCCGCCAGATCATCGAAAGCAATGAGCCCGGCGCCGGCAAGGCGATTTCCGCATCCCTGCCGCCGGTCTACGGCGCCGACGAGGAAGACAATGGCTCCGAAATTCATCTGACGGTCGACGATACCTATGCCGGCGTGGAATTTCCCGAGCCGGTCATGCGCTCCTCCGATCCGCGTTTCGTCGCCGCCAATTCGGCCGGCACCGCCCCCGAAGCAGAAGTGCCGGCCCGCGCTCTGTCGCTTGCCGATGTCGCCGCCCGCGTGCGCGCCGCCTCCGAGCGCAGCGCTGTGCAGGCCGGTCAGGCTCTGCGTGAAATTCCGAGCGGCTTCCGTCAGCCCGAACCGCAGTCGGCTGTGATGCCGGAACCGCCGCGCGCCGCGGCACCGCAGCCGCAGCCGCCACAGCCTGTTTTCCCGGATGCCGCGGCGTCCATTCAGCATGTTGCGATCCAGCAGCCGGCCGAGCCGATGTTTACCGAAACGCAAAGGCTTGCCGTCGCCGAGCCTGCGCCTGCCGTCGAAGCAGCGCTGCCGGCGATGGAACCCGCTCAGTCGTCGACCGAGCGTTTCCTGCCGAGCGTTATGGACGAGGTCCAGCCGACGCTGCTTTCGGAGGGCGCTGGCCTGCAGATCAGCCGCTCCTTCGAGGAGCTTGCCGCTGCGATCGACGGTGCCGAGCGCCGCTCGCTGGACGAGATTGCTGAGGACATGCTTCGCCCGATGCTGCGCGAATGGCTCGATGATAATCTGCCGACACTGGTCGAGCGGTTAGTGCGCGAGGAAATCGAGCGCGTGGCGCGCGGTCCGCGCCGCTGATCGGATTGCTTTTTCCTGAAAAGCCGCTCCGGTCTCCGGGGCGGCTTTTTTATTGACTTGGCCGTGACCATCCTATTTACAAACGCCACCCTCGAACCTCGAAATTGGTCAGAAAATGCTCGACAAGACCTATGATTCCGCTGCCGTCGAACCGAAAATCGCCGCGATATGGGATGAGGCGGACGCTTTCCGCGCTGGCGCGAACGCCAGGCCCGGAGCCGAGACCTTCACCATTGTGATCCCGCCGCCGAATGTCACCGGTTCGCTACACATGGGCCACGCGCTGAACAATACGCTGCAGGACATCCTGGTGCGCTTCGAGCGCATGCGCGGCAAGGACGTGCTCTGGCAGCCGGGCATGGACCACGCCGGCATCGCCACGCAGATGGTCGTCGAGCGCAAGCTGATGGAACAGCAGCTGCCGGGCCGCCGCGACATGGGCCGCGAAGCCTTCATCGACAAGATTTGGGAGTGGAAGGCGGAATCGGGTGGCCTGATCTTCAACCAGCTGAAGCGTCTTGGTGCGTCATGCGACTGGTCGCGCGAACGTTTCACCATGGACGAAGGCCTGTCGAAGGCGGTTATCGAGGTTTTCGTCGCCCTCTACAAGGAAGGTCTGATCTACAAGGACAAGCGCCTGGTCAATTGGGATCCGAAGCTGCTGACGGCGATTTCCGATATCGAAGTCGAGCAGCACGAGGTCAAGGGCAATCTCTGGCACCTGCGCTATCCGCTGGAAAAGGGCGTAACCTACCAATACCCGATTGCATTCGATGAGGAAGGCAAGCCGACCGAATTCGAGACGCGCGATTATGTGGTCGTCGCAACGACACGCCCGGAGACCATGCTGGGCGATACCGGTGTTGCCGTCAATCCGAAGGACGAACGCTATCAGGGCATTGTCGGCAAGCATGTCATTCTGCCGATCGTCGGCCGCAGAATTCCGATCGTTGCTGACGATTATGCCGATCCGGCTGCCGGCACCGGCGCGGTGAAGATAACGCCCGCGCACGATTTCAACGACTTCGACGTCGGCAAGCGCGCAGGTCTTCGCGTCATCAATATCATGAATGGCGACGGCACGATCACCATCAAGGACAATGAGGACTTTCTTGAAGGTCTCGACAATCCGGCGGCGTTGCACGGCGCCTGGGACCGCCTGGAAGGGCAGGACCGCTTCTATGCGCGCAAGGTCATCGTCGAGATTTTCGAAGAGGCGGGCCTCGTCGACAAGATCGAGCCGCACAAGCACATGGTCCCGCACGGCGACCGCGGCGGCGTGCCGATCGAACCGCGGCTGACCGAACAGTGGTACGTCGATGCAAAGACGCTCGCCGAACCGGCGATCGCCTCGGTCCGCGAAGGTCGCACCAGGATGGTGCCGAAGAGCTGGGACAAGACCTATTACGAATGGATGGAAAACATCCAGCCCTGGTGTGTCTCCCGTCAGCTCTGGTGGGGTCACCAGATCCCCGCCTGGTACGGCCCGGACGGCCAGGTCTTCGTCGAAAAGACCGAGGAAGAGGCGCTGCAGGCGGCGATCCAGCATTACCTTTCGCACGAGGGGCCGATGAAAGCCTATGTCGAGGACCTGCTTGAAAACTTCAAGCCGGGCGAAATACTGACGCGTGACGAGGACGTGCTCGACACGTGGTTCTCCTCAGCACTCTGGCCTTTCTCGACGCTCGGCTGGCCGGGCGAGACGCCCGAACTGGCGCGTTATTACCCGACCAACGTTCTCGTCACCGGCTTCGATATCATCTTCTTCTGGGTTGCCCGCATGATGATGATGGGCCTGCACTTCATGAAGGATGAGGACGGCGAACCCGTCGAGCCCTTCCAGACCGTCTATGTCCACGCGCTGGTGCGCGACAAGAATGGGCAGAAGATGTCGAAATCGAAGGGCAACGTCATTGATCCCCTCGAACTGATCGACGAATACGGCGCCGACGCGCTGCGGTTTACCCTGGCGATCATGGCGGCGCAGGGCCGCGACGTGAAGCTCGATCCGGCCCGCATCGCCGGCTACCGCAATTTCGGCACCAAGCTCTGGAATGCCACGCGCTTCGCCGAAATGAACGGCGCAAGAAGCGACCCGCATTTCGTGCCCGAAGCCGCCGAGCTCACCATCAATCGCTGGATCCTGACGGAACTTGCCCGTACGGAACGTGACGTTACGGAAGCACTCGAAGCCTTCCGCTTCAACGATGCTGCCGGCGCGCTCTACCGCTTCGTCTGGAACGAGGTCTGCGACTGGTATCTTGAACTGTTGAAGCCGGTCTTCAATGGTGAGGACGAGGGCGCCAAGGCGGAAGCCCAGGCCTGCAGCGGCTATATTCTCGAAGAGATCTACAAGCTGCTGCATCCCTTCATGCCCTTCATGACCGAAGAGCTTTGGGCCCATACCGCAGGCGAGGGCAAAGAGCGCGACACATTGGTCTGCCACGCCGAATGGCCGGCGCCGTCTTATGCCGATGACGGGGCCGCCGACGAAATCAACTGGCTGATCGACCTCGTCTCCGGCATCCGCTCGGTGCGCGCTGAAATGAATGTGCCGCCATCGGCGACAGCCCCGCTTGTCGTCGTCAAGGCCAACAACCTGACGCGGGAACGGCTGTTCCGCCACGACGTCGCCATCAAGCGCCTTGCGCGCGTCGAGGCGATATCGCTGGCTGACGATGCGCCCAAGGGTGCCGCGCAGATCGTCATCGCCGAGGCCACCATTTGCCTGCCGCTCGGCAATCTGATCGACCTTTCCGCCGAAAAGACTCGTCTCGAAAAAGCGATTGCCAAGATGGAGGGCGAGATCTCCCGCATCGACGGAAAGCTCTCCAACGAGAAGTTCGTCGCCAACGCCAATCCCGAAGTGGTCGAGGCCGAGCGTGATCGCCTCGAGGAACTGAAGGGGCAGATCGCGAGCCTGAGGGTCGCTCTTTCCAGGGTGAGCGAAGCCGGGTAAGTTTCACCGGCCCCATTTGGTAAGTTATTTCAAAGACGCGCCCTCTGGCGGCGCGTCTTTCGTCGTTCTGTGCGCATGCGATTCGCGCCTGAAAACGGCTGATTTCAGGCGCGCAGCCTGTGGATTGTGGCTGAACGGCCATCCAGCGGGCGAAAACTGCCACTGTTGTCGGATTGATACAGCTTCTGCAATGTTTGGAATGAAAACCCAAAAGATCAGCTGAAATTCGATAAGTCTGGAATAAAATTTTATTAACCAGGTTTTTTGACGTGTCCGTCAATCTCTTTACGTAAGTTAGCCGCTGCAATGCTGGGAGCGTTGCCGTGGCGCGCGTTGCCATGTCACGCGAACACTTACTACAGTGGGGTCACATCAATTGCTGGAGTGGGGGAGACACAATGGCATCTCGTAGGTTTTCCAAGGGCATAACATCGGTCGTTCTTCTTTCGTCGCTTGCATCGCCGTCCTTCGCCGGCGGTCTGGAGCGCGGCGGATACAATATCGATCAGCTGTTCGACACGTCGCCTTTCTCGTTTCAGTCCGGTGTGACCTACGTCACACCGAAGCGCAAGCTGAAGGACGTCCGTGACACGGACACGTCGACATCTCCAGGCGGTGGCAATCTGAACAGCCGTCCAAACACCGCTGACGATACCTCAAATTACACCATCCCTTATATCGGCTTTAAGGCTGGTTTTGGCGATGCAATCGACTGCCTGGTCGACTATTCGGAGCCCTTCGGCGGGCATACCGACCCCGGTCTCAACTGGGCCGGCGCCAACAATAACATCGAGACAGAGATCAAAACCCGCAACTATGGCGGCACCTGCTCCTATCGTTTTGATGTCGGCCCCGGGCAGCTTCGCTTCATCGGCGGCGCTTTCTATCAGGAAGTCGAAGGCTTCAAGGAACGTCTGGTTTCAACCGTTCCGCTTCTGGTCGGTACCGGCAACGGCGTCGGCCGCCTCGATCTTGAAGATAGTGGCTGGGGCTGGCGCGCCGGTCTCGCCTACGAGATTCCGGAATATGCAATGCGAGCAAGCCTCGTCTATAACAGCCGTGTAAAATACGACAATCTGACTGGTACGGTGGATCTGACGCAGGTGACCGCGCCATTCGCACCGCTGAATGGCGCTCCATACGGAAGGATCACGGACGTCTTTGGCTCTGCCGAAGCGCCGGATTCGCTTGAGCTTAAGCTGCAAAGCGGTATCGCTCCGGATTGGCTCGCCTTCGGATCAGTAAAATGGACGAACTGGAGTGTCTTGCAGTCTGTGCCTTTCTGCCCGAAGTCGACGAAGGGCTTGGTCGCCTGCACCTCCGGCGGTGCGACGGAGCTGACCTCGCTCGACCTTCTTTACCAGGACGGTTGGACGATCACCGGTGGTGTCGGCCACAAGTTCAACGAACAGTGGGCAGGTGCAGTCAGCCTCACCTGGGATCGCGGCACCAGCCAGGGCTATGGCGCGCAGACCGATAGCTGGACGCTGGGGCTCGGTGCAGCCTTCACGCCGACCGAACATATCGAATGGCGCGTCGCCGGTGCCGTGGGCGTGTTGACGAGCGGTTCGTCCGGCGTGGTGACCCAGAACGGCGTCACGTTTGGAGATGATGTCTCCTATTCCTTTGGCAACGATCTGGTTGCTGCGCTGTCGACGAGCCTAAAGGTCAAGTTCTAATTCCCCGATCTGAAGAATTGAGGAGCCCGGCAGTGCCGGGCTCTTCTTTATTCGTGTCCGTTAATCATGCCATTTCCGGTCCCGTTTTGTGACGATTCAGCAACACATTTTTACGACGTTTGGCGTATGGTGGTGGTGGGGCGAATTTGTCCATTTCCCGCCACAAAGAGGGCGCAGCGATATTTCCGGGTGAGGAATGGCAGGCGTACGGTGCGTGTAAATAGTAGCATGGGTCGATTTTTTTCCGGTAACATGAAGTCGTGCGGCGCGATTGGCGACAATCGTTTGATTGCGGCCGTTTCGCTTTCCGAACAAGGCTGTTCCGGCCGCCGATCCGACCTCGCGATGAGGTCGTCGATTCATGCATTGTGGTTATTTTCGACCCACTCAGCTGAGCAGCCCGGCCTTACCGAAAATGTCGATACCGCTTTCGTCACATTTACTGTTTACGAATGCGATAAAGGCGGGAAGGCGGATGCCGCACCTGCCGAAAGAGTGCCACAGAGCTTGCAGTCGAGCCATGCCGGGAGCCGGGTGGTTCTGAAGGATGGGCTGAGAATATCGCCTTTGAGAAAAGGCCAGTGGGCTGAATGCGACGCGGGTAAAGGAGCCATGGAGCTCGCCGCGGGATCGCTCGCCTCGAAGAAATACATCCGCGGGATGCACGGCATGAGCGCCGTTGCCGCCTGCCTGGGATGAGCGAAAGAAATCGGTTGAAATGGTGACGTCCGAGTTCAAACTGTTCAAATTCATGCTGGTGGGCATGTCTATAGCGCTGGCGCTGTCCGGTCCGTGCCGCGCATTCGACATCAAAGGTGGCGTCAGCAAGGAATCCGGACCCTTCGATCTCTTCAAGTTCGGCTTCAAGGCCTATAAGAACGGCCAGAAGGAAGAGGCGGTCGAAGCCTATAAATACGCCGCCGAAAAGGGGCACACCGGCTCGCGCTGGGCGCTCGCCAACATGTATGCCGATGGCGACGGTGTCACGCAGGATGATTTCGAAGCCTTCAAGATCTACAGCGAGATCGCCCAGCAGGGCGTCGAACCCGGCTCGGAAGATACCGGCTTCTTCGTCAACGCGCTGCTCTCGCTCGCCAACTATTACAAGCACGGCATCGCCGGCAGTCCGATCAGGACCGACCTCAGCCAGGCGCGCCAGCTTTATTTTCAGGTGGCTTCCACCTTTGGCGTGCCCGAGGCGCAGTTCCAGCTGGCGCAGATGATGCTGGCCGGCGAGGGTGGCAATTCCAGCCCGCAGCAGGCGAAGAAATGGCTGAACCAGGCCCGCAAGAGTGGCCATCCCGGCGCCATGGCGGTCTTCGGCAATATTCTTTTCGACGAAGGCCAGACGGCCCGTGGTCTGGCGCTGATGACGGCGGCACTCGACCGCTGCAAGCCCAAGGACTGCGGCTGGATGGAAGCACTGCAGGAGCAGGCCTTCTCGGTTGCAAACGAGTCCGACCGCCGCACTGCGGTGTCGCTGTCGCACACGATCGCGAGCGGTTCGGACGATTGAGGTAGAAGGCCTCAGGCTGCGAAATCGAAATAGGCGATGACGGGCACGTGGTCGGACGGCTTTTCCCAGGCCCGCACATGTTTTTCGATCGCAGCCGACGTCATCCGGTCGGCAGCTTCCGGCGACAGCAGCAGATGGTCGATGCGGATGCCGTTGTTCTTCGGCCAGGCGCCAGCCTGATAATCCCAGAAGGAATAGAACTGCGTCGCATCCGTCGTGGCGCGCACCGCATCCGTCAGGCCGAGATTTTCGAGCCTGCGAAACGCCGCCCGCGTCTGTGGCAGAAATAGTGCATCGTTTTCCCAAACCTTGGGATCGAAGCAGTCGTGCGGTTCCGGGATGACGTTGTAATCGCCGGCAAGGATCAGCATCTCCTCATAGGCCAGCCGTTCGGCGGCGAACGTGCGCAGGCGCTCCATCCAGGCGAGCTTGTAGGGATATTTCTCCGTTTCGACAGGATTGCCGTTGGGCAGGTAGATGCAGCAGACGCGCAGGATTCGCGTATCGGACAGAGTGAACGCCGCTTCGAGGAAACGCGCCTGTTCGTCCAGCGGATCGCCGGGCAGGCCGCGGTTCACTTCGAAAGGTGAACTCTTGGAGAGGATCGCCACGCCGTTGAAGCCCTTCTGGCCGTGCGTCTCGACGTGATAGCCGAGCGCCTCGATCTCCAGCCGCGGAAAACCCTCGTCGACCGTCTTGATCTCCTGCAGGCAGACGATATCCGGATCGGAATTCTTGAGCCATTGCGTGAGATTGTCGATGCGCGCCTTGACGCCGTTGATGTTCCAAGTCGCGATCTTCATCTCTTCGCCCTGTTCGCTTCGTGCGCTTCTTTTATCGCGGTCTTTCGCCGCCGGACAAGACGATAAACCGGCCGGAAGGAATTCTTCGGCCGGTTTGATGGGCAGTATGTGCGTTTAGACGTTCAGATCGAGAAACTGGTGCCGCAGCCGCAGCTTGCCACCGCGTTCGGGTTCTTGATCTGGAAGGATTGGCCAAGCAGATTGTCGACGAAGTCGATCTCGGAGCCCGCCATATAAACCAGCGAAAGGCTGTCGATCAGCACCTTGGCATCGTTCTTTTCGACGATGATGTCGTCGTCGGCGGCGCTGTCGGCAAGATCGAACTTGTAGGAAAAGCCCGAACAGCCGCCACCTTCGACAGAAACGCGCAAGGCGCTCTTGCCGGCTTCGGCGCCGACGATCGCAGCGATACGCTTTGCCGCGGCATCTGAAAGGGTTACACTCGTATCCGTCATGTTTCCTCCTGCCGGGGTCAAGATCCGGAGAGAATGGGTTTTGGCACTTGAATGTTCAAATGCCTGATATCAAAGAAACTTACCATGATATTCGCGAAAAGGCGATGATGCGCCGAAGCGATTAGGAAAGCGCCTCTTTGCCGTTTCATCGGGCTATAGGTATGAAGAGCGTTAAGCGGCGTCAATGGGCAGATGCGGCAACATGCAGGATGACGGTGAAGAATGACGATCGATACGCGTGCTTTGGGTTTCGGCAGCAGTGAGAGGGCGGTTTATGCGGCCGACCCCTGGACGACGCGCGGGCGGCTGTATCAGGAGGACGGAAGCCCGACGCGCTCCGATTTCCAGCGCGACCGCGACCGCATCGTCCACACCACCGCCTTCCGCCGGCTGAAGCACAAGACCCAGGTCTTCATCGCCCAGGACGGCGATCATTACCGCACCCGGCTAACGCACACGATCGAAGTGGCGCAGATCGCCCGCGCGCTTGCCCGCGCCCTGAAGCTCGATGAGGATCTGGCCGAAGGCGTGGCGCTCGTGCACGATTTCGGCCATACGCCGTTCGGTCATACCGGCGAGGACGCGCTGCACGAGGTGCTGCTGCCCTATGGCGGCTTCGATCACAATGCCCAATCGCTGCGCATCGTGACCAAACTGGAGAGGCGTTATGCCGAATTCGACGGCATCAACCTGACCTGGGAAAGCCTCGAAGGTCTCGTCAAGCACAATGGTCCGCTTCTGACGGCTGATGGAGTCGGCACCCGCGGTCCCGTTCCGCAGCCGATCCTCGATTATTGCGAGCTGCACGATCTCGAGCTTGCAACCTATGCCAGCCTTGAAGCCCAGGTCGCGGCGATCGCCGACGACATCGCCTATAATACTCACGATATCGACGATGGCCTGCGCTCCGGCTACCTGACTTTCGACATGCTGGAGGAAATCCCGTTTCTTGCCGGGCTGATGGCCGAGGTGAGGGCGCGATATCCGCATCTGGAGCCGAGCCGCTTCACCCATGAGATCATGCGCCGCCAGATTACTCGCATGGTCGAAGACGTGATCGGCGTGGCACAGCAGCGCCTGTCGCTCCTCCGCCCTGAGAATGCGGCCGACATCCGCGCTGCCGACCGGGTTATCGCCACCTTTTCCGAGGGAATGGCCGAGACCGACAGGCAGATCAAGGCCATGCTCTTCAAGCGCATATACCGCAATCCCGACATCATGCGCATCCGTGCCGGTGCCGCCCAGATCGTCACCGATCTCTTTGCCGCCTACATGGCCAATCCCAAGGAGATGCAAAGCCATTACTGGGTCGATCATATTGCCGGCCTGTCCGATGCGCCGAAGGCCCGCCATGTCGGCGATTATCTCGCCGGCATGACCGACACCTATGCCATCAGCGCCCACAGGCGGTTGTTTGACCACACTCCGGATTTGCGATAGGCAGCGGTCGCCCACGCCGAGGGCCGATTTGAGCCTTTGGCACAGCCTATGCATGGAAGAGTGCGATGAACCTTTTTACCGACTTCGAAGCCAGGATCAAAACCGCCCTTGAACAGATCGATCTGGTCAGGGAAAAGCGATCCGAGCTCGATTTCGGCCGCATCACCGTCGAGCCGCCGCGTGACGCGAGCCATGGCGATGTCGCGACCAATGCCGCAATGGTGCTGGCAAAACCGCTCGGAACCAATCCGCGCGCGCTGGCCGACGTCATCATCGCCAAGCTCAAGGAGGATGCCGACGTCGCCGATGTCTCGGTCGCGGGCCCCGGCTTCATCAACATCCGTCTCGCCGTCGGTTACTGGCAGCGGTTGCTCGCCTCGATGATCGGCGCCGGCACCGATTACGGCCGCTCGACGCTCGGCGAGGGCAAGAAGGTCAACGTCGAATATGTCTCGGCCAATCCGACCGGCCCTATGCATGTCGGCCATTGCCGGGGCGCCGTCGTCGGCGACGCGCTCGCCAACCTGCTCGCTTTTGCCGGTTACGGCGTCGAGAAGGAATATTACATCAACGATGCCGGCTCGCAGATTGACGTGCTCGCCCGTTCCGTCTTCCTACGCTATCGCGAAGCGCTCGGCGAAAAGATCGGCGAAATCCCCTCGGGTCTCTATCCCGGCGACTATCTCGTGCCCGTCGGCCAGTCGCTTGCCGCCGATTACGGCGTGCGGCTGCACAACATGCCGGAAGACCAATGGATGCCGATCGTCAAGGATCGCACCATCGATGCGATGATGGTGATGATCCGTGAGGATCTGGCGGCTCTGAACGTCCATCACGACGTCTTCTTCTCCGAACGCACCCTGCATGCCAATGTTGCAGCTGCGATCCGCACGGCGATCAACGACCTGACCTTCAAGGGCTATGTCTACAAGGGCACGCTGCCGCCGCCGAAGGGCCAGCTTCCTGAGGACTGGGAAGATCGCGAACAGACATTGTTCCGTTCGACCGAGGTGGGCGACGATATCGACCGGCCGCTGATCAAGTCGGACGGTTCCTACACCTATTTCGCCGCCGACGTAGCCTACTTCAAGAACAAGTTCGACCGCGGTTTCGACGAGATGATCTACGTGCTTGGCGCCGACCACGGCGGCTACGTCAAGCGCCTGGAAGCGGTTGCACGCGGTGTTTCGGATGGTAAGGCGAAGCTGACGGTGCTGCTCTGCCAGCTCGTCAAGCTCTATCGCAACGGTGAGCCGGTGAAGATGTCGAAACGCTCGGGCGATTTCGTCACGCTTCGGGACGTCGTCGAAGAAGTCGGCCGTGATTCGGTCCGGTTTATGATGCTTTACCGCAAGAATTCCGAGCCGCTCGACTTCGATTTCGCCAAAGTGACGGAACAGTCGAAAGATAATCCTGTTTTTTATGTGCAGTATGCGCACGCTCGCTGCATGTCGGTCTTCCGGCAGGCGAGGGAGGCTTTTCCCGACCTCGATGTCTCCCACGAGAAACTGGCGAAAACCGTTGCAGGCATTGGCGATCCGGCCGAATTGCAGCTTGTCGCCAAGCTCGCTGAATTCCCGCGTATCGTCGAGGCGGCGGCCCAGTCGCAGGAGCCGCATCGTATCGCTTTTTACCTCTACGACCTCGCCAGTTCCTTCCACGCGCACTGGAACAAAGGTAAAGATCAGCCGGAATTACGATTTGTTAATGATAAAAACCGAGAATCAAGTATTGCCAGACTTGGGCTGGTGTACGCCGTCGCGTCGGTTTTGAAGTCGGGACTTGCCATTACAGGCACTGCCGCACCGGACGAAATGCGATAACGTCACCATTTCCCCACAATGCGCTGGCATTTGAGCGTTGGCGTTTGCGAGTGGGAATAGGCATGGCTGATAAACAACTTGCGTATGATACGCGCGGAAAAAACGATCTGTTTGCCGACGATGATCCGTTGGCAGAGCTGGCCCGTATCGTCGGCTTCGAGCCGCGTGTTGCGGCGAATACCGTGACGGAGACCGCACGCCGCGAGCCCGCCCTCGATCTCGAGGATGAGCTTGGGCGCGAGTTCGACCGCTACGACTCGCCACGTCCGCTTGCCGAACTCGACCGGCCCGCCGAGCCGATCTCTGATGACCTCACGCCTGAAGATTACGTCGAGCCCGTTCTCGATGCTTCTTCCGCTGCCGAACATGCGCAGGCTCCTGAGCCGGTTTCGGTTTCCGTCGCTGCCGTTGAGGCTGAAGAAGCTTTGCCCGCCGCAGGAAATGGGGACGCATCTGTCGCCGACTGGGCGGAGCAGCTTTCTCCCGAGCCCGACGCGTCGGTGCAATCGGCCTTCGGCGGTGCGCGCGACCTGATCGAGGAGCTTGAACTGTCGATCGGCGCAGCACCGGTCTCTTCGCTGGTGCAGCCCACCAAGGCGCCGCAATGGTCGGCTGCCAGCATCAGGCTGCCGCTTGCCAATTTCCATGCCCCGAGGCGCGAGGAACCGGTTGTTTTGCCGGAGCCTGTGGCCGAAACGGTCGCCGCACCGGTTGCTGAAGCGCCATCCGCCGATCTTCCTGTGGTCGAGGCTCAACCTGTCGTCGAGCCGCCGGCGCTTGTCGCCGCTGTCGAGCCTTCCGAGGAATTCGAATCTGCTTCTCCGTCACTTGGCTTTCCCGCCGAACTCGATCGTCATGATGAGGTGATCGCGCCGGAAGAGGCCGCCGAGGCCGAAGAATTCGTCGAAGTCGAGGAAGAGCTGGGGGATTTCGGGTCCGACGCCGGTTTCGATCTCATCGCCGCCGCCGTCGAAGGCGAGATCCAGGCCGATGCCGCGCTGACCGAGGTCGTGCCGGATGTTCCGCACACTGCCGGCACATTCGATCTCGACGATCTGCTCGCCGACGTCTCGCGTTATCCGGTGCCGCAACGTGCCAATCCGGCGCCCGTCTCGCAGCAACCCGCATCGATCGAGGCAGCGCCCGTTCCGGCCGCTCCCGTCGCCGCCGCACCTGTTCAGTCCGAGGTGATCGCGCCCGCACCGCTCGCCGCAGCACCCGTCCGGTCTGCCCCGGTCGAGCCGGCTCCGGTCTATGCGGCCGAAGCCGCGAGACCGATCGCGCCGCAGCTTGCCGATGTCGTTACGCCTCAGCCTGCCGCAGCGGCATATTCGCCGACGCCGCAGCCGTCACCGGAAGCCGACGACCCCTTCGCCGGCCATGATTTCGAGCTGGATCTTGCCGGCATCGAGCTGGAACTCACCGATCTCGATTTCTCCGAGCCGTCCGAGCCGGCACCGCAGCCAGAGCCGCCAGCCCCTGCTCCCCAGCAGGCCGCTGCCGTCGCTCCTCGCCCCGCTCCGGTTTCTGCTCCTGAGCCGCCGGCTCCTGCTTTTGAGCAGGCTGCTGCCGCTCCTGCACGGTCCGCTCCGGCCTTCGTTCCCGAGCCGCAGGCTCAAGCTGCGGCTCCGGCTTTCAACTGGACGCCTGTCTCCGAATCGACCGAAGACCTGCCATTCGATCCGGCGATGATCTCCGATCCGGAGGATCGTCCCGAGGCCGTCGACGACATGCACGTGCCGGCGCTGCCGCCGGTCGAGCAGCCCGCGCCGGTCGCGAAATCTGCGGATTTCGATTTCGATCTCGACGCCGAGATCGCCAGCTTCTTTGAACCGGCCAAACCGCGGCAAACGCCGACGCCGGTCCGGGATACGGCCGCCGCTGCTGCAAAGCCGGTCAAGCCCACCATCGCCGATGGCCTCGATGATTTCGAACGGGCGCTGGAGGAAGATTTCCGCCGCAGCGTGCGTGAGCCGGTCGAGCGCCGCGAGACCTCCGAGGTCCGTATCGAATCGGCAAGCCAGGCCGCCGATTTCAGCCGTGCTCGGTCGATGCGCCGGTTGCTTGCCGGAGCCGTCGTGCTCGTGGTCTTCGCCGGCGTCGGTTATGGGGTCTATTCCTCCGTCTGGAACGGCGAGGGGCTCGGGATTGTCGCGTCCGGCGAGCCGCGCGTAATCGCCGCCGACAAGGAGCCGGTCAAGGTCGTTCCGGAAAATCCGGGCGGCAAGACCGTGCCTAACCAGGATAAGGCCGTCTACGACCGGGTTGCGGGTTCTGCCGAAGAGCCGAAGCAGAAGGCGCTCGTTTCCTCCGACGAGGCGCCGGTCGATGTCGTCCAGCGCACGCTGACACCGGAAGCGCTGCCCGAGGACGACGAGAACGCCAGCGTCGACGATCAGGTCACGCCGACTGCGGTCGGTGAGACGGAGGATCCGCGTCTGCTGCCAACCCAGGACAATGCCGACAACGCTTCGGCAACCAACACTGACAAGACACCGTCCGTTTCGCCGCGCAAGGTCCGCACGATGATCGTCAAGCCTGACGGTACGTTGGTCGCCCGCGAGGAACCGGCGCCCGTCGATGAGGCGACACAGTCTGCCCAGGTAACGCCCGCTGCCCAGCCAATGCCGCCGGCTCAGCCGCCGTTGACGGCTCAGCCGACGCCGTCCGCGCAATCGATCCCGCCTGTACCTCCCGTCGGCGGATCGGCCGCAAGCTTCCCGGCAAGCGCCGAGGTTGCTTCCGCCGATGCGCGTTCTGCAGCCCCTGTCGAAACCGCGCCGGTACAGCCGCCGCTCGCCGGCAGTGCCGACGCGCAGGCCGCAAATCCCGCTCCGCCGGTGCGCCCGGTCAAGACCTCGGCGATTGGCGATACCGCTCCAATTCCGACCGCCCGTCCGATCGACCAGCCCGTCAACGTCGTCGGCACCGTGACCGAGAAGGGCAATGTCCGCCCGACCGCACAGCAGCCGAAGACGACGGAGGTCGCGGCCGCAGCACCAGTCGCTGCAAAGCCGCAGCAGGCCGCATCCCCCGGCGGCTACGGCATCCAGATCGCCTCGCTGCCTTCGGAAGACGAGGCGACCAAATCCTATGCCAACCTGTCGAAGAAATTCGCCAACGTGCTTGGCGGCCGCAGCCACGAGATCCGCAGGGCCGATATCGCCGGCAAGGGTACTTTCTACCGTGTCCGCATACCGGCCGGTTCCAAGGATGAGGCCGCAGCACTCTGCGAACAGTATCGCGCGGCGGGCGGAAGCTGCCTGATCTCCAGGTAGGATCGCGTCTTTGAATATCGGAGCGGCGGGTCGGATCGGTCCGCCGCTCTTTTTTGTGCATCGGGCTCGGCCTTGCTCGCATCTGGCCGGGCTCCGCTCTAAGATTCTGACATGACCGAATCAAAAGCGATGATACTTGGCTGTAGCGGCCTTGCCCTCACATCCGAAGAGAAAGCCTTTTACCGGGGCGAACGACCCTGGGGCTTCATCCTCTTCGGGCGCAACATCTCCGAAGCACGGCAGATCGCCGATCTCGTCGCCGAACTGCGCGATAGCGTCGGCTGGCATGCGCCGGTGCTGATCGACCAGGAGGGCGGCCGTGTCCAGCGCATCCGTCCACCCGTTCTGGCGCGTTATCCTTCCGGTCAGGCGCTCGGCGATCTCTATCGCCGCGAACCGGCACTCGGCCTGCGCGCCGCCTGGCTGATGTCGCGGCTGCACGCCTTCGACCTTTCGAGCCTCGGCATCGATGTCGATTGCCTGCCGGTGCTCGACGTGCCGGTCGAGGGCAGCAGCAACGTCATCGGCGACCGCGCCTATGGCGGCGATCCGCAAACCGTCACCGCCATGGGGCGGGCAGCGGCCGAAGGGCTGAAGGCCGGCGGCCTCTTGCCTGTCATGAAGCATATGCCAGGCCATGGTCGCGGCTTTGCGGATTCACATCTGGAGCTGCCCGTCGTCACCGTCTCGCGCGATGAACTGGAGCTCCATGATTTTCTGCCTTTCGTCGCGATGAACGACGAGTTGATGGCAATGACCTGCCACGTCGTCTTTACCGCCATCGACCCGGACAATCCGGCGACGACCTCGCGCAAGGTGATCGACGGCATCATCCGCGATCACATCGGTTTTAACGGTCTGCTGCTCTCCGACGACAGCTCGATGAACGCTCTTTCCGGCACGATCGGTGAACGTGCGGCGAATATCATTGCAGGCGGATGCGATATCGTGCTGCATTGCAATGGCAATATGGACGAGATGCGGGAGGTTGTGGCAAATGTACCACCGCTCGCCGGCATATCGCTTGCTCGCGCAAAAGCGGTGGAAGCGGGCTTCGCGGCGCCGGATACCGCCGATGAAGCGGAATTGAGGGCGGAATTCGAGGCAATGTTTGCAACGGTCTGATCGTAAGGGAGCAGCTAGGTGAACACGGTCAAGGGCACGGAACGTCCGCAGGCGGCAACGCCGATGGACAAGCTGTGGCAGGATAACGGTGCCGAGCGCGCCAGCCACGAGCCGGCGCTGGTGATCGACGTCGCCGGCTTCGAAGGCCCGCTCGACCTGTTGCTCTATCTCGCCCGCAACCAGAAGGTCGACCTGTCGCGCATTTCGGTGCTGGCGCTCGCCGAGCAATATCTGCTGTTCATCGAAAGCGCCCGGCGTATCCGCATCGAGCTTGCCGCCGATTATCTCGTCATGGCAGCCTGGCTTGCCTATCTTAAGTCGAAACTGCTCATTCCCCAGCAGGCCAAGGATGACGGCCCTTCCGGCGAGGAGCTGGCGGCAACGCTCGCCTTGCGCCTGAAACGCCTCGAAGCCATGCGACAGGCGGCAGACGGCCTTGTCAACCGCAACCGCCTTGGCCGCGATATCTTCGTGCGCGGCGCGCCCGAGCATATTCCCGACCGGCAGCAATCCGCTTATGCGGCGAGCCTTTATGATCTCCTGACCGCCTATGCGGCGCTGCGCCAGCGCCATGCCGTCACCCAGGTGACGATCGAGCGGCGTACCGTCTGGTCGCTGACCGATGCCCGCGAACTGCTGACCAAGATGATCGGTGAGGTCGCCGACTGGACGGCGATGGAACATTATCTGCTGCGGTATCTCGCAGCGCCCGAAGAGCGCGTCACGGCAATCGCCAGCGCCTTTGCCGCCTCGCTGGAGCTGGTGCGCGAGGGCAAGCTCGAAATCCGCCAGGACGGCGCCTTTCAGCCGATATACATGCGCCGCGGTCCGAAGCATGCCACGCTGCAGGTGGTCGAACAGGAGCGGCCGGCTTGATCGATCTGAAGGGCGAAGAGGATTTCGAAGGCGATTTCGAAGACAGGGGCCGCGACCTGCAGGCCGAGATCGAGGCCGAGCGCATTGCCGAGGCGCTGGTTTTCGCCTCCTCGCAACCGGTCTCCGAAGGCTTCCTCGCCGAGCGCCTGCCTGAGAAGACCGACGTGCACGCGATCATGCTGCGCCTGAAGGAGCAATATGCGCCGCGCGGCGTCAATCTCGTGCAGGTCGAAGGCGCCTGGGCCTTCCGCACCGCCGCCGACCTGTCCTTCGTCATCCGCCGTGATGACAATGAGGTGAAGAAGCTTTCGCGCGCCGCACTGGAAGTGCTGGCGATCATCGCCTACCACCAGCCGGTGACGCGTGCCGAAATCGAGGATATCCGCGGCGTCCAGACCTCGCGCGGCACGCTTGACGTGCTGATGGAAGCTGGCTGGGTGCGGTTCCGTGGCCGCCGGCGCACACCGGGCAGGCCGGTGACATTGGGCACGACGCGCGATTTCCTCGACCATTTCGGGCTCGAAGAGCTGCGTGACCTGCCCGGTCTCGAAGAGTTGAAGGGAGCGGGCTTGCTGTCGGGCCGCATTCCGGCGAACTTCAACATTCCCTCGCCGTTGATGAACGACGAACTGACCGAGGACGAAGACCCGATCACCCAGATGGACCTCGAGGAATTGGGGTTGCTGGCGCCGCGCGGCACCCCTGAAGATTGAGGGGCCTGCGTCTTGCTTTTGCCATGCATGGCGAAAACAATGGTGGCCACCACTTTTCGATGGGTCAACGGCTTGTCACAAAGGGCGATACCGTGACATTAAGCTCAATCCAAAGGGCTTGATGTTGGAAACGGTGTGGGAAATCCTTACATCGTGGGAACATAGAAACAGGGAGTTAGCGTAATGGGTTCTTTTAGCATGTGGCACTGGCTGATCGTTCTGGTCATCGTGCTGTTGTTGTTCGGTCGCGGCAAGATCCCGGAACTGATGGGCGACGTTGCCAAGGGCATCAAGAGCTTCAAGAAGGGCATGACGGACGAAGACGCGCCGGATACGGCAAAGACCGTCGATCACAAGGCCGACGAAACGAAGTAACCAAGTCCGGGAAAAAGCGCAGCCCCCGCGCTTCCCGTCCAGGAGCCTTGCATGTTCGATATTGGCTGGACCGAGCTTTTGGTCATCGCGGTCGTACTGATCGTGGTCGTCGGTCCCAAGGATTTGCCGCCGATGCTGCGCGCTTTCGGCAAGATGACGCAGCGTGCCCGCAAGGTGGCGGGTGATTTCCGTGCGCAGTTCGATGAGGCGTTACGCGAAGCCGAGCTTGACGATGTCCGCCAGACGATCAGCGACGCCCAGAAGCTCAACCCGGTCAACAGCCTGCGCGAGGCGATGAACCCGCTCCGCCAGATGGGCAACGAGATCAAGGCCGACCTGCAGAAGGCGACCACGGTCACGGAAAACAAGACCGAGGTGCCGCCCGATGCCGTCGCAGCCCCGACGCCGTCGATGAGCCTGCCGGAAACGCCGCCATTGGTAGCGACACCTGCGCCGTCGGAACCGGTTGCCGCGGCGATTGTGCAAGCCGATACGGTTGCCGCCAAGCCGAAGACTGTGCGCAAGCCGCGCGTCAAGCCTGCCGACAAGGTCGATGCTGCGGCCGCCGTTGCCGTGCCTGTGGAAAAACCGAAACGCACGACGGCAGTCAGGAAGCCTGCAACGCCGAAGAAGCCTGCGCAGACAAAGAAGGACGAGGCATGAGCGGTGATATCGAAGACAAGCCGCAGCCGTTGATCGAGCACCTGATGGAGCTGCGCACGCGGCTGATGTGGTCGATCGGCGCGTTTTTCGTCGCCTTCATCGCATGCTTCTTTTTTGCCAAGAATCTCTTCAATTATCTGGTCATCCCATACAAGACAGCGGTCCAGTGGGCTAATCTCGACGTCGAGAAGG
This sequence comes from Rhizobium leguminosarum, assembly GCF_001679785.1. NCBI lineage: Bacteria > Pseudomonadati > Pseudomonadota > Alphaproteobacteria > Hyphomicrobiales > Rhizobiaceae > Rhizobium > Rhizobium leguminosarum. The sequence goes on from NZ_CP016286.1 coordinate 1,114,446, forward strand.
CCCAGCTCATCTACACCGCGCCGCAGGAATTCTTCTTCACCCAGGTCAAGGTGGCGATGTTCGGCGGCTTGGTGGTCGCTTTCCCGATCATTGCCGCCCAGGTCTACAAGTTCGTGGCGCCCGGCCTCTACAAGAACGAGCGTCAGGCTTTCCTGCCGTTTCTGATCGCCTCGCCGGTCCTGTTCCTGATGGGCGGCGCGCTCGTCTATTTCTTCTTCACGCCGATGGTCATGTGGTTCTTCCTGTCGATGCAGCAGGCGCCGGGTCATGACGAGATAGCAATCTCGCTGATGCCGAAGGTCTCGGAATATCTGAGCCTGATCATGACGCTGGTCTTCTCCTTCGGCCTCGTCTTCCAGCTGCCTGTCATCACTACGCTGCTCGCCCGCGTCGGTCTTCTGACGTCGCAATGGCTCGCCGAAAAGCGCAAGTTTGCCATCGTCCTCGCCTTCGTCGTTGCCGCCGTGCTGACGCCGCCGGACCCGATGTCCCAGATCGGCCTTGCGATACCGACGATCCTTCTCTACGAGATTTCCATCTATGCGGCGCGACTCGTGGAGCGCCAGCGTGCCCGGCAGGCGGTCGAAAAGGAAACCGGATCCGCAGACGTTGCCAAGACGGACAGCGTCTGAGCGGCTATCCCGGAAATCCCTTCATGAACGCCGTCGACTGCGTAATCCTTCAATCGGAATCGGTTTAAGGAATTAGGCAGCAATTCAAAGTGTTGCGGTGTCCTTTGCGCGTCTGAAAAGACAGGGCGGCGCTGTAACATCCGGTCGAGGCCAGATCAGGCTTTGGCCGGGTCACCTCTGTTGCAACGACCTGGAACGACGATGCTCGATATCAAATGGATCCGTGAGAATCCCGAAGCACTCGATGCCGCCCTAGCCAAGCGCGGCGCGGAGCCTCTTGCCCAAAGCCTTGTCGCTCTCGATGAAAAGCGCCGCTCTGCCGTGCAGAAGGCGCAGGACTTGCTGTCCCGCCGCAACCTCGCCTCCAAGGAGATTGGCGCGGCGATGGCCCAGAAGAACGGCGAGCTGGCCGAGAAGCTCAAGGCGGAGGTGTCTGAACTCAAGACCCTGCTGCCGGCGATCGAGGAAGAGGATCGGCAACTGACGGCCGAACTCAATGACGCGCTCTCGCGCATCCCGAACATCCCTTTCGATGACGTCCCGGTCGGCAAGGACGAGCATGACAATGTCGTCACCCGCACCGTCGGCGAAAAGCCACGCTGGAACCACGCACCGAAGGAGCACTTCGAAATCGGCGAAGCGCTCGGCTATATGGATTTCGAGCGAGCCGCCAAACTCTCCGGCTCGCGCTTCACGGTTCTGACCGGGCCGCTCGCCAGGCTCGAGCGCGCGCTCGGCCAGTTCATGATCGATCTCCACACCAGCGAGCACGGCTATACCGAAGTCAGCTCGCCGCTGATGGTGCGCGACGAGGCCGTTTATGGCACCGCCCAGCTGCCGAAATTCGCCGAGGATCTCTTCAGGACGACTGATGGACGCTGGTTGATTCCGACGGCCGAAGTGACGCTGACCAATCTGGTGCGCGAGGAAATCCTCGATCAGGAAAAGCTGCCGTTGCGCTTTACCGCGCTGACGCCGTCCTTCCGCTCGGAAGCAGGATCCGCCGGCCGCGACACGCGCGGCATGCTGCGCCAGCATCAGTTCTGGAAATGTGAGCTCGTCTCGATCACCGATGCCGAGAGCGCCGTTGCCGAGCATGAGCGCATGACCGCCTGCGCCGAGGAAGTGCTGAAGCGCCTCGGCCTGCATTTCCGCACGATGACGCTTTGCACCGGCGACATGGGTTTCGGCGCGCGCAAGACCTACGATCTCGAAGTCTGGCTGCCGGGGCAGAATGCCTTTCGCGAAATCTCCTCCTGCTCGGTCTGCGGCGATTTCCAGGGCCGGCGGATGAATGCGCGCTACCGCGGCAAGGAGGACAAGAGCAACAGGTTCGTCCACACGCTGAACGGTTCCGGCACGGCGGTCGGCCGCTGCCTGATCGCCGTCCTTGAAAATTATCTGAACGAGGATGGTTCGGTCACGATTCCGGACGTTTTGCTGCCTTATATGGGCGGATTGACCAAAATCGAACGGGCGGCCTGAGGCGATGCGCATCCTGCTTACGAATGACGACGGCATTCACGCCGAAGGTCTTGCCGCGCTGGAGCGGATCGCGCGCACGCTGTCGGACGATGTCTGGATCGTGGCGCCCGAGACCGACCAGAGCGGCTTGGCCCATTCGCTGAGCCTCTCCGAACCTTTGCGGCTGCGCAAGATTTCCGACAAGCATTTCGCCCTGCGCGGCACACCGACCGATTGCGTCATCATGGGCATAAGGCAGGTGATGGACATCAAGCCGGATCTCGTCCTGTCAGGCGTCAATTCGGGCTCGAACGTTGCCGACGACGTGACCTATTCCGGGACGATCGCCGGCGCCATCGAGGGCACGATGCAGGGCGTGCGCTCCTTCGCGCTGAGCCAGGCCTATCTCTATGAGGACGGTGCGCGCATCGTGCCCTGGGAGGTCTGCGAGACGCATGCGCCGGCTCTCCTGGAAAAGCTGATGGTCCTGGACCTGCCGGAGGGTACGTTCCTCAATCTCAACTTCCCGAACTGCCGTCCCGACGAAGTCGACGGCGCCGAGGTGACCATGCAGGGCAAGCTCGCCTTCAATCTGCAGGTCGATGCCCGCTCCGACGGCCGGGGCTTCCCATACTACTGGCTGAAGTTTGGCGAGCGCGCCGGCGCCTTCGTCGAAGGCACCGATATTCACGCCCTGAAGCATAACAAGATTTCGGTAACGCCTTTGAAACTGGATCTGACCGATTATTCCGTGACGGACCGCGTGGCACGGGCCCTGGGATACGGAGCACAAGTTTGACGGCAAGACTGGCGGAGAAGGAGGGCTTTGCGGCGCTCGTCCTCAGATTGCGTGCCGAAGGCATCTCGGACCTCGATCTGCTGACGGCGGTCGAGCAAACGCAACGTTCGCTTTTCGTGCCGCCGCAATTTGCCGACGACGCCTATTCGAGCCGGACGATCCCGATCGAATGCGGTTCTTTCCTTGAAGGCATCGATTTTGCCGTCCGCGTCCTGCATCACCTGAAACTCAAGCCGGGCCAGCGCGTACTGGAGATCGGCACCGGAAGCGGCTTTACCGCCGCCGTGATGGGCCGCCTGGCCGAGCGGGTTCTGTCCATCGATCGCTACAAGACGCTGACATCGGCCGCGCAGAGGCGCATGGAATCGCTTGGTCTGCGTAGCGTCGTCATCCGTCAGGCCGACGGCAGCGCCGGCATGCAGGGTGAGGGCACCTTCGACCGCATCCTGGTGACGGCCGCCTTCAATGCAATGCCGCGCCTTTATACAGACCAGCTCGTTTCCGGCGGCTCGATGATCGCGCCGCTGATGATTTCCGAGAACGAGTGTCGCATGGTGCGGCTGACGAAAACCGGCAGCCGCTTCGAACGCGAGGAATTATTCGAGGCGCCTTATCTGCCGATCGTTCCGCGCCTTGCCTCGCTGCTTTAGGCACTGCGATTTTTCACCTGTAAGCTATGGTTATCAACTTCTCAAAAAAATCGCACTGATTCCAGCATCTTAACCGCGTGGTAATACTAACGCGTTTTAATAGACTCACAAATGGTTGCGTTCTCAGTGGGTCGAGTCATGCGTTTCAGTCTTTCGCCAAAGTTCGGGAAGTCGGCCGGTAATCTTCTGGTTGTTAGCCTGCTGGCAAGTGCCGCAACGGGCTGCAGTTCCGATGTGACACGGTTTGGCGGCTTGTTTTCCTCCTCCGGGCAGGACCAGATCACCACAAGTTCCATTCCGCGCAGGAATATGAATGGTTCTCAGGGCGATCCGGTGCCGCGCGCCGATCTTAGCAGTTCGGCCGTTGCCGGCCAGTCAGGCTATGGCGGCGGCAATGACGCACTGAACCAGCCTTATCCGGCAAGCCCGGGTTACGATCCCACCCGCACGTCGAGCTCGAGCGCACGTCTCGCTTCCGCGCCGGTCTCGGTGCAGCGTTCAGAGTTGACCGCGCCGACGGCCGCGGCACCCTCCCGGCAACGGGAAAAGGAAGTCGCGCTCGCCCAGCCTTTCCCGGCTGCGCCGCAGGCTGAGAAGCCTCGACTGGTAGCGCCGGCCGCGCCGAAGGTCACGCCCGATACGCTGACCACAGGCGCGACGCCCAAGATTTCCGGCTGGTCCGCGACCAACGCTCCGTCGGTGACGCTGCGTCCGGGTGAAAGCATCGCCACGCTCTCGAGGCGCTTTGGCGTACCCGAAAAAGAAATTCTGCGCGTCAACAACCTGAAGACGGCATCTGCCGCCCAGCCTGGCCAGGCGGTCCTCATCCCGACCTTCAACGGCGGCAATGCCGCCAAGGCGGCATCGCAGGCGGCTGATCTTTCCAAGCCCGGCAAAATGCCGGCGCCGAAGGCACCTGAGCAGAACGTCGCCGTCATTCCAGGCGCCAATTCCGCCCGCGACAAGACGCTGGCGAGTGGCGATGTCACCGGCAAACTTCCCGCCGGCGCCGGCAAGGATCCGAAGGCGCCTGCCGGGACCTATGTCGTCAAGCAAGGCGATTCCCTGGCAAAGATTGCCAAGGCAACCGGTAGCAATGTCGACGACCTCAAGGCCGCCAACAATCTTTCGGCCAGCTCGCTCCGCATCGGTCAGGCTCTGAAGATCCCGAACGGCACCGCCGATAATATCAAGACCGCCTCGATCCCGGCTGAGAAGGTCGATCCGAACTCGGCCCAGCCGGCGGCTGCCCAGCAGACGGCTTCCGCGCAGCCCGCGCCCTACAAGGCGCCGGCCGCCACCCAGACCGTCGACGATGCCGAGAAGAAGTCTGATGTCAGTTCCGCCGCGCCGGAATCGACCGGCATCGGCAAATACCGCTGGCCGGTGCGCGGCCAGGTCATTGCCTCATACGGCGCCAACGTCAACGGCAACCGCAATGACGGCATCGACATCTCGGTCCCGCAGGGCACGCCGATCAAGGCTGCCGAAAACGGCGTCGTCATCTATGCCGGCAACGGCCTGAAGGAACTCGGCAACACGGTTCTCGTCCGTCACGACGACGGCACCGTCACCGTCTACGGCAACGCCGATACGCTGAGCGTCACCCGCGGCCAGAAGATCCAGCGCGGCCAGACCGTCGCCGTCTCCGGCATGAGCGGCGACGTCAAGCAGCCACAGGTCCATTTCGAGGTGCGCAAGGATGCGTCCCCGGTCAACCCGATGACTTTCCTGGAATAGGTACAGCGTACCAGGAAACGCAAAAGCCCGGCCGCCGGCCGGGCTTTTGTCATTTGATGGATGCGGCCCAAAAGTGGGCAGCGGTTTTGGGAGAACGACGTGCATAAGGGCGTCGCATGAATTCCGATTGGCGCGACGCGCTTCAGCCCCGGTCGATGTGAACCCGCATGCGTCCGGCCAGGTCCTGAATATACTGCCACGCGACGCGGCCGGAGCGTGCGCCGCGCGTCGTTGCCCATTCCAGCGCTTCGGCATGCATCTTGTCGCGTTCGAGCCCGAGCTTGAAGTGATCGGCATAGCCGTCGATCATGCCGAGATAATCCTCCTGGCTGCATTTGTGGAAGCCGAGCCAGAGGCCGAAGCGGTCGGAAAGCGAAACCTTCTCCTCGACCGCCTCCGACGGATTGATCGCCGTCGACTGCTCGTTTTCCATCATGTGGCGCGGCAGCAGATGGCGCCGGTTGGAGGTGGCGTAGAAGAGCACATTGTCCGGCCGTCCTTCGATGCCGCCGTCGAGTGCCGCCTTCAGCGACTTGTAGGCGGTATCGTCGTGATCGAAAGAGAGATCGTCGCAGAAGACGATCACGCGGTACGGCGTGTCCTTCAAGAGGTCGAGCAGATTTGGAAGGCTGGCGATATCCTCACGATGGACTTCGACCAGTTTCAGCGAGGCGCTGCTTTCGCGCCTGACATCCTCGTGCACGGCCTTGACCAGTGAGGATTTGCCCATGCCGCGCGCGCCCCAGAGCAGCACATTGTTGGCGGCATACCCCTCGGCGAAACGCACCGTATTCTCGTGCAGGATGTCGCGCACGTGATCGACGCCGCGGATGAGCGTCAGCGCCACCCGGTTCGGCCTCTTGACCGGCTGCAGATGCTGGCGCAATGGCACCCAGACGAAACAGTCGGCAGCATCCCAGTCGTTGAGGGCGGGTGCCGGTCCGGCAAGACGCTCGACGGCGTCTGCGAGCCGTTTCAGCTCGGCAAGCAGGGCTGTGTTGATTTCCTCGGTCATCGGTGGCCTCCTGATTTCTCACTGCGGCAATCCGCTTTGATCTTTCGATGCCGCTAATGCATGTCGCCCGGAAGTGTGGAGCGGTTCCGGGATAACGACATGCTTGAAAACAAAAGAGCTAAAGCGCGTCGCGTCGATCAAGTTCGATGCGACGCGCTTTAGCATGGCGTTTTGACGGCGGAAAGGTTATGAGGCAGCGGAATCGGTACTGTTTCCGGCTGTTTCTGTTGCATTCATCGAAGCCGTAACTATAGTCCGGCAACCTGAAAAGAGAGGCGGAGTTCCGCCGCCCAAGCCTGAGGAGTTTAGCATGTTCATCACCCCGGCATTCGCCCAGAGCGCGACCGACACCGCAACGGGATTCGGCGGTTCCGGTTTCGAAATGATCATCCTGTTCGTGCCGCTGATGGTCGTCTGGTACTTCCTACTGATCCGTCCGCAGCGCGCACAGGCAAAAAAGCGTGAGGAAACCCTGAAGGCGATCCGTCGCGGCGACCAGGTCGTCACCGGCGGCGGTCTCGTCGGCAAGGTCACCAAGGTGATCGACGAAAAAGAAGTCGAAGTCGAGATCGCTGACGGCGTGCGCGTGCGCATCGTCCGCAGCGGCATCTCCGAGATTCGCGTCAAGGGTGAACCCGTCAAGGCCGACGCAGCGTAACAAGCGATAACGGCAGGGACCGCCGGATCGGAAGATCGTCGAGAGAATGTTGCATTTTTCCCGCTGGAAAACACTTCTGATTTGGCTGGTCGCGTTTGCTGCCATCGTCGTCGCTGCGCCCAATCTGCTGACTGAGGCGCAGCGTTCCTCCCTGCCGGACTGGTTGCGGCACGACCGCGTCGTGCTTGGTCTCGACCTGCAGGGCGGCTCGCATATCGTTTTGAAGGTCGAGCGTTCCGATATCGTCAGGGACCGCCTGGAAGAGGTGGTCGCCAATGTGCGCAACGCGCTGCGCGGCGCTGGCATCCGCTATACCGGCCTCACCGGCAATGACCAGACCGTTACCGTGCGGATCACCGATCCGGCCCAGACACAGGCGGCGGTCGATCTCCTGAAGCCTTTGACGACGGCTGGTGGACATTCGGGACCTGAGGTCGCGCTGCAGCAGGGCGACCAGGGGCAGCTCTCGCTGCAGATTTCCGTCGCCGGCATTACTGCTGACGTCGCTTCCGCCCGGACCCGCTCGCTCGATATCGTTGGCCGCCGCATCGCCGGATTGGGCAATGATAATTTCCTCGTTCGCCCCGATGGCGCCGACCGCATCGTCGTGCAGGTGCTGGGATCGGTCGATGCGGAGCGGCTGAAGAACATCCTCAACCAGCCGGCCAAGCTTTCCTTTCATCTGATCGACGAAAGCATGTCGGGGCAGGAGGCGTTGAACGGCCGCTGGCCGGCGACATCGCAGGTGCTCTATTCGCTTGACGATCCGCCGGTACCGTATCTCGTCGACCGCACGGCTTTCATCACCGGCAGCAACATGGTCGATATCGAGCCTGTCGTCGATCCACAGACGCAGGACACCTCGATCGCCTACCGTCTCGATGCCGAAGGCAAAGAGCGGCTGGCGCAGGCGACGGGGCAGAATATCGGCAAACACCTTGCCATCATCTTCGACGGCCAGGTGATGGCGTCACCGGTCATCGATGCGGCGATTACCGGCGGCGAGGGCCGGATTTCGGCAAACTTCTCCGAGGATGGCGTCCGCGACCTTGCGATCATGCTGCGCGCCGGCGCCTTGCCGGCGACGCTGACCAGCGTTGAGGAACGCAGCATCAGTCCGAGATTCGGCGCCGATTCCATCTTCAACGGCCTCGTTGCCGGCCTCGTCGCCGTCGTGTTGGTCGCGGCACTGATGATCGCGCTCTATCGCATCCTCGGCCTCATCGCAGTCGCCTCGCTCTTCCTCAACCTGATCCTCATCGTCGCGGTGCTCAGCCTTGCCGGTTCGACGCTCACCTTGCCGGGGATTGCCGGCATCGTGCTGATCGTCGGCATGGCGGTCGATTCGAACGTTCTGATCTATGAGCGAATCCGCGAAGAGGAAAAAACCGCCCATTCCTTTGCGGAGGCCGTCGGCCGCGGTTTCTCGCGCGCATTCGCAACCATCGTCGACGCGAACGTCACGATCTTCATTGCCGCCATCATCCTCTTCTTCCTCGGCAGCGAATCCATCCGCGGTTTCGCCGTGACGCTGGCGATCGGCATCCTGACGACCGTTTTCACGGCTTTCACGCTGACACGCTCGATCGTTGCCGTCTGGTTGAGAAGGCGCCATCCCCGGCATCTGCCGAAGAGCGTGCTGACGCATCTTTTCGAACACGCCAATATCCGCTTCATGGGGATCCGCCGTTATGTCTTTACGGCGTCGGCGGTCATCTCGCTAATCGCCATGGCCGCCTTTGCCACCGTCGGCCTGCATCTCGGCATTGATTTCACCGGCGGTTCGCTCATCGAGGTGACGGCAAAGCAGGGCAATGCCGACATCGCCGATCTCAACGCGCGCCTTAATGATCTCAATCTCGGTGAGATCAGTGTCGAGCGCACGGGCGGGCCGGCGAACGCGCGGATCCGCATCGCTTCCCAGGGAGGCGGCGAGAATGCCGAGCAGTCGGCGGCGACGCTGGTGCGCGGCGAGCTCCAAGACGATTATGACTTTCGCCGCGTCGAGGTCGTCGGTCCCGCCATCTCGGGCGAATTGACGATGATGGCGACGCTCGGCGTGCTTGCGGCACTTGCGGCGATCCTCATCTACATCTGGATCCGCTTCGAATGGCAATTCGCGGTCGGCGCCATCGTCGCAACGCTGCACGACGTCATCATCATGCTGGGTCTCTTCGTCCTCACCGGCATCGAGTTCAACCTGACGAGCGTCGCCGCCGTGCTGACCATCGTCGGTTATTCCCTGAACGATACGGTCGTGGTCTACGACCGTATGCGCGAGAATCTGAAGCGATACAAGAAGATGCCGCTGCCGATCCTGATCGATGCTTCGATCAATCAGACGCTGTCGCGCACCGTTCTGACCGCGGCGACGACATTGATCGCCTTGCTGGCGCTCTTTCTCTTCGGCGGTGAAGTCATCCGTTCCTTCACCTTTGCGATGCTCTTCGGCGTCGCTCTCGGCACCTTCTCTTCGATCTATATCGCCGCTCCTGTCTTGATCGTCTTCCGGCTGCGGCCGGAGGCTCCGGACGGGGAAGAGAGCAACAAGACGGGTGCTGGTGTAAAATCCGGCACGGTGGTTTGAAAACATGGCAAAAGGCATAGAAATCCGCGCCGCGCATTTCCCTGGGCGCGCTCCGATCGATGCTTACGGCAATGGCGGCTTTCGTTTTGCCGACATGTCGCATCGCGGCTCGATCCTTTGCCTGCCCTCCGGCATTCATGGCTGGGACATGGACATGTCGAAACCGCTGTCGCCTGAAAATTTTCGCCGAGTGCTGGATGAGGCCGCCGATATCGAGGTTCTGCTCGTCGGTACCGGAACCCAGCTTCGCCGTCTGCCCGAGGAATTGCGGCTGGCGCTGAAGTCGCGCGGCATCTCCTCCGATCCGATGAGCACCGGGGCTGCAGTGCGCACCTTCAATATCATGCTCGCCGAGCAGCGCGCCGTCGCCGCGGCGTTGATTGCGGTCTGACGATGACTGAAGCGCATATTGCGACCAACCAGGACATCTGCCTGGCGATGCTGCGTGACAGCGATCGCGACCGCTATCTCGCCTGTCTGCTGTCGCCGGAGGAAAAGCGCGGCGCGCTCGCAGCGCTTTACGCCTTCAATGCCGAGCTTGCCCGCATCCGCGATCTCGTCCACGAGCCCTTGCCCGGTGAGGTGCGGCTGCAATATTGGCACGATCTCCTGGAAGGGAGCGCACACGGCTCGACGGCGGCCAATCCCGTCGCGGCAGCACTTCTCACCGCAATCGAAACGCACCGCCTGCCGCGCAAGACGCTCATCGACATGATCGAGGCCCGGACCTTCGATCTCTATGACGATCCGATGGAGACACGTCTTTCGCTTGAAGGCTATGCCGGCGAAACGGCATCGGCGCTGATTCAGCTCGCAAGCCTGGTGCTTTCGCCGGAGGAAGCCGCACGCTCGGCCGACGCCGCCGGCCATGCCGGCGTCGCCCAGGCGGTCGCCGGGCTGTTGCTGCTGATGCCGCTGCATCGCCGCCGCGGCCAGATCTATATTCCGTTGCAGATCCTTTCCGCCACCGGTCTCGACCGCGATGCCTTCCTCGCCGGCGAAGACAGGCCGCGCATCTCTGCCGCCATCGAGGCCTTCGCCGGCCTCGGTCGCGAACATCTTGCAAAGGCGAGGGCGGCGGGGCCGATTGCGCCGGCCGTCTTTCCAGCCTTCCTGCCGGCGACGCTTGCCGAACCGGTGCTCGTCAAGGCACAGAAACGCGGCGCCTTGCTGCTCGACCGGCCGCTGCAGCCGCCGCAATGGCGCCGCCAGCTGCGGATGGGGCTGGCTGCCGCACGCCGAAAAATCTGATATCGGTCAAATTCGCGCAAGTCTCGCGCGTTACAAGGCTTCCACCGCTACCCTTTGAACGGAGACTCGGCGTGGGCATTATCGTCTGGTGCGTCCTTTTCGCCATCGTCATTTTCTTTGCTTTCGTGGCAACGCGCATGGCCGCGCAGAACAAGGAAGACGGCCTGCATGACACGGGCCTTGCCATCATCGAATTCGGCCGCGCCTTTCCGAACGAGGCGATCCGTCAGTTGCAGGCGACGGAAAACGGCCAGGCCGTTTTTGTGCGCCTGCACGACAACAAGGCCGGCTTCATGCGCAACATGTCGCGCCATTTCTCCTGCCACGTGATCGAGCCGGGTCGGGTGCGCGTCGTCGGCTCGGAAACGGGCAGGGGACTGGTGATCGACTTCCTCGATGCGCCCCATCACAACGGCGATTTCGAATTCGCTTCCGCCAAGGAAGCCTCGGAGGTTTCGCTCTGGCTGCTCGGCAATTATATCGCCGAGCCGGATAAGGACCTGCCGCCCGGCAATATTTCGGCGGCGAATAAGCAGTAATCCATGTCGCCCAAAAGTGTGCATCGGTTTGGGAGGACGACATGCATAAAAGCAAAGTCTTCAAGCGCGACGTGCTTGAAAGCGCCGATCAGGCGCTTTCGGCAAGCGTCGATTCTTGACCGAGCCAAGCCGCGCAGTCGGCAAGCGCGCGCCGTGCGATCAGCTGCCGCTTCATGATCGTCTTGTCCTTGCCGCGGAAGCGCTTGACGCCTTCAGGTTTGACGATCGAACCCGGCTGGAGCTCCGGAAACAGCCCGAAATTGATGTTCATCGGCTGGAACGATCGTTTGCCCGGCTCCTCGTCGGTGACGAGGTGCCCACCGGTGATATGGCCGAGCAGCGATCCGAGCGCCGTCGTCGCCGGCGGTAGCGAAATCGCCTCACCCTTGCGTTCGGCGGCGGCGAAACGCCCGGCCATCAGCCCGACGCTGGCGCTTTCCACATATCCCTCACAGCCGGTGATCTGGCCGGCAAAGCGCAGGCCGGGCCGCGATTTCAGCGTCAGCGACGGATCGAGCAGGGTGGGGGAGTTGATATAGGTGTTGCGGTGGAGACCGCCGAGACGGGCAAATTCCGCATTTTCCAGGCCCGGGATCATCCGGAAGATGTCTGCCTGCGCGCCATATTTCAGCTTCGTCTGGAAGCCGACCATATTGTAGAGCGTGCCGAGCGCATTGTCCTGCCGCAGCTGCACAACGGCATAGGCCTTGACCGTCGGATTATGCGCGTTCGTCAGCCCCATCGGCTTCATCGGTCCGTGGCGCAAAGTCTCGCGGCCGCGTTCGGCCATCACCTCGATCGGCAGGCAGCCGTCGAAATAAGGCGTGCCCTCCCATTCCTTGAAACCGACCGTATCGCCTGATATCAGCGCATCGACGAAGGCATTGTACTGCGCCTCGTCCATCGGGCAGTTGATGTAATCCTTGCCGGTGCCGCCGGGGCCGACCTTGTCGTAGCGCGACTGATACCAGCAGATATCCATGTCGATGCTCTCGCGGTAGACGATCGGCGCGATGGCGTCGAAGAAGGCGAGCGAATCCTCGCCGGTTTCCGCCTGGATTGCGCTCGCGAGCGACGGCGCCGTCAACGGTCCGGTGGCGACGATGGCAAGATCCCAATCCTTTGGCGGCAGGCCGGTGACCTCTTCACGCAGGACGGTGATGAGCGGGTGGTCATGGACCGCTTTGGTCACCGCCTCGGAGAAGCCATCGCGATCGACGGCGAGCGCACCACCGGCCGGTACTTGGCACCGGTCGGCAGCGGCCATGATCAGCGAGCCCGCCATACGCATCTCGGCATGGATGACGCCGACGGCATTGCTGGTCGCATCGTCGGACCGGAAAGAGTTGGAGCAGACGAGTTCGGCAAGACCGTCGGTCTTGTGCGCATCCGTGCCGCGCACCCCGCGCATTTCATGCAGGATAACCGGAACGCCGGAACTGGCGATCTGCCAGGCGGCTTCTGAACCGGCAAGCCCGCCGCCGACAACGTGGATAGGGGAATAGGAGGAGATCGTGTTCATTCCGGGCTGATATCATGTCGGCAGGTGCGATCCAACACCCTGGAATCAAAAACGGCGCCCTTGGGCGCCGTCTTGGAAGCATCGTACTCGCTATTAGCGGAACGAGCGGGATGCGATATTCCGGATGTCGTAGCGGCTAACGCCGATATCGGACAGCGTCTGGTTCGAAAGGCCGCCGAGTTCATTGAGCGTACGACGGTAGCTGAGCCAGCTTCTTGCAATGCGGATCGGGTTCATTGTCTTCTTCCTATGTCCGCGGGACGGCGGGATCGCCTGTCTCTCTGCGGTTGATGTTTATATAGGCGAGAACCGTCCAATTGTGCAGTGCAAATAAAAGGCGACTGCCATGCAATTGTGCACTATGATGCTCTTCAATTAAGCAGAGGATATTTTTTGAGCGGGCTAACGAGTGGGAAAAACCTGCAACCGCCGCGACATGCCCCATGAAGACAAAAGAAAACGCCCGCTGCGGGTGCAGCGGGCGTTTCAATCGAGAACAATCCTGCTTGGGAGGAGCGCGGATCGCCTGAATTAGCGGTGAGAAGCCTCACGGGCAACGCGATGGATGTCCGAACGGTCGATGCCGAGATCGTGCAATTCGCGGTTGGTCATGCGGCCGAGTTCCGTGACGGTCTGACGATACTTGCGCCAGTTATTGAAAGAGCGGGAGAAGTTCATGTTAAGCCCCTTTCCGAGGGTTTCATCCGCCAGCAGCCACCGATCGGCGCTGACCTCTATTTGATGACTTGGAATATATGTTGCGACGCGAAAGACTAAAACAGACAAGTTTTCAGATCACCTATGCGAGGCATGCAATGCTCAAAGGGTATTTGACGCAGACTTACCATTTTTTGGTCAACGAATAGGCAGAATGACTTTTGAAAAAGCAGTTCGATTTGGAGGGGGCGAATGGAGTGCCATAGCGGAAAACGCTGCGTCCCCGGTGATTCCGCCTGTGCGTCCGCTCAAGGAGCTGTTCCGCTTCGGATTGGAAGTCGCCCACCCCTTCGCGGGGTTGGTGGGGCGGCGTGACGACAATGTGGCACGACGGCGCCATGCGACGAAAATCCTCTCACCGCCAAGGCTTTAATGAAGCTCTGGCTAAACAAAAACGCCCGCCGGGGGAGGATCCGGCGGGCGCGTTATGGTGACTGACAACTGGGAGGAGGAGTGTTGTCAGCCTATCGCAGCGCGCTGGGAGGAGGAGTGCGCGGCTACGAATCTCGTCACGGACAAAGCATCCGCGGGCGTCCAGCTGATGCCGGGCCGGGGCGCCATCCCCGTGCTTCGATACATTGATAAATAGTATGACTAATGAGTATTGTGCAGTGCAATAAATTCATGGGGGATATGCAAGTGTCGCATACCTCTCCGTCCATAGGCTTATATTAGCCCTTCTGACGTTAGCGGCGGGTTAACACTCGATACTATTTAGACCAATGAGGAACTTGTATATTTGGCGGACGGGCGTTTGCGAACACCCGTGCTGCGTCTATAACGGCGTGAGCTGCAGCGCCGCAGTCGACGTTGCGGAAATCAAGGGGTTGAGCATGTATCGCGGCAGATTGGAGCGGGATCTTTCGCTCTGGGTGGGCAAGGGCCTGCTCGGGCGGGAAACGGCAGGTGCGCTTCTCGCCGAATATGACAGCCGCCCGGCAAGCTTCAGCCTCGGCAGGGTGCTGATGGCGCTGGCAGCGGTGCTGCTTGCAGCTGCCATCCTGCTGGTCGTCGCCTCCAACTGGGAGGCCATCCCGCGCCTTGTGCGCGTGGGGGGCATCCTTGCCCTGATCTGGGTCGTGCATATCGCCGCCGCCGGGATGCTTGCTCGCGGTGCGACAGCCGCCGCAGGCGGCTTGCTGGTCATCGGGGCGATGAGTTTCGGCGGCGCCATCTCGCTGGTCGGGCAGATGTATCATCTCTCCGGCGACCAGCAGACGGTGATGTATCTCTGGTTCGCGATTGCGACGGTCTCGGCGATCCTGTTCCGTTCAGCCGCGGTGACCGTCGTCGCAGGCTTCCTCTCCTGGGCATCCTTTGCGGTTTATCTGCAGGATAACGACACGCATTGGATCGGTCTCGATCCCTGGATGGCGCCGGTCATGGCGGTGATCGTCATCGGGCTGGTGCGGTATACCGGCGCCGAGCGGGGCCGCCACCTGGCCTATCTTCTGCTGATCGGTTGGCTCGCCTGGCTCTATACTCTTTATGAGGAGATCACCGTGGCGCTTGCCTTTGCAATCGGCGGCATGGCGGCCTTCGTCCTGACGGCATTGCCCCCAGGCCTATTGCCTCCTTGGTCAGAACCGCCGGTGCGGCTCCTGCCTTCTACAGCTTCCTCGTCGCCGTAATCGGCTTCCTGCTGCTGCATATCGAGATCGAGGATGGCTGGGGGCTGGTGGTGCTCGGAGTGGTGACGCTTGCCGCTTCCGTGCTGGCGATCGTCCTGCGTGGCAGGGATAACGGCGCGGTGCGATATCTCGCCTACGCGACCTTTGCCGCGGAGATGCTCTATCTCGCCTCCGTCACTGTCGGCTCGATCCTCGGCACGTCGAGCCTCTTCCTCTTCTCCGGTCTCGTGGTCGCGCTGGTCGCCTGGATGGTTATCCGTCTCGAACGGCGTTTTTCGGCGAATGCACAGGGAGAGCGGGCATGAACTCGTTCATCGCAAAGCTGCAATCCGGCAAGGGCTATCTGCTTTCGGCTATCATCGTCGCCGGTCTGCAGACCCTTATCCTCGGCACGATCATCCAGAGCCGGGCGTCGATCCTCAGCGATGGCGCCGAAGTGCTGCTGAAGACGGCGCCCGTCGATCCGCGCGATTTCCTGCGCGGCGACTATGTCGTCTTGAACTACGACATTTCCTCGGTGCCGGTGCAGACGGTTTCCGGCAGCATTCCGGCCGAGGCCGGCGAGCGGGTGTTATGGGTCCGGCTGAAGAAGCAGGAGGACGGTTTCTGGACGGTGACCGAATCGTCCTTTCACGAACTGCCTCCGCAGCCGGAGACCGTGATCCTGCGCAGCCAGCCATTTTATAGTGGCGGACTTGCCGCCGGCGACAGCATGCGTGTCGAATACGGCATCGAGCGCTACTACGTTCCCGAAGGCGAGGGCAAGCCGATCGAGGAGGCTCGCAATGACGGCAACGTCGCCATTGCAGTGCGTGTCTCGCCTGATGGAAGCGCACAGATCCGCAGCCTTCTCGTTGACGGCAAGCCGGTTTACGACGAGCCGCTTTACTGATCGCGTCACACTTCGGGGCAGGGCGGCTCCAGGGCCGCAAATCCCCTGTCATTTACCGTTCATTTTTCCTTTGCCTCGACCAAATCGGGTGATATAGAGACGCCGCGCTCCGGAAGGCCTCATGCGCAGGCATAGGCATGCGGTTTTGTGAACGCGGGTATGGTGAAATTGGTAGACACGCCAGATTTAGGTTCTGGTGCCGCAAGGCGTGGGAGTTCAAGTCTCTCTACCCGCACCAAGCTGTTTGCAGGCGGGAGACTAAGAATCGGTTGTTCCAGAACAATTGAGAGTTGTCCCGAATAGCCCGCGAGTGCCATTCCGCTTTGGGCGGAATGATATGGAATTGGGAAAAGCCACGCGCGGCAGGATCGCCGGCGTCGTGCTCATCGAAACGAACGGCGTCTGGGCACGGCCGCCACGAAATGAAGGTAGGAAGACATGCAGGTTATCGAAACGCTCGCTGAAGGGCTGAAGCGCGAAATCAAGGTCGTTATCCCGGCCAAGGACATGCAAGACAAGATGAATGAGCGTCTTGCCGATGTGAAGGACAAGGTTCGCATCAACGGCTTCCGTCCGGGCAAGGTCCCTGCCGCTCACCTCAAGAAGGTCTACGGTAAGTCGATCATGGCCGACCTCGTCAACGAGATCGTCCGCGAGCAGCCGGCCGCCATCCTGTCCAGCCGCGGCGAGAAGTCGGCCACGCAGCCGGAAATCGCCATGACGGAAGACAAGGACGAAGCCGACAAGATCCTCGCCGCCGAGCAGGATTTCGAATTCACGCTCTCCTATGAAGTTCTGCCGCCGATCGAGCTGAAGTCGGTCAAGGGCATCAAGGTCACGCGCGAAGTCATCGACATCTCGGACGACGAAGTCAACGAGCAGGTCCTGAAGGTCGCCGAAAGCGCCCGCGCCTACGAGACCAAGACCGGCAAGGCCGCGAACGGCGACCGCATCACCATGGATTACGTCGGTAAGGTCGACGGCGAAGCCTTCGAGGGCGGCACCGACCAGGGCGCCGAACTGGTGCTTGGCTCCGGCCGCTTCATTCCGGGCTTCGAAGACCAGCTCATCGGCGTCAAGGCCGGCGCCGAGAAGACCATCACCGTGACCTTCCCGGCCGACTACCCGGCCAAGAACCTCGCCGGCAAGGAAGCGACCTTCGACGTGTCAGTCAAGGAAGTCGCCGCACCTGCCGATGTCGAGATCAACGACGAACTCGCCTCCAAGCTCGGCATCGAATCTGCCGACCGCCTGAAGGAAATCGTCCGTGGCCAGATCGAATCGCAGTACGGCTCGCTGACCCGCCAGAAGCTGAAGCGCCAGATCCTCGATCAGCTCGACGAGATGTACAAGTTCGAGACCCCGAACTCGCTCGTCGACGCCGAATATAACGGCATCTGGAGCCAGGTGAACAACGACCTCGCCCAGTCCGGCAAGACCTTCGAGGACGAAGACACGACCGAAGAGAAGGCTCGCGAGGAATACAAGACGCTCGCCGAGCGCCGCGTTCGCCTAGGTCTCGTTCTCTCCGAAATCGGCGAAAAGGCCGGCGTCGAAGTCAGCGAAGACGAGATGCAGCGCGCCATCTACGATCAGCTGCGCCAGTATCCGGGCCAGGAAAAGCAGATCCTCGAATTCTTCCGCAGCCAGCCGGGTGCCGCCGCTTCGATCCGCGCACCGATCTTCGAAGAGAAGGTCATCGATCACCTGCTGACCGAAATCGACGTCACCGACAAGAAGGTGACCAAGGAAGAGCTGCTCGCCGAGGAAGAAGGCGAAGCAAAGGCCGAAACCAAGAAGGCCGCGCCGAAGAAGAAGGCTGCCGCCAAGGCCGAAGCAGCTGACACCGGTGAGGGCGAAGAAGCCGCACCGAAGAAGAAGGCTGCTCCGAAGAAGAAGGCGGCTGACGAAAGCGCCGAATAATCGCTTTTCAGTTCAGAAGTTTGGAGGGCCTCGCCATCGTGCGGGGCCTTTTCTATTATCCAGGGCAGTTCATTCTCGCCGTCTACTCCATTGTGTTTAGTCATCCGGAACAACAAAGAGTTGCATTAAAGTATAATTAGATGCAGATTTCGCTGATGGTGGGAGGGACCTGAAAATGACTGCAAAGCATGATATGAAGAAGCTAGTAGAGGAAATTTATGCTGTGCGTGACCGTGGCAATGTCGAAGCTACGCTGGCGCTGATCGGCGAGAATTGCACCTTTCGCATGGTCGGCAATACCCGACTGGCGCCTTTTTCGACTGAAGTAAGCGGGGATTCTTTTCGCCAGGCGATAACCCAGCTTATCACTGTATGGGATCTATCAAATATCAGGACAGCCGGCATCTATGTGGACGAAGATGAGCAGATGGTCTTTGCCCACCGCGAAGGCGAGGTCAGGCACATCCCATCGGGCGTGAGCTTCCATACGGAATTCGTCGACAAGATCCGTTTCCGCGATGGGAAACCGGTCAAGATCGTCGAATTCGTCGACACGCTGCAAGTGGCCGAGACAACCAAGATGATCCAAGTCGCTTAAACGGCCACCAAGGTCGGAGCCTTCAAAGCGCGTTGTCAAACTTGATTCATGCGACGCGCTTTAACGCCATGCATTGGCTTGGAGTTTGATGCCGCCCATGTGTTCGGGCGTCAGCAGCCGTTCAAGAATTACCGCTCAATGCGCTGTCAGTTGCGCGACTTTCCTGACATGGCTCACGGCTGCGGCGCCGCCGGCGGTCTGTGTGAAGAGGTGGAGCGTTTCCTCTTCGTCGTCGGCGACCGGCGTCAGAGCCTGGTCCATGTAGGTCTTCGACTTCGCGTCCCTTGAAATCAAGAACGCCGAAATCGTCAGGCCAATGATCGTGCCGGCGAGCGAAGCATGTTTGCGGAAGGTTTCCCAGGCAAAGCGCGGCCAGAAGACGAGCGGATTCTCGCGCGGCAGGTCCGGGCGCCGTTCCGACGGCGTCTTCAGGCGCAGCAGGCCGCTTTGCAGCGGGTGCACGTTTTCCAGCGGCACGGTGGTCGCGAAGGAGACCAGAACCTTGACGAGCCTTGCGAGCGGTACGCCGGTCGCCACGGCGCGGCGCAGTAGCGTCTTCATATGATCAGGCGAATAATAGAGCGACCAGGCCTCGTGGTAGATGTCTTCCCATTCCTGCTTGCTCATTTTGGGATGCGCGGTGCAGACGTGCTCGACATCGTAGATATTGAGATCGGCATCCATTTCGATGCCCTTCTTCCACAGGACCTGATGGTCCTCGGAGCCGGGCAGCGGCGTCAGGATGAAGAATTCGATGACGTCGAGCGGCAGCTCTTCCTGGATGATCGCGATGTCGCGGCGGATCGATTCCGGCGTATCTGCGGGGAAGCCCAGGATATAACCGGCGAGCGTCATGATGCCCTGCGCCTTCCAGGCGAGCAGCATCTTGCGGTATTCGGTGATCTTGTTCTGGTTCTTCTTGGCGGCGGTCAGATTATCAGGATTGACGTTTTCGAGGCCGATGAAGACGCGGGTGACACCGGCGCGCCTGGATTTCTCGATGAAATTGGGGATCTTGTGGCAGAGCGTGTCGACCTGGATCATCAGGCCGAGCGGAATGCCGTCCCGTTCCTTGAGTTCGATCAACCGGTCGAAGATCGCTTCCCAATCCTTGTTGCGGGCGAAATTGTCGTCGGTGATGAAGAATTTGTGGATGCCCTGCGCCCAGTTCATCCGCACGAGCTTTTCGACGTCGTCGGCCGAGCGGAAGCGCGACTTGCGTCCCTGTACGTTGATGATGGTGCAGAACGAGCATTGATAGGGACAGCCACGCCCGGCATCGAAGCTGGTGCTGAGCCCGAGCGTGCGCTGGATATTGTCCTTCGGCAGGAAGGGAACCGGCGTGCCGCCGATGCCGGGAAGGTCGTTCATGAAATTATAGAGCGGCTTCAGCTCGCCGGCGGCGGCGTCGCGCAGCACCATGTCGAGCCGGCCCTCGGCTTCGCCGGCAAACATCGAGATGCCCATGTCACGACAGGCGTCAAGCCCCACGGCCTTGCCATCCAGCATCGACAGGCAGCCGGAAACATGGAAGCCGCCGATCGAAACCGGCAGGCCGGCATCGCGGAAGGGACGGGCGATATCGAGGGCGCGCGGATACTGGTTGGTCTGGACGCCAACCAGCGCGATCATACCGAAATTGTCGTGACGCTTGAACTGCGCCAGCAGTCCGGCGACATCGATCCGTGTATTGGTCTCGTCGATTACAGTGATATCGATCGCCGTATCGTCTCCGAGCACCTTGCGCTCGGCGCATTCGGCGGCAATGCCGTAGAGCGCCGCCAGTGAATTGGAGGGGATCATCGCCCGCCACCAGCGGATGACGTAGCCGTCGTCGTCATAATGCGACGGCTTGATCAGGATCAGCTGAAAACGTCTGCGCGCAGCTTCCAAGACATGGGACAAGAGTATCTATCTTTCTTTAGAAGCTTTGCCCGAAGGCAAACTGGCGTTGAAGACACATACAAGCACGACCTATCAATGCGATTTAGGAGGTCGAACTAAGGCATAAAAAAACGGCACGGCGCGCAAACGCTTCGCGAAGTGTATTATTCCTCAATATACTACCCGATATCGAGCAGCAATGCGCGATGGTCGGAGACGTCAGGCGCCTCGACCACCTCGAATTTGGCAACCTTCAACCCCGGCGTCACCAGCATGTAGTCGGCAAAGCGGCCCTGCTTCAGATAGTAGGAGGTTCGCGTGTCTACAAGGCCGCTTCCGGTGACGAGGTCGGAAAGCCCGAGCCTGCCGAGAATCGCAAAGGTCGCGCTATCAGGCAGCACGTTGAAATCGCCGCAGACGACGAGCCCTTCGTCGCCGGGCCAGACGCCATTGATGAGCTTGACCAGCGCTGCAGCCTGTTCGTCGCGCGCTGGGGTATCGCCCTTGCCTGCGGGATCGCGCAGGCCATGCATGTGGGCGATGGTCACGGTAGAAGCGCGCTCATGGCTGAACAGACGGATGCAATGGGCGTTTCGCGGCCGAGGATGTTCGCCCCAGCCATCAGCGGAAAAACGGCCATGCACGAAGTCCAGCCCTTGAGCGATGACAGAATGCGACTTGCGCACGAAGGTCGCCAGCCCGAATTCGGCGACAATTGCGCTATCGCCATCGAAAAGCTCGCCTCTCGAGGTCGGGCAGAAAAAGCCGTCGTGAGCGGGCAGGGCGGTGCTGATCTCGGTAAAGAGATTGAAGCGCTGTGGCAACTCGACATCGCCGTCCCGATAGACCGACCAGCCTGAGCGGGTGCCGGGTGCGCGCAAAACTTCCTGCAGGCACAGCACGTCGGGATTGGCCGCCGTCACATATTCAATCAGCGCCTCATGAAGCCTGCCGCCCCATGCGTTCAATGAAATGATGCGCAATATGATACGGCTCCGTTTTGGCGGCCGGACTTAGACGGCCGTTCCCTCGACGACGCGACGGACTTTAGAGTTCCGACTTGATGTCGCCCATTCGGTTCCAGGCATCGAGGCCGGCGATCTTGTAGGCTTCGGCGAGCGTCGGATAGTTGAAGGTGTTCTCGACGAAATATTCGACGGTCCCTTTGAGATTAAGCACCGCCTGGCCGATATGCACCAGCTCGGTGGCGCCTTCGCCGACAATATGCACGCCGAGCAGGCGGCGGGTCTTCAGCGAGAAGATCAGCTTCAAAAGACCGGTGTCGAGGCCCATGATATGACCGCGCGACGTCTCGCGGAAGCGGGCGATGCCGCATTCATAGGGAATACCGCGCTCCTTCATCTCTTCTTCGGTCAGGCCGCAGGTCGAAATCTCAGGCACGGCATAGATGCCGTAGGGGAAATATTTCGGCGGCTCCTTGGCGACCGCGCCGACCGCGACGCGGGCGGCGATGCGGCCCTGTTCCATCGAGGTCGAAGCAAGGCTCGGAAAGCCGACGACGTCGCCGGCGGCGTAGATGTTGGCAACTGATGTCTGGAAGGTCTCCGGATTGACCTTGAGACGGCCGCGGCTGTCGGCTTCGAGGCCGATGGCCTGAAGGTTCAGCGCATCAGTCGCCCCCATGCGGCCGGCGGCGAAAAGCACCATGTCGGTCGTCAGGCGTCGGCCGCTGTCGAGCGTCAGCTCGACCTTGCCGTTTTCGAGCCTCTCCACCTTGTCCGCCTTCTGGCCGAGCAGCAGCTTCATGTTGCGGTCGCGCAGCTGGTAGGTAAAATCCTCGATGATTTCCTTGTCGATGAAGTCGAGCATTGTCGCCTTCGGGTCGATGACGGTGACGGCGGTGTCGAGCGCGCTGAAGATCGTCGCATATTCGATGCCGATGACGCCGGCGCCGATGACCACCATCGATCGCGGCAGGTCCTGGATGTCCAGCAGTTCGTCGCTGTCGAGAACGGTCTTGCCGTCGAAGGGCATGTAATCGGGGCGGAACGGTTTTGTGCCGACGGCGAGCAGCACGCTGGCGGCGGTGACCTGCGTAGTCTCGCCGTCATCCTTGATCACCTGCAGCGTCGACGCATCGATGAAGCTCGCCTTGCCGCGAATATGCTGCACGCGGTTACGGGCGAACTGGTGTTCCAGCACCTCGACCTCGTGGTTCAGCGTAATCAGCAGGCGGCGGCGCAGGTCATCTGCACTGATCTCTTCCTTGACGCGATAAGACCGGCCGTAGAAGCCGCGTTCGCGCCAGCCGGAAAGATTAAGCGCAGTCTCGCGCAGCGTTTTGGAAGGGATGGTGCCGGTATGCACGGACACTCCGCCGACGCGTTTGCCCTGCTCGATGACAAGCACTTTCTTGCCGAGTTTTGACGCCTGGATCGCGCCGCGGCGCCCTGCGGGACCGCTGCCCACCACAACGAGATCGTACTGAAGCATCATCAAGCCCCGGATTGGAAAGGAATCATATTGCGACGCAAAATGTCGCCCGTCCATCGTTAGCCGGTCAATGTTACAGATTGTTTTACGGCCACCTGATTGGTCCTGACGGGTGCTTTTTCGGGCAAGTGAGCCCTGCGAGAAACAGCTTCACGCCATGGGTCCTAGCCGACGAAGACCGGCGGGGCGCTTGCCATGCTCGGTGGCTCGACGGCTTTTCATGCGCGGGTGATGTAGTCGGCGGAAATATCGCCCACCTTGGTGACGCCGAGCAACGCCATATTGCTATGCAGTTCCGTCTTCAGGATATCGGTCGCCTTAAGCACGCCTGGTAGGCCCGCGACGGCTGCGGCATAAAGGAACGGCCTGCCCACGAACACGAAACAGGCCCCGAGTGCGAGGGCCTTCATGATGTCCGTTCCACGCCTGAAACCGCCATCGACCATGACGGCAACGCTGTCTCCAACACGGGACGCAATCTCCGGAAGGACCTGAAGGGGAGATGCGGTACCGTCGAGCTGGCGGCCGCCATGGTTGGAGACGATCACGCCATCCGCCCCCGTATCGACAGCCCGCGCCGCGTCGTCAGGATGCATGATCCCCTTGACCACAAGTTTGCCGGACCACCTGTTGCGTATCCGCTCCAGATGGTTCCAGTTGAGATGGTCGCGCCTGCCGAAATCGCGCGTGACATTTGAGGAGATGATCGGCGCGCCTCTGGTGGCATAGGAATTCTCAAAATGCGGAATGCCGTGCCGGACGATCGTGCGCAGGAATGTGCCGGTGGTCCAGCGCGGGTGCGAGATGCCCTGCCATGCCAGGCGGAGACCGGGACGCAAAGGCGTCGAAAATCCGGCCCTTACATTGTTTTCACGATTTGGCAGCGTGGCTGTGTCCACGGTCAGCAGAAGCGTGCGCAAGCCGGCCGCGCCGACGCGATCGATGAGAGCGTCGATACGGTCGGGTTCGCCGGGGAGATAGGCCTGAAACCATGCTTGCGGCGAAACTGCAGCGATCTCTTCCAAAGGGATAAGCGATGAACCGCTTATGATCATCGGGATTCCCGATTGATCCGCTCCTTGCGCAAGCACGATGTCACCTCGATAGGCCATCAGCGCGCTGATACCCATCGGCGCGATGCCGAATGGCGCGGCATGGGTCTTGCCGAAGAGGCTCGTCTCGGTGCTGCGTTTCGAGACGTCCCGAAGGACACGAGGCCGGAAGGCATAGGTTTGGAAAGCTTCTGCATTATGCCGCAGTGACGCATTGGTCTCGGTTGCGCCCGCGATATAACCGAACAGGGGCTTTGGCAGATGTCGCCGCGCCTTTATTTCAAAGTCATCGAGGCAGAGCACCTCGCGGCAGAGCCGGGTCGATCGATCGGTGTTACCGCTGCGGATCGTCATGGAGCTTCATCTTCTCGGTATTTCGGGTGGGCATTGTCCAGGCTGTGGTGGTGCAAGACTGCATACAATCGCGCACCACCGACTGCTGTCAACTCCGGCATTCCGCAGTCTTCTCGGGGCATGGTCGATGCGCCGCGGCTCCGCATCTCGCCGGCGATCAGCCGCAGTGTTTTGTTCAGATCAGCTTCAGCCCCTTCAGGCTGACATGGCCATCCTTGCCGATGATGACGTGGTCGTGGACGGTGATATCGAGCGCTTTGGCCGCATCGATGATCACCTTCGTCATGTCGATGTCGGCGCGCGATGGCGTGGGATCGCCGGAGGGGTGGTTGTGGACGAGGATCATCGCCGTTGCCGAAAGCTCGAGCGCGCGTTTCACCACCTCGCGCGGATAGACCGGCGTATGGTCGACCGTGCCGCGGCCCTGCACCTCATCGGCGATCAGCACATTGCGCTTGTCGAGGAAGAGGATGCGGAACTGTTCGCGGGTCTCGTGCGCCATGGCGGCATGGCAATACTGGATGACCGAAGACCACGAGGACAGGACCTGTTTGCTCCTGAGCTCGCTCTTCAACGTCCGGTGGGCGACAGTCGAGATCAGCTTCAGGTCGAGCGCCACGGCCTCGCCGACACCTTTGACTTCCATCAGCAGCGCCTGAGGCGCACCGAAAACGCCGGAGAGTGAGCCGAACCGTTCGATTAGCGCCTTGGCGATCGGCTTGGTGTCACGCCGCGGGATCAGGCGGAAAAGCAGCAGCTCAAGGATTTCGTAGTCGGCAAGTGCTGTGTCGCCGAGCTCCCGGAAGCGGTCACGCAATCGCTCGCGATGGCCGTGATAATGCTCTTGGCCGGCGAGCGAGGCGGGCAGGGCGGTCCTGGCATTCGGCGCGGACGGCTTTTGCGGCTGTCCTGCAAAGAACGAACGTTCGTCGGCGGCAACGGGCTCTTGCGTCTCGAAAGGCACCTCGTCGTCGGTAGATGTCGAAACGGGCTCCTTCGCCATCGGATCGTCACCCGTTGTGTGACGGCAGACCGGGGCGGTCGAGCCCGCCCGGCGACAGCGTGAAAATCTCGCAGCCATCGGAGGTGACGCCGACGGTATGTTCGTACTGCGCCGACAGCGAGCGGTCGCGGGTGACCGCCGTCCAGCCGTCGGCCAGCACCTTCACATGCGGCCGGCCGAGGTTGATCATCGGCTCGATGGTGAAGATCATGCCTTCGCGCAGCTCCGGCCCCTCGTTGGCGCGGCCGTAATGCAGGATATTCGGCGAATCGTGGAACAGCCGGCCAACGCCATGGCCGCAGAAATCGCGCACCACCGAACAGCGCTCGGCTTCGGCATAGGTCTGGATCGCCTCGCCGATCGCGCCGGTGCGGGCGCCGGGCCTGACGGCGGCAATGCCGCGCATCAGCGATTCATAGGTGACTTCGAGCAGCCGCTCGGCGGAGCGCTTGATGGTGCCGACGGGATACATCCGGCTCGAATCGCCGTGCCAGCCGTCGAGCACGAAGGTGACGTCGATATTGACGATATCGCCGTCGCGCAGCGGCTTGTCGTTCGGAATGCCATGGCAGACGACGTGGTTGATCGAGGTGCAGGTCGATTTGGTATAACCGCGATAGTTCAGCGTCGCCGGATAGGCGCCGTGATCCATGCCGAAATCGAAGACGAACCTGTCGATCTCATCGGTCAGCAGGCCGGGCTTGACGATGTCGGCAAGCGCATCGAGGCAGCGTGCGGTCAGCTGGCATGCCCTGCGCATGCCCTCGAATGCTTGCGCGTCATAAAGCCGGATGGCGCCTGTATTCTTCGGGGGCGCAGTAGAGGCTTCGATATAGTTCACCATTGCAGGGCCTTAGCGGAGATTGTTAGATTTGTTCATAATGTAGCTATGCCGGGTTCGTCCATCACGATCAACCGCCAGGACGAGATTTCTGAGCGGATCCGATCCGTCCAACGTGCAGCCTTCCATATCCGTTCGGCGGACAATCAACGGTCCAGCTGAAATATCCACAATCTTCCCAAAGGGATAGGATTGATTGCATGCAGCCTCCCCGCTACTCACCGATTGGTGACAGTGGGGAAGGGTCGATCATGCTGAATGAAGCCGTAAATCTGGAAAATTCACCCGGGACCGGCGAGGGGCCGGAACGGCGCGTGCGTGATCGCGGCGCCACCGAGCGCGCCATCCTTGCCGCCGCCAAGGGGCTGCTCGCCGAGGAAGGATTCCAGAATTTCGGCATCAACGCGGTCGCGCGCCGCGCCGGTTGCGACAAGCAACTGATCTATCGTTACTATGGCGGCCTCGACGGCCTGGTCGAGGCGATCGGCGCCGATCTCGGCACATGGGTGAAGGATCGCATTCCGGAAGACGCCGGCGGCATGTTCCTGCTCACCTATGGCGACCTGATGGAGCGGCTGTCGCTTCTCCTCCTCGACGCCTTGAGAAACGATCCGCTCATGCGCCGCATCCTTGCCTGGGAGATATCGGAAAACACCGAGCAGGTGAGGCGCTTGTCCGAGGCGCGTTCGAAAGCGCTCGCGCTCTGGCTCGAGCGCATGCGCGGCTCGTTGGCGCCGCCGAAGGGCGTGGATGCGGCAGCCGTCAACGCCGTCGTCATCGCCGCGATCCAGCACCTTGTGCTCGCCGCCGCAGCCGGCGGGCAGTGCGCCGGCCTGTCGCTGAAAACGCCCAAGGACTGGGAGAAGGCCGCGACGGCGCTGAAGCGCATCGTGCGCGGCGTCTACGGCTGATTTCTGCTCATCCACAGGGGGCGGGCGTAGCATTAACCTTAACAAATGGTTTACGTTGCGTGGGGCTGGTTAACCCGACAGTGTGGTCTCAGCAGAGATTGTATGAGTAGAAGACCCGAGTTGACGACCATGGGAACTAAGATCGCCAAGGCAGTGTTTTTGGTGGCGGCGATGATGTTTTTCGCAGTCCTGGCGCTGGATATAGCAACTCCGACGCTGGTGCTTTGTATCATGGCTTTGTCGACCTGGTTGGTCTCTCTTGATCTGCCTGTCGCGCGTAAGCATGGAGGAGAGGCCGCATGAAGTGGTTTCTGATCTTCTGGGCCGGCCCCATCGTCTTTCTGGGCGGATGGTACTGGCTCTCCTATTACGACATGAGTTTCGGCATCTTCATGCTGAGCCGGCAGGTCCATGACCTGACCTTCGAGCTTTACGGCAAGGCGCTCGGCATTCCGCCGGAGACCATCCCGCCGCTGGTTGCCCGCGCGATCGCGGTCGACAGCCTCGTCGTCTTCGCCATCCTGGCCTTCCGGAAGCGCAAGTCGATCATCGCCTGGTGGAAGGCGCGTCAGGCGCTGAATTCGTCTCCATCAGACCTTGCCAGCAAGGAAAGCCTGTCAAGCGCGCCCTGAAGGATGAAGCTCGCCGCGGCCGAATCGATCCGTTCGGCCCGCTTGGCGCGGGAGACGTCCATTTCGAGCAGTGTCCGTTCGGCGGCAACCGTCGAAAGCCGCTCGTCCCAATAGACGAAGGGCAGTGGCGTCTTCTGCTCCATGTTGCGCACGAAGGCGCGCGTCGCCTGCACGCGCGGACCCGCCGATCCATCCATGTTCATCGGCAGGCCGATGATGAAGCCTGCGACCTTTTCCGATTGTGCGAAATCCAGCAGCGCCTGGGCATCGATGGTGAACTTGACGCGGCGGATCACGGTGCGCGGCGTGGCGAAACGCCGGCCGAGATCGGACATCGAAAGCCCGATCGTCTTCGTGCCGAGATCGAGGCCGGCAATCGCCTGTCGCGGGGCAAGCGTCTCGGCCATTTCCTCGATCGTCAGCACCGTCATCGCCGTTTCATCCCGTCAAAACAAATTGAAGTCGCCGCCGCTTTTCTTTGCGGCCGCATAAGATATGTCCTTAGGGCATGACGCCGAAAAGTGTGAGCGGTTTTCCGACGATATCATGCTCTCATTCTTTGATGTGGCATCGAAACCGGCTTTGCATCACGTAATAAAGGAGACATTTCATGAAGATCACCTGGCTCGGCCACTCCGCCTTCCGCATCGAGACATCAAAGGCGAAGATCCTGCTCGATCCATTCCTCAGCTATAACGCCTCCTTTTCCGGCCAGGATATCAAGGATGTGTCTGCCGGCATCACCCATATCCTGCTGACGCATGGCCATGGCGATCATGTCGGCGATACCGTGGCACTCGCCAAGGAAACCGGCGCCGTCGTTCTCGCCAATGCCGATCTCGCCGCCTGGCTCGGCTCTAAGGGCGTCGACAAGATCGAGATGGGCAATACTGGCGGCACGATCGCCCTCGGCAGTTTCTCGGCAACCTTCACCAATGCGCTGCACTCCTCCGCGCAGATTACCGAGGATGGCGTCTCGCATGCACTCGGCAACGCCAATGGCTTGATGCTGCATTTCGACGACGAAGCCTCGATCCTTGCCATGGGCGATACCGACATCTTCTCCGACATGGCGCTGATCAACGAATTGCACCAGCCTGATATCGGCTTCGTGCCGGTCGGCGACCGCTTCACCATGGGCGGCGCTGTGGCAGCACTTGCCTGCCGGCGCTATTTCAACTTCAAGACCGCTATCCCCTGCCATTACGGCACCTTCCCGATCATCGACCAGACGGCGGAAAAATTCGTTACCGGCATGGAGGGATCGAAGACGGATGTGAAGGCGATCAGGCCTTCCGAGAGCCTGTCGATCTGACGAAACCCCGTTGCACACGGCGGACATGGCCTTTATAGCGGGTAGGAAAAATCCTATCCGGAGAATGCCATGTCCGTCGATCTTGCCACCGTGAAGCGCGTCGCCCGCCTTGCCCGTATTGCCGTCTCCGAGGACGAGGCAAATCGCATGGTCGGCGAGCTGAACGGCATCCTTGGCTTCGTCGAGCAACTCTCCGAAGTGAATGTCGACGGCGTCGAGGCGATGACGTCGGTGACCCCGACGGCGATGAAGAAGCGGACCGATGAGGTGACCGACGGCAGCAAGGCAGCCGATATCGTCGCCAATGCGCCCGTCACCGACCACAATTTTTTCCTGGTGCCGAAAGTCGTCGAATAAGGCTTCGAAGCCTCTTTCCGACCCTGTTGCCATTCCAGATCTGAAGCGAAAACACGATGAGCGAACTCACCAGCCTGACCATTGCCGAAGCCCGCCAGAAGCTGCGCGCCAAGGAAATCACTGCGATCGAACTGACCGAAGCCTATATCTCGGCGATCGATGCGGCCAACGGCCGGCTTAACGCCTACATCAAGATCACGCCGGATCTCGCCCGTGTCATGGCGAAGAACTCCGACGCGCGCATCGCCGCCGGCAAGGCAGGCGAACTCGAAGGCATTCCGCTCGGCATCAAGGATCTCTTCGCCACGGTCGGCGTTCACACCCAGGCTTGCAGCCACATTCTCGATGGTTTCGAGCCGCGTTATGAATCGACGGTGACGCAGAACCTCTGGGATGACGGCGCCGTCATGCTCGGCAAGCTGAACATGGACGAGTTCGCCATGGGCTCGTCCAACGAGACCTCGCATTACGGCGCGGTGATCAATCCCTGGCGTGCCGCGGGCTCCAACCAGCAGCTCGTGCCCGGCGGTTCGTCGGGCGGTTCGGCCGCAGCCGTCGCCGCGCATCTTTGCGCCGGCGCGACCGCGACCGATACCGGCGGCTCGATCCGCCAGCCGGCTGCCTTCACCGGCACCGTCGGCATCAAGCCGACCTATGGCCGCTGCTCGCGCTGGGGCACCGTCGCCTTCGCCTCTTCGCTCGACCAGGCAGGTCCGATCGCCCGCGACGTACGCGATGCCGCGATCCTTTTGAAGTCGATGGCAAGCGTCGACGCAAAGGACACGACATCGGTGGATCTGCCGGTGCCGGATTACGAAGCAGCTCTCGGCCAATCGCTGAAAGGCATGAAGATCGGCATTCCGAACGAATACCGTGTCGACGGCATGCCGGATGAGATCGAGACCCTCTGGCGCCAGGGCATCGCCTGGTTGAAGGATGCCGGCGCCGAAATCGTCGACATCTCGCTGCCGCACACCAAATACGCCCTTCCGGCCTATTACATCGTCGCTCCCGCCGAGGCATCCTCGAACCTCGCGCGTTACGACGGCGTGCGCTACGGCCTGCGCGTCGACGGCAAGGATATCGTCGACATGTACGAGAAGACGCGTGCCGCAGGCTTCGGCAAGGAAGTCAAGCGCCGCATCATGATCGGCACCTATGTGCTGTCGGCCGGTTATTACGATGCCTATTATATCCGCGCCCAGAAGGTGCGCACGCTGATCAAGCGCGATTTCGAACTCGCCTTCGACGCCGGCGTCGATGCCATCCTGACGCCGGCAACGCCGTCGTCCGCCTTTGGCGTTGCCGACGAGAACCTCGCCGCCGATCCGGTGAAGATGTATCTCAACGACATCTTCACGGTGACGGTCAACATGGCGGGCCTGCCCGGCATCGCCGTGCCGGCCGGCCTCGACCATAAGGGACTGCCCCTCGGCCTGCAGCTGATCGGCAAGCCCTTCGACGAGGAAACCCTCTTCAAGACTGCTCACGTCATCGAGCAGGCAGCCGGCCGGTTTACGCCGGCCAAGTGGTGGTAACGGATCCAACGATCCGAAAGATGGCAGCTGCCGACCACGAAACGGTCGGCGCCGTCGGCTTTGCCGCTTGGTTGACTGATTGATAGCCGGGACCAGGAGAAGGTTTTATGGCCGGCAATGATCTTGTGCGATTGATCGAGGCATTCGATCGCCTCTCTGCCGGCGGTTTCACCATGGGCGCGGATTGGCAGGCGGTCCACGACATCTGCCAGCGCCACGAAGGCGAACAGCCGTTCGACTGGGGGCACGCGTTTTGCCATCGCATCGAGGGCGATGACTGGAACGCCGACTACTGGTATCGCCGCGCCGGCAAGAGGCGCGGCACAGGCACGATGGCCGTCGAGTGGTCGGTGATGCGGACGGAACTCTCTGCAAAGGCATGAGGCGATACCCCCGATCGCGCCCGCGATCGGGGGTGCCACTATTACCTGTTGTTCAGCTGCGACCTGACCAATCTCAGCCCTCTTTCGGTGATCCGGTAGGGGTGGCCGCCTGAGGACATGATTGCCTTCAGTCGCTTCAGCCTGCGGAAGAGATCGAGGTCGATGCCGGGATAGAGCCAGCCGTCGCGAGTGAAGCAACTGACCGCTTCGATCTTCCTGTCGTCGTCGCGGGTAATTTCAATGCGGCCGCCTTGGGCCATGAGATGCAGGATGCGCTGCTCCGTGCGAGAAATGTCCATGTGTTGAGATCCAGTATCGCGCCCGTCAGGGCGCACAAAAACGATCTGGCGCTCATTCGAACGTCAGGGTTTCGTTTTTTCGTGCCCATGCGCGCAAGAAAACTTGCGGGCAGGGCCTTTACCGGGTCTCAGGCAGGCTCAACATAAAACACCTCGATAAGACCTATTATTCAGCCCGGAAAATTCGGTCAAGAGCGTACTTGCCTCTCAAAAACCAGTCGAAAACCGCGGTTTCTGTCGATCATCCCGTTGGAGCTACTGGTAAAATCCGCGACTCAATGGTCTAGTTGAGGGATAACGCGGAGGTGTCGTTGATCCACATTCGCAATGCCCGCGACGGTGAAGCGGAGCTATTAAGCGAGATCGGGCTGAGGGCCTGGCAAAAGGCGATGGCGTCGATCGGCGAATCGGACGTGATGATCGATGCAGCGCGCAACGCCTTCCGGAACTTCGTGGAAAACGACTGGCTGACCGTCACCGTCGTCGAGCAGAACGGCCAGGTCGCAGGCTGGGCGGCGCGCGAGGGATTGGACGAAACCATCTCGGATTTCTGGATCGATCCCGCATTCACCCGCCAGGGCCTCGGTTCGGCCCTTCTCGTCCGCATCGAAAAGGAAATCGCCGATCAGGGCTTCGAGAAGGCGGCGATGCAGACCCATTCCAGCAACAGTGAGGCGATCGGCTTCTTCCGGAAGCACGGCTACAGCATCCATTGGCTCTCGGTCGCCTACAATCCGAAGCTCGATCGCGACGTACCCTCCGTCGGGCTGACGAAACAGCTCGTTTCGGATGGCCAAGGTGGATATGGGCAGGAATTCTGATGCTTCAAAAGTCTTCAGGAAGCAGAAAGCTCCATTGCGGCACGAAGGCCAGCACAGCAATCAATGCGCCATGCAGGATCAGGATCGCCGCCAGGATTGACCGGAACGGTTCCTTTCTCGTCTTGTGCCGCAACAACTGCTGGGCCGCCACCGCGCCAAGGCTGCCGCCGATCAGCGCAAGGAAGAGAAGCGACCGGATTGCTTGACGTGTTTTTTTTTGGACAGCGATGCGCTTGGCGGTGCTTAGTTTAGTGCCCGTCCACAAACGGTAAACCACTGAAATTATTGGAGGAATAGCGATATTGCGACGGGCAAAGCCCGGCGGTTTCAGGTATACTTTAGATCAAGCCATTGATTCTAAAGACAAACCCGCAACCGCCGGAGCCGACAATGCGCCAAGAACGCACCGTCCAAGCCAATATATTCGATCTTTTCGCCGAACACGAGATCGGCCGCGAGCTGAAAGCCATGTCGCAATGGCTGGATGAGCATCGTGATCTGCTCGGGCTGGTAGCGCAGGACCTGCGCCGCCACGGCGTCAAGGAGACCGGCCGCGAGGGCCTGCCGGCGGAGGCCGTGCTGCGTTGCGCCCTGCTCAAACAACACCGTCAGTTGAGTTATGAGGAGTTGGCCTTTCATCTGGAAGATTCCGCCTCGTTCCGGGCCTTTGCCCGGCTGCCGTGGGGGTGGAACCCGAAGAAGTCGGTCTTGCACAAGACGATCAGCGCGATCCGGGCCGGGACCTTTGAAGCGATCAATCGCGTGCTGTTGACGAGCGCCCGGCAGGACAAGGTGGAACGCGGCAAGGTCGTGCGCATCGACAGCACCGTCACTTCGGCGCTGATGCACGAACCGAGCGACAGTAGTCTTTTGTGGGACTGCGTGCGGGTGATGGTGCGGCTGTTGCAGCAGGCGGCTTCCTTGGGCAGCGCCATCTCATGGCACGATCACTGCCGCGCGGCGAAGAAGCGATCCCGGGCGATCCAATTTACCCGCGGTCGTCCGAAACGAGTTCAGCACTATCGCGCGCTGCTCAGGATCACGCGCACCACCTTGAGCTATCTCGAACAGGCGGCGGCGCAACTGCCCTTGGCGGCGGGCCCGGCGGTCGAACTCTGGCAGGCCCAACTCCGCCACTATAAGCCGCTGATCGAACGGATCATCGCCCAGACCGAGCGGCGGGTCCTGGCCGGCGAGGCGGTGCCGGCTGGCGACAAGCTGGTCAGTTTGTTCGAGCCGCATGCCGACATCATCGTCAAAGGCAGCCGCGACGTCGAGTATGGCCATAAGATCAATTTGACCACCGGCACAAGCGGGCTGATCCTCGACCTCGTCGTCGAAACCGGCAACCCGGCCGACAGCGAGCGCTTGCTGCCGATGCTGGAACGCCACATCGGCATCTGGGGCGAGGCGCCGCGTCAGGCGGCGGCCGACGGCGGCTATGCCAGCCGCGATAATTTGAGCCGAGCCAAAGCCTGGGGCATCTGCGACATGGCCTTCCACAAGAAGTGCGGCCTCAGGATCGAAGACATGGTCAAGAGCCGCTGGGTCTATCG
This sequence comes from Rhizobium leguminosarum, assembly GCF_001679785.1. Classification (NCBI taxonomy): domain Bacteria; kingdom Pseudomonadati; phylum Pseudomonadota; class Alphaproteobacteria; order Hyphomicrobiales; family Rhizobiaceae; genus Rhizobium; species Rhizobium leguminosarum. Next base: position 1,148,464 of record NZ_CP016286.1, read on the forward strand.
CAAGCTGCGCAACTTCCGCGCCGGCATCGAGGCCGGCATCTCCTGCCTCAAACGCGCCTACGGCTTGGGGCGCTGCACCTGGCGTGGGCTCGACCACTTCAAGGCTTATGTCTGGTCCTCGGTGGTCGCATACAATCTCGCCCTCTTCGCCCGCCTCAGGCCGACCTGACATCCCATGTCGCCAGCCAAAACCGGACCGGCGTGACGCCGGCAGTTGCCAATGCGCGCATGTCCACCAGAAATCCTGGCCGCCGCAATTAGCACCCATGAGCCACACCGCATGGCTTCAAAGCGGCCACCAAGCGGAACCCAAGTGCGCTGCAAGCTCAAGAAAACCAGCGTTTATGGACGGAAACTAGTTTAGGCAGGTATCTCGTTGATCTTGTGCAGAATTCTGTCGACCAGCCACTCCGGCATGAAACGACGGAGGGAGCGAACCTGGCGCGACTGCTTGCCTGCGGAATAGCGCAGCTTCGGCTTCTTCGCGGTTGCGGCCGTAACAACCACGTCTGCGACGACTTGCGGCGCATCGCCGGCTTCTACCCATTTGCGCATGAGAGCTTCGCTTCGGGCGCGCTCCGCGTCGTAGACCGGAAGAGGTTGATCGGCTCGCGTCAGGTTCTCTTCGAAGGATGTTCGAGTTACGCCGGGCTGCACCAGCACGACACGGATGCCGAAGTTGCGCACTTCATGATCGAGCGATTCCGAGTAGCCTTCGATGGCGTGCTTCGTCGAAGCATAGAACGCATTGTACGGAGATGGGATGAGCCCGAGGATTGAGCTCATATTGACGATCCGGCCGCTCTTCTGCTTGCGCATCACCGGAAGGACGGCATTGACGACCCGCGCCACCCCGAAAACGTTGACGTCGAACAGGCGCTGGGCCTGGGCGATGGAAGATTCTTCCGCGCCCCCGAGAAGGCCGATCCCGGCGTTATTGACCACGAGGTCGATCCGTCCTGCCTGCTGGAGAATCTCGGCGATGAGCGCCTGCACCGAGCCTTCATCGGTCACGTCGCAGATCAGCATGGCGATGCCAGGCTTGCTGGCAACCTGTTTGCGGCTCGTCCCAAACACGTAGTAGCCGGCTTTCGCCAGGGATTATAGCGCGACGATCAGGATGAGACGCCGCATTGCCTCGCCTGAACTGCTCCCTGAGAATGGGTTATTGCCTCATCTAAATTGCTCCCGACGAATCAACCTCGGGAGCTTTGATGAGGAAGGTAAGCATGGCGACACGTGTGGAATTGGTGGCGGCGATCAGTTGTCGCTATGTGTTAGGCGGGCGGGCCGAGAAGGCGAGGATGTTGGACGAGTTCGTGGCGCTCACGGGCTTTCATCGCAAGCATGCGATGCGACTGCTGCGAGGAGAACGCGAACCGGCGAAGGGTGGTCCTCGGCCAGGGCGCCGGGTTTACGGCGATGACGTGCGGGCGGCGCTCGTCGTTGTTTGGGAGGCGTCGGATCGAATTTGCGGCAAGCGACTACACCCCCTGTTGCCAACACTGATCGAAGCGATGGAACGTCATGGACATGGCGATATGAATAGCGAGACGCGCCGGCAACTCTTGACGATGAGCCCAGCGACGATTGATCGAGTCCTCAAGGAGATTAAAGCGAGCGCCACGGGTCCGCGGCGCCGGAAAGGATCAACGGCGATTCGGCGTAGTGTTCCCGTTCGAACGTTCTCGGATTGGGATGACCCCGCACCCGGCTTTGTCGAGGCTGATCTCGTTTCTCATTCCGGCCCGTACGCGAGAGGTGCCTTCTCGCAAACGCTGGTGTTGACCGATATAGCCACGGGCTGGACGGAATGCGCGCCGCTGCTGGTTCGCGAGCAAACGGTACTGATCACTGCGTTGACCGAACTGCGCAAGTTGCTGCCGTTCCCGCTGCTGGGCTTCGACACCGACAACGACAGTGTGTTCATGAACGAGAGCGTTCATGAGTATTGCTTGCGAGATAATATCGAACTCACCCGTTGCCGCCCCTACCGAAAGAACGACCAGGCATTTGTCGAGCAGAAGAATGGCGCGATCGTGCGCAAGATCGTTGGATACCGACGCTTCGAGGGGCTGCGAGCCACCCGGGAGCTGGCCAAGCTTTATTCCTCAATGCGGTTGTTCGTGAATTTCTTTCAGCCATCATTCAAGCTGAAAGAAAAGCACCGTGACGGAGCCAAGGTGATCAAGCGCTATCATCGTCCCGCCACGCCTTATCAGCGGCTGCTTGACGACGCACGCACGCCGGAGGATACATGCCTTCGGCTCAAGGCGATGTACCTGACGCTCGATCCGGTTCGGCTGCTCCGCGACATACGGCTGGCACAAGAGAGATTGGTCGAAATTGCTGACAAGCCTGATGGTCCGCCTGCCACCGACGGCGAGGCATTACCGCTCGAAGACTTTCTGTCTGGCTTACGGATTGCTTGGCGTGGTGGTGAAGTGAAACCGACTGCCCGCTCCAAGCCAGCGGCCAAGCGAGAGCGGCGGAGGCCCGATCCTCTACTCGCCGTCACTGCCGAACTCGAGGATTGGTTCGAGGCGGAGCCTTGGCGAACTTCGCGAGAGTTGCTTGAACGCTTGCAGGTCAAATACCCCGGCGTGTATCCCGACGGCCTCATTCGGACCGTGCAGCGTCGAATGAAGATCTGGCGCAGTACACAGGCCAATGCGCTGGTGTTCGGGCCATTCGCCGATGCCGCGCGGCAGACGCAAAACGTAGAGGTCGTGCAGTGAGGCTCTTACCGCCAGGTTGGCCTTCGACAACCCGCGGAAAACATGATGAACGCCCGCGAAGCCGCCCGCTCGCTACAGCGCTATTGAGGGCGCGCTCGCGAGCGGCTTCGCTACCTCCGTCACCTTGCACCAGGTGCGGGGACAAGATCGTAACAACCCGTGAGGCATTCGAGAACATCCGAGTGAGGCAACGGCATTATTCTCCGGGAACACTCTTGGGTGAGGCAATACGAGTCTCACCTTGTTTGTCGCCGCGCAAGGGATTGCGCTGTGACAAGGCCAATACCGGAGGAAGCACCCGTGACCAGGGCAATCTTTTTGTTTCTGTCGATCATGTTGTCAGCTTTCATTATGGGTGGATCATCGTCTAAACCTGGGTTACTATCTTTTCGATATCGTGGCACTATCGAAAAGAAACTAAATGAAAAATTATTCAGTTCCACAGTGCCCGGTCGCCCGTGGCCTCAACTCTGTAGGCGATGCGTGGAGTATTCTGGTTTTGCGGGATGCACATGCTGGCCTCACCCGGTTCGACCAGTTCAGGAAGAGTCTAGGTATCGTGCCAACCATGCTCACAAAGCGTCTAAGGGCGCTGACGGAAGACGGGTTGCTGGAAAAGCGCCTCTATTCCGAACGGCCTCCCCGCGAGGAGTATGTCCTCACGGATGCAGGTCGGGATTTCCTGCCGGTACTCATGATGATCGGGGCGTGGGCGCACCGTCACTGCGGCGGCGATCTCGCCCGCTATGTCGATCTTGAGTCAGGCGCAGAGATTGAGCCGATCGGAGTAGACGCCGTCACGGGTGCAAAGCTCGGAACTCGGGCAATACGCTTGAGTTCGGGTCAGGAACATGAGTCTCGCGACCAATAAAGGCGCCTAGGACGGACGCAGCTTTCTCCAATCGGACACCGATGTGGATTAGCGAAACGATGCACCATATTTTACATCGACCTCGTTAATTGCCTTGACGTTTTCGTCAGAACGGCCGTTCTCGTCGAAGGCCTGGCCAAGAAAGGCGTCTGCTATCGACTTTGCAGGTTCCGGACCGATAACGCGCGAGCCCATGGTGATGATCTGCGCATTGTTGGAGAGCGCCGCGCGTTCAGCGGATTAGTGTCATGGGTCAATGCGGCGCGAATGCGGGACACCTTGTTGGCGGCGATGCAGACGCCGATTCCAGTGCCGCAGACGAGGATCGCGCGGTCATCGTCGCCCCTGAGCACGGCCGAGCCGACGCGGTCGGCGAGATGGGCGTAAAAGGCGTCAGGACTGGCATCAGTGCGGGATACTTCATGTACCTCGTGGCGGTCCTTGAGGCAATCGGCGAGGATCTTTGCCAAGCCTTCGCCTGCGCTATCGCCGCCTACAGCGAGTTGCATTGTCGTGTCCTTTCCAATCGTTGCGGCGCAGCACGCTAGGATGTCGAGTTCAGGCCCAGCTGATATGCTTGTGCCCCTGGCACTCGGCCACCAATGTGTCACCATCCAAGTGCTGCCAGCCGATCGCGCATGGCAATGCCAATAAGGTTTTTAGAATTCTCCACGGTTGTTGAGATAGACGCGGGCTTGCCGTTTGGATAGGCCGGACCAATCGCGATGGGCGGCAAGGTCGGGGGCTGTCGCCTCTGTTGTTTTGGACATGGCGCGGGCCGCATCCTGGAAAGTCCTGAACCAACCGGTTCCGACGGCGGCCGACATGCCAGCGCCAAGGGCGGAGGCCTCGTTGGACAGGCTTCGGTGAACGGGGAGGCCGGTCGCGTCCGCCACCATACTGCGCCAAAGCGTACTTGAGGCACCACCCCCGATCACGAAGATGCGATGAGTGGCCAGGCCCTTCGCCTGCATCTGTTCAAGGGCGCGGGTGAATTCCAGGGTGATGGCCTCTAGTGATGCGCGATAGAGATGCCCCATGCCGTGGTCAGGTCCAAGACCCGTAAAGGTCGCGTGTGCGTTTCCATCCCAATGCGGATCCATGCAGCCCACCAGATAAGGGCAGACCGTCAGCCCGTGGGAGCCGACCGGCAGCCGCATTGCTTCAGATTCGAGCCGTTGGAACACAGTGGGGTCGGCCCGTCCGCCGGCAAAATTATCGAGCAGCCAGTTGACGAAAAAGGCGCCGCTGCGCTGCACGCTTTCCAGCATGTAGCCTTGACCGGTCGGGGACACCAGCGTTCGCCAATAGGAACTGAGTTCGGGAGTGGCAGACCAGACTCCCCCAACCACGGCCGTTCCGAGATTGAGATAGACAGTTCCCGGGTCGATTGCGCCAACTCCCAGGCCCGCACAATGGCCGTCCCCACCGGCGGCGTAAATCGGTGTTCCCGCTCCGAGGCCCGTCGCAATTGCGGCCTCCTGCGAAATCACGCCTATCCGGGACGCAGGTGGGTTCAGCGGTGGAAGCTTGTCCTCGCTGATTTTCAGGTGATCGAGGAGCTTGCGCGACCAAGTCTTGGTGACGATGTCGAAAATGCCGAACGGATCGGCGCTGGTCCATGTTGCCTGGGGTTGCCCGCTCAGCCGCATGACTAGGTAGTCGTGTACGGAGAGGATATAGGCGGCTTTGTCGAGGAGATCCGGTTGGTGGGCGCGCAACCAGCGCAGACGATAGATGCAAGGGATGACATCTACCGGCTTGCCGGAAATCGAATGCAGTGTCTCCGCGCCTATTTCGTCAGAGAGAACGGTGATCATGTCACGGGCGCGACGGTCGAGCCAGATCGTTGCGGGCGCAAGCGGACGTCGATCGGCTCCCAGCAAGGCCATGGTTTCTCGCTGGTTTGAGATCGCCACGCCATCAATGCGGTCGGGATCGATCACATCCGTTACAGCCTTGAGGGCTATCGTCGCCGCACTCCACCATTCATCGGGGTCCTGTTCGGACCTATAGGCATCCGGGTTTGAGAGTGTATGAGGCGCACGCCCCTCGAATCGAGGTTCGCCCTCGCGCGTCCAGGCAATAGCCTTGACCGATTGCGTCGATGAATCGATGCCGATGACATAGCGTTCGTTCCGGTGCATCAAAGCGGCTCCTCCTTCCGCTGACCGACTATCGAGCGGCACGCCGCATCCGGTCTGTTCTATTGTCCGCAACCGGCGCCCTCATCGGCCGCCGGTCTTGCGTGTCAAGCCGCCAGCAAGGCCTCTCCCGTAGCCAAGTCTGTGACGAAATGTGTGGCATAGCCGCCCTCGAGCGTTGCGGTGATCGCTTCGATCTTTCCAGATCCGCCGGCCACGCAGATCCTGTTTGGTGTCTGCTTCAATTCCTCGAGCGCAATGCCCACCATGCGCTCGTCGTGATCTCCGCCGACAGCCCGGCCGTGCGCATCGATGAAGCGGCCGATAATGACTGCTACCGCGCCATCCTCGACATATTTGTCGATTTCCGCCTGGCTTGCGATGCCTGACGCCCTAACCGTGCTTTTCGCACCGACGTCGCCGACACCAAAAAGGATACGGTTGGTGGAGTGGATCAGATCGAACTGCTTCTTCAGGACGGGTTCGTCGAGCAGCATCGTTCGCAGTTCCTTGGTCGAAAGAACCGCCGGCGCAAGAAGGTTGACGCAACGCGCGCCGATCCTGCTCGACAGCAGCGACGTGCAGAGTTCAGGTGAAAAATCCGGTTCGCCGGTCGAACTTCCCGAGACCTGGACAACCGTGAGATCGTGCACAGCTTCTGGCAGCGAAATCTTGTCCGCGACCGACAAGACGGTGCGTCCCCATGCAACACCGATCACGTCACCCGCCACGATCTGCTCGGCGAGGACGCGCGCACCGGCATCGCCCAGGCGAGAAACCAGGTCGCGATCCTCGGCGTGCGGGATCACCAGCGCGCCACCCAAGCCGAATTTCTCTACCAGGCCCCGTGCGACCCGAGTACGCCCACTCGCATTCGTGTTGATGCGGATCGAGACGATACCCCGGTCGCGCGCCTCTTGAAGATAGTTGACGATGGTCGCACGCGATACGCGTAGCGTCTTGGCAATTTCGCTCTGGGTCATCTCATCGGCGTAGTAGAGCCATGCAGCCCATGTGACCGCGTCGTCGAATTCCATGGGCAGGGGCGCGCCCGCATCCAGCATATGATTCCTCGAATTTTTTGTTCTGGCATATCTGACGACATCCCATGACAAATGTCAACGTGCGTTGTCTTATGTGTTGACAAATGTCACCGCATGCTGTCACTTGTATCCATCGCATAGAAAACGGATTGCAGAATGGAAACGGCAAAGAACCGGGGTGGCGCTACAAGCGCTCCCAAGGGCGGCTGGACCGCGCTTATCGATGACATCGTGGCAGGCCGGTGGACGAACCCGGCGACTGGAAAATGCGCTGTCGTGCCGTATGAATCCATCGTTATCGCCGAGAGCCTTGAAGGGCGAGAAGCGGAGCTTGTTTCAAGCCTGAGCCTGGGCGAGACCTTTACCGTCGTTGCCGATAAGGCGACTTGGGATGCGATGGGTGCGCGGGTTGCCCGCGCGCTGGAAAAGCTCGGCCCAGTCAAGTCGATCCTTCTCGATCATCCGCATGCCGACATGGCAACCATCGCGCTCCTGACCGAAAAGTTGAAAGGTGCTGAAGGCGTCGTGGCGGTCGGTTCCGGTACGATCAACGACCTTGTCAAATATGTGACGGGACTTGATGGCCGCCGGTATTGTGTCTTCGCCACCGCGGCATCGATGAACGGGTATACATCCACCACAGCCTCGATCACCCTCGATAGCGGGTTAAAAGTCTCGCTGCCATCCCACGCGCCGGCGGGGTTTTTCGTCGATCTCTCGGTGTCGGCGGCCGCGCCGACCTACCTCTCGGCTGCCGGATTCGCCGACTGCTTGGTGCGCTCCGTCGCCCAAGTGGACTGGTGGCTGTCGCACCGGCTGTTTGGAACCGTCTACTCCGATGCGCCCTATATCATTCAGGCCGAGGACGAGATCGCGCTCAACCGGAATGCCGCGGGGATCGGCAGCGGTGATATTGGCGCCCATGGCTATCTCTACCGGGTGCTGACCGAATGCGGCCTTGGCGTCTCCTTCACCGGCATGTCCAACCATGGCTCGATGGGCGAGCACCAGATTTCGCATTACATCGACTGCTTTGCGGGGAACAGGCACCCCGGGACGCTGCATGGGCAGCAGGTGGGTGTCGGCGTGCTGACAATGGGCCGATTGCAGCGCCACTATCTGGACAGCGCGACAGCCCCAAGAATGAACGCAACGAAGATCAGCTTCGATGGCATGGTCCGGCGCATGGGACCAAGCATTGCCGGGCAGTGTTTCGACGAGATCCAGCCGAAAATTTTCGATGACAAGGCAATCGGCGCGCTGAATGAAAAAATCGTCGATCTCTGGCCGGTGCTGCGGAAAGAATTGAAAAGCTTCGTCGTTCCGGTCGACGAAATGACCCGGTTGCTGAAAGCAGCAGGCGGTCCGACGACAGCACGGGAGCTAGGCGTACCCGTCGACTTTTACCGGGAGGCGGTTGTTCACTCGCGCGAGATGCGCAATCGGTACTCCTTCCTCGATGTTGCCGCAGACGCCGGCCTCCTCGAGGATTTCGCGAGCGAGGAGACCTGAGGCCATGCGCGCGATTTCCGATATGCCGGCAGACGCTGCAAGCAGGATCACCACACTGTTTGCCGATATAGATGATACGCTGACCAATGACGGTCGCCTGCCCGCGTGCGCCTATGAAGCACTCGAGAGGCTGCTTGTCGCGGGCATCGCGGTGGCGCCCATCACCGGCCGTCCGGCAGGCTGGTGCGACATGATCGCGCGAATGTGGCCGGTCTCGGGTGTCGTCGGCGAAAACGGCGCATTCTATTTCTCCTATCATCAGGACAGCCGGCGGATGCGCCGTGTGTTTGCGATCAATGATGGCCAGCGCGCCGATGACCGAAAAAAGCTGGAAATTGTGCGCGCGCGCATTCTCACTGAGGTCCCTGGCGCCGCCATTTCGGCCGACCAGCACTATCGCGAGGCAGATCTCGCTATCGACTTCTGCGAGGATGTGCCGCCATTGCCGACCGGCGAGGTGGAGCGCATCAAGCGGATTTTCGAAGAGGAGGGCGCGGTCGCCAAGGTGTCCTCCATTCACGTCAACGGCTGGTATGGCACCTACGACAAACTGACGATGACGCGGCGGTTTGCGTCCGATGTACTCGGGTTGGATATCGATGTGGAGAAAGAGAAGATCGTCTTCGTTGGCGACAGCCCCAACGACGCGCCGATGTTCCGTTTCTTTCCGAATGCCTGCGGTGTGGCAAACGTCGTGCAGTTCCGGGGGCGCATCGAGGCTGAGCCGACCTATGTGACACGCGCTGAAGGTGGACATGGCTTCGTCGAGGTCGCCAATCGCATTCTCGCTGCGCGCAGAGAAAGAGCTGTCGCATGACCGGCCGGGTATACGATCTAGCCATTATCGGCGGCGGCATCAACGGAGCGGGTATTGCCCGCGATGCGGCAGGGCGCGGGTTGAGCGTGTTTCTCTGCGAAAAATCGGATCTCGGTTCCGGCACGTCGTCGGCGTCGACCAAACTGATCCATGGTGGTTTGCGTTATCTGGAGCATTACCAATTCAAGCTCGTGCGCCATGCACTGCGCGAAAGGGAAATTCTCTGGCGGATCGCGCCGCATATCATCTGGCCGTTGCGGTTCGTTTTGCCGCATCGCAAGGGACTGCGTCCGGCGTGGGTGCTTCGGCTCGGTCTCTTCATCTACGACCACCTTGGGGGGCGGCAGACACTGCCGGGCACGAAGACGCTGAGATTGTTACGCGATCCTGCCGGCGAACCGCTTCGCGACGTGTCCACGGTCGGGTTCGAATATTCCGACTGCTGGGTGCAGGACAATCGCCTCGTGGTGTTGAACGCCCGGGATGCCGAAGCCCATGGTGCACACATCCGCACCCATGTGCGATGCACCGGCGCCGTGCGTGAAAACGGTCTCTGGCACGTCACCATCGAAGAGGTGGAAACAGGAAGACGTCAGGCCATCCGTGCGCGTGCATTGGTCAATGCTGCCGGTCCGTGGGTCGATCAGGTGCTGGCAACAGTGAGCGGTCGCAAAGCCGCGGGACAAATCCGGCTGGTCAAGGGATCGCATATCATTGTGCCGCGCCTCTACGAGCACGACCGATGCTATATTTTCCAGAACTCCGATGGGCGCATTGTCTTTGCCATACCCTATGAGGACGATTTCACGCTGATCGGCACGACGGACGTCGACTACAAGGACCAGCCGGAAAAAGCATCGATCTCGGCAAGCGAGACTGCGTATCTTTGCGAGGCGGCATCGTCATATTTCAAGCGGTCCGTAACACCGGCCGATATTGTCTGGACCTATGCCGGCGTTCGGCCTCTCTACGATGATGGCGCCGCCAACGCGCAGGAAACCACGCGCGACTATGTGCTGACAATCGATGCAGCGACCGGCGAGGCCCCCCTTCTTTGCGTCTTCGGCGGAAAAATCACCACATATCGCTGCCTTGCGGAGGACGCGCTGCGTAAACTGTCGGCTCATTTTCCGCAGTGGATGATCAATGCGGGATGGACCGGACGCACACCCCTGCCGGGCGGTAATTTTGAAGCGGGCGCCGCCGATCGGCTCGCGCATGATCTGGGCAAGGATTACCCGTTCCTCAGTGCACGCGCCGCACGGCGGCTTGTCCGGCATTATGGCGTCGATGCACGCACCATCCTGGCCGGTGCGCGCAGCATGTCCGATCTTGGGCACAGCTTCGGCCCCGATCTCAGCGAAGCTGAAGTTCGCTTCCTCATGCGGCACGAATATGCACGGGCCGCCGAAGACGTGGTGTTTCGGCGGACGAAGGCCGGAATTCGCATGCGCAAGGAAGAGATATCCGAACTGGACACGTGGATGGCACGGGAGCGCGCCGCCCAAGAAAATGAAGAGAAGGGTATCGCCAGAGTGGGATAGCTGCATCGGCGCCCAGACGCACCGATGAGCCGGGTTCGCCGGAGACGAAGAGAAACAGAGTGGAGAATGATCCGGACAGGCAGAGGAATGCCGGGCCGGATCGGGAGACGGTCAAAGCGCCGGAGCGAGGCGTCAAGGCCGTCGCCCGCTCAGGGAGGAGTACGAATGTCCGTCACACAGGTGAAGCGTATAGCGATCTCGGATTCGCCGTGGCCGTGGCTTCTGCCGCTGGTCAGTCTGCTGGTCGTCTTTACGATCTATCCGCTAATCTACAATATCTGGCTGAGTTTTCACGAGTTCATGCCGCGCAAGCGTGCACTTGTCTTCGTAGGTTTCGCCAATTGGGTCCAGCTTTGGCACGATACGCGCTTCTGGGGCGCGCTCGGCGTGACCTTCGTCTATTTCACCATCGCACTTGCCTGCGAGATCGTGCTGGGCATGGCGGTCGCCCTGCTGCTGGATGCGGAACTGCCCGGATTTGGCGCATTGCGTGCCGTCTTGTCGATGACGCTAGTTATACCGCCGGCCATCGCCGGCATGATGTTCCTGTTGATGGAAGATCCCCAATTCGGCGTGCTCACCTATCTTCTTAACATGCTGGGCCTGCTGGACAAGGCAACGCCAATCCTTGCCACATCCTCACTGGCGCTCGCGGGCGTGCTAGTGGCCGAGATCTGGCAATGGACGCCCTTCATGGTGCTGATCTTCATGGCCGGGCTGCGGTCGCTGCCGCCCGAGCCCTACGAAGCGGCGATGATCGACGGTGCCTCCTCGCTGCAAATGTTCCGGCGCCTGACGCTTCCGATGATGTCGCGCGTCATCGCAGTCGCGGCCCTGTTGCGCGGCATCGATCTGTTCCGCGTCTTCGACTACGTCTTCGTCATGACCTCGGGCGGGCCGGGCACATCGACCTACAGCCTCAGTCTATACGCTTGGCAGCAGACCTTCAGCTTCCTGAAATGGGGGTATGGCGCAACGCTGAGCCTGGTCAGCCTGGCGATCGTGATGATCCTCGCCAATCTCTTCATCCGGGCCTTCAAGGTGAGGTGGTAACATGCCGCAAAGCAAATCCATGCGGATTTTCAGAACGCTCGCCGGCTGGCTCGTCGTTGCCTTCTTCTTCTTCCCGATCTTCTTTTGGACGTCGGTCGCTTTCCGCAACGCTAAGGACATTTTCTCGTGGCCGCCGAAGTTCTTCGAGTTCGAGCCGACGGTCAGAAATTTCGAGCAGGTTTTCGGCATCTCGCTTGGGTTCGGTTTCGGCACGCAGGAGACGGTCAATCCGGGTGGCGGCAATTTCTATATGGCACCTCGCCTTTGGGACTCGATCGTCGTCGCCTCGATGTCGACCGTACTTGCGATCGTGGTTGCGACGCTGGCCGCCTATTGCTTGTCGCGCATGCAATTCCGTGGGCGGCACGAGTTCGTCAATTGGGTACTGTCGACTCGCATGATGCCGCCGGTTGCCGTGGCCATTCCCATGTTCTTCATTTTCAAGCAGCTGAACCTGCTCGATACCTATCTGGGCCTGATCCTCGTGCATGGACTGATGAACCTGCCGTTGGCCGTATTGCTGCTGAAGAGCTTCTTTGACGACATCCCTGCTGAGATCGATGAAAGCGCGTTGCTCGACGGCGCGTCCCGCTGGACGATTTTCCGGCGCATCGTCTTACCTATGGCCAAGGGGGGCATCGCCGCATCCGCCGTGCTCTGCTTCATCTTCAGTTGGACGGAGTTTCTGTTCGCACTGACATTGACGCAGACCGGCATCAAGACTGTCCCCGTCGTGTCCTCGACATTCGTCACGTCCATCGGCACGGCCTGGGGCAACATGGCGGCCTTGGGAGCGGCAGCCATCGTTCCCGCCTTCATCGTCGTCCTGCTCGTGCAGCGCCATCTGGTTCGTGGCCTGACGATGGGATCGCTGAAGCAATAGGAGGTGCGCCAGCGGCGCATCTGGAGCATCCGGACGGCGATCCCGTCGGCCGATTTAGAGGAGGAGAAGTTGATGAAAGACAGTGTGAAAAAACATTACCTCGCGTCAATCACGGACAAGTTCGTCCGGGGTCAATTGGGGCGCCGGGAGTTCCTGCGAGCCGCTGGAAAGCTTGGCCTTGGGGCAGGTGCGCTCGGGATGGGATTCGGCAATCGTCCGTTTGGTGCGTTTTCCAGTGCCAGGGCAGCCGAGGAACTGACCCCCAACCCTGAAATCCTCAAGTGGCTCGCGGATGTCGGCAAGCCCTTTGCCGGGACGACATTGAAACTTGCGACGGAATCAACTCCGCCGTCGAATGCCATCAACGGCCAGCTGAAGAAGTATTTCGAGGAGGCCACCGGCATCAAGGTCGAGATCGAGGTGCTTCCGCTCGAGCAGGTGCTGCAGAAGCTCACGCTCGACGTGGCGTCCAATCTGGGAACCTACGATCTCTACTACATCGATCAAAGCTGGGCGGCGAGCTTCAGCCAGGATGTCTTCGATCCGCGCGAACAATATTCGGCCAAGGCTGACCTTGCCATGCCGAACTACAATCTCGACGACTTCCTGCCCGCCCTGGTCGACGGCATCGCCAAATACGAGGATCGATGGGTCGGCGTGCCCTACGATATCCCGATCTTCATCATGATCTACCGCAAGGACATCTACGACAAGCTCAGCCTCAAGGCACCGGAAACGATTGAGGAGCTCTACACCAACTCCAAGATCATCACTGATGAGATGGGGCCGAATGTCTACGGCACGACCGGCCAGATGAAGTCCGGGCATTACAGCCTGGAATGCGACTGGACGGCATGGCTGTGGGGGCATGGCGGCTCCATCTTTGGACCGGATGGCACGTTTACGGGCAATGATGAGAAGGGCGCTGCAGCGCTGGAATACTGGACGAAACTCAAGGCGACGATGCCTCCGGGTGTCGACGGCTGGACCTGGGATGGCCAGGGTCAGTCGGTGGCGCAAGGTGTTGCTGCATCTATGCTGTCCTGGGGCGAGTTCTTCCCGTATTTCGACGATCCGACCCAGACGAAGGTCTCCGGCCTTTGCGAAGTCGCCGTCCCGCCGCGGGCCATATCCCTTCGCACCGTCAAGGAAACCGGTTACGGCGAAATCCCCGGCGTCGGTCACCAGGGCGGTTCATCCCTTGCGGTTTCCCGCTACTCGAAGAGCCCGGATGCTGCCTGGATCTTCATGCAATGGGCGACCTGCGCCGATACCCAGGCCCTGATCACAACGCTCGGCGGCGGCACAGGCCCGACGCGCGCCAGCGTCTACGATGATCCGCGCGTGCTGGCGCAGGCCCGTGTCGGGGCCGGTACCACACGGCACCTGCCGGTCGTTCGCGAAACCATCGCGAAACACATGGGCTCCGAGCCGGATCTTCCGGAATGGGCGCAGCTGTCGAGCGACACGATACCGGTGTCGTTGGGCAAGTATTTTGCGGGCAGCTATGGTTCTCCCAAGGAAGCACTCGATGACATCGCCAAGCAGGTGGGCGAGGTACTCAAGGGCTGATTGACCGCGCGGCGACGATCGTGGCGTCTGCCACGATCGTCGCCGCGAGGACCGCCGGACCTGTGCATTTTGGAGTTATAGGAATGACCAGAAAATCCCTGATTGCGATCACCGGCGCCAGTTCCGGTATCGGCGAAGCTACCGCGCGCGCCTTTTCCGCAGCCGGTCATCCGCTTCTTTTGATGGCGCGCCGGCTGGACCGGCTGGAGGCGCTCGATCTCCCTGAAGTCGTCTTGAAAAAGGTCGATGTTCGCGACCGCGCGGCGATCATTGAGGCCGTTGCTGAGGCCGAGGCCCGGTTCGGGCCGGTCGACATGATGTTTGCCAATGCAGGTATCGCCCGGCTGGGGGATATTGCGACACAGCCGCCGGTGGAATGGGACGAGATGATCGACATCAACACCAAGGGCGTGATGAACAGCGTCCATGCGGTGTTGAACGGCATGATAGCGCGCCGATCGGGGACCCTGATGATGATGAGCTCGATTGCCGGTCGCAAAACTTATCCGGACCACACCGTTTATTGCGGCACCAAGTTTTTCGTCCACGCGATTTCCGAGAGCCTGCGCGAATATCTTGCTCCGCATGATGTGCGGGTCATCGTCTTGTCGCCGGGTATCGTCGAAACCGAGGTGTTGGATCAGGTGAAGGATCCGGCGACCCTCGCCAACTACAAGGCCAACAAGGCCGCGATCGGCGGCGGGATTACCGCTGACATCGTCGCCGACCTGATCTTGAACGCCTATCGGCTTCCGCAAGAGGCGATCGTGCAGGAAATCGTCATCACGCCGACCCGGCAGAAATACTGAGCGCGGATGTGCATAGCCCACATGCGCGGCCGATATAAAACAGAGAGTGGAATCTGCAATGGCAACCGTTGAATACAAGCACATCGGCAAGGCCTTCGGCGCCTTCACCATCATGCGCGACATTTCCTTCCTGATCGAGGACCATGAGTTTGTCGTTCTGTTGGGGCCGTCAGGCTGTGGCAAGACGACCCTTTTGCGCATGACGGCCGGGCTCGAGAGCGTAACTGCCGGCGACCTTATGATCTCGGGACGCCGCGTCAACGACGTGCATCCGCGCGACCGCGATATCGCCATGGTGTTCCAGAATTATGCACTTTACCCGACAATGAAGGTCTATGAAAATATCGCCTTCAGCCTGGAGGTGGCCAAGTTGCCGCCCGCCGAAATCAAGAGGCGGGTGGAACACGCTGCAGAGATTCTCAATCTCACGCCTTATCTGCAGCGCTACCCGAAGGAGCTTTCCGGCGGCCAGCGCCAGCGTGTAGCGATGGGGCGGGCCATGGTGCGTGAAGCGGCGGTGTTTCTTTTCGACGAACCGCTTTCCAATCTCGATGCCAAGTTGCGCGCCCATATGCGCACCGAAATCCGCCAGTTGCACAATCGCCTGAAGACGACGACGATTTACGTTACCCATGACCAGATCGAAGCGATGACCATGGCCGACAAGATAGTCGTCATGCGCGCGGGCAAGATCGAGCAGATCGGCACGCCTGACGATGTCTACGACCGGCCGGCGAGCAAATATGTCGCCGACTTCATCGGCTCGTCGGCGATCAATTTCCTCGGCGGCGCGGTTGTCGCCGATCAGGGCGTACCGGCGGCTCAAACCAGTGCCGGCCTCATTCGTCTCGACCCGGCGCTCAAGGTATCTGTGGGGCAAAAGGTGATTTGCGGCATCCGCCCGACCGATGTCTTGGTCGACCCGAATGGCTCGGTTGCGGCGCGATCCCTGCTGATTGAGCGTATGGGACACGAAGCCCAGCTTTGCTGCCAGGGACCGGAAGGCCAGTTTCTGGCCATTGTCGACAAGTCGGCACGATTTGACGAGGGGACCGAAGTCCGTTTCTCGATCGCTTCAGAGAAAGTCCACGTTTTCGACGCGGCAACGGAAGATCGCATCTGACCCGACTGCGGCTCATTCAACATACTTTGACCCGCTCCAGAAGGATTCGGGAATGAAAGGTGATAGCGATGAAATCAAGATGGAACGACGGCGAACTTGCCTCCTTGCTCAATGCCTACGTGGCCAAGGGCATCAATCGCGATCTGGCGATTAGGACATATACGACACGTCTTCTCGGCCAGGATCCGGAACTGGTTCTGCACGGCGGTGGCAATACTTCTGTCAAGACCGCGTTTATCGATCGCGATGGGTCGTCGGTGGATGTTCTCTGTGTCAAGGGCAGCGGCTGGGACATGGGCACAATCGAGCCTCAGGGGCTGCCGGCCGTACGGCTCGACCCGCTGAAGGCGATGGTCGGCTACGACGCACTGACCGACGACGAGATGGTGATGCTGCAGCGACGGCTGCTCATGGACCCGAATGCGCCGAATCCATCGGTCGAAGCGATACTGCATGCGCTCCTGCCCTTCAGGCACATCGATCACACGCATGCCAATGCAATCGTCTCTCTGACCAACCAGCCGCATGGTGAGGACCTTGTGCGGGAATTGTTTCCCAATTCGATTATCGTCCCCTATGTGATGCCCGGGTTCGTCCTGGCGAAGGCCTGCGACGCGGCGTTTCGCGCCAATCCCACGGGCGACGGCATGATCCTGCTGAAACATGGGATTTTCACTTGGTCGGACGATCCTCGTGAAGCCTATGAGGATATGATCGCCAAGATCGATCAGGCTGAACAGCGTCTGGCACGTGGCCGCGTGAAGCCTTTCGTCTCGGTCGCCATTCCGCAGGAGATCGCGGCAGCGAAGGACATCGCGCCAATCCTGAGGGGTGCCATTGCCATCGATACTGGGATAGAGGGCGCGCCAAAACGCCTCATTCTCGAACACCGCAGCAGTGAAAAAATCCTCGATTTCTGCAATGCAGAAATGGTCGAAAGCCTAGTGCAGCGCGGCAATGCCACGCCGGAGCATGTCATTCACATCAAGCGCTTCGGCATCGCTCTGCCGGCGCCGGAGGCCGGACGTCTTGCCGAATGGGGTGACAAGGTGCGGGCTGCCGTAGAGGCTTATCAGGAGGATTACAGGGCGTATTTCCAGCGCAACAACGATCGCGCTGGCGGCGGCAAGACCATGCTGGATCCGATGCCTCGCGTCTTCTATGTGGCGGGCGTCGGACTGTTTGCAGCAGGGGCCACACGGAAGAATGCGCTTGTCGGCGCTGATGTGGCCGAAGCGACGATCGCGGTCATCACCAGTGCAGAAGGAATTTCGTCGTTCGAGGCGCTCCCGGAAGCGGACCTCTTCGATATCGAATATTGGTCCTTGGAACAGGTCAAACTCACCAAACAGGTGGAAAAGCCGCTGACGCGCCAGGTGGCGATCGTCACGGGTGCTGCCGGCGGGCTCGGCCTGGCGATCGCCGAAGCCCTGCGTGCCGAAGGTGCGGAGGTGGCGTTGTTCGACATTGCCGAAGACAGTGTGACACGCGAGGCAAAAAGGCTGGGCGGGTTGGGTGTCGCCTGCGACGTCACCGATCCCGCCCAGGTGGACGCGGCTATCGCCAGGGTGGTGCAGCATTTCGGGGGTGTGGACATCCTGATTTCCAATGCAGGCGCTGCATTCCAAGGACGTCTGCTTGAGGTATCGGAGGATGTTTTCAGGAAGGCGTTCGATCTCAATTTCTGGAGCCACCACTATGTCGCGCGGGCGGTTGTCCGAGTGATGGAAGAGCAGAGAAGCGGCGGTGCCATCGTTTTCAACGTGTCCAAACAGGCCGTGAATCCCGGGGCCGATTTCGGACCTTACGGCACATCGAAGGCCGCGTTGATGGCACTGATGCGGCAATATGCCATTGAGCATGGCCCATCCGGCATCACGGCGAACGCGGTCAACGCCGACCGGATACGCACCGGCCTGATGACGGATCAGATGGTGGTCGAGAGAAGCCGGGCGCGTGGCCTGACGCCGGAGGCCTATATGCGCGGCAACCTTGTCGGCCGCGAAGTGACCGGTGCGGACGTCGCAGCGGCCTTCATTCATCTTGCCAAGGCACGCACCAGCACTGGCGCGGTGATCACCGTCGATGGCGGCAATGTCGCTGCCATGATGCGGTAAATTGGGCTTCCGCTCAGTGTTGAAGACAGCCGAAGGATCAGGATCGTGGCGAAAATAGTAATTCTCGGTGCCGGTGTGATGGGAACAGCGCTGACAGTGCCGGCAACGGATAACGGCCATAACGTTCTGCTTGTCGGCACGCCGCTGGACCGCAAAGTTATCGCCGAAATGCACCGTCGCGGTGGTAGCCATCCGAAGCTTGACGAGCCCTGTTCACGCCTTGTCACGGCGATATCGATTGATGATCTGGGATCGGAGCATCTGGAGGGTGCGGACATTGTCATTGTCGGTGTAAGCAGCCGGGGCATAGGATGGGCGGTCGATGTCCTGAACAATCTGATGGTCAATCGCCTGCCGGTGGCGTTCGTGACCAAGGGGCTCGCTGTCCGGGGCGAGGGGTTGGCGACCTATGCCGAAACGCTCCCTCCACAATTGCGCCAAATGCATGCCTTCATCGGGATCGGCGGTCCTTGCATTGCGCGCGAACTCGCCAACCGCCAGCCGACGGCCAGCATCTATGCCTGCAAGGACCTGCAGGTTGCCGAACGTTTCGCTGCTTTGATGCGGACCGACTATTATCGGCTGTCTGTTACCACCGATGATACCGGTGTCGAAGCCTGCGCCGCCCTTAAAAACTTCTTTGCGATTGGCGTCAGCGCCATGCAGACACGATACCCCGACAAAAAACGCGGGGGTGAACAATCGAAAAATCCAACGGCGGCCGCTTTTACCCAGGCAACACTTGAGATGGCAAGATTGTGCGAAAGGCTGGGGGGACATCCCGCCACCGCGTTCGGCCTTGCCGGACTGGGCGATCTGCATGTCACGGTCGGCGGCGGGCGCAACAGCCGGCTTGGCCACGGTCTGGGCCGCAACCAAACCATCATGGACCTCATGTCCACCGAACTGGCGGGCGAAACGGTGGAAGGCGTGGACACGGCCCGCGCCTTGGCAACGATGATTTTGGGCAATGCGGCCATTAAGATTGAAAGTGACGACTATTTTCCGCTCACTTTCGCCATTTTGGATTCGATTCTTGAGCAGAAATCATTTGTGCTGGACTTTGCGAATTTGATTGTGCGGTGAACGGGGCCAAAATCCACTTATCAAAGAAGCGCTTCGAGCTTTTCGGACAACCGAGCCACCTCCTTTTTGAGCATGGTTAGGAGAAGTTGGCGTACCGCAGTTGCGGACGATGGACACCGACCCCTCCAAAGCTGAGCAGGCAGGTGGTCGTCGAGGCAGCGGTACTCGGCGCGCAACGGAAATCAATATCAAGACCGGCGAAATTATTTGTGGGTCGCAAAAAGTTTTAACACGAGAACTCGCTGCGGCATCGATCCGCTATTAGCGCGCGCTCGAGCCGAAAATCGCGCTTCGCTCAAATGGCTAGTCGGCCCCATACGAAGAAAGATGGAAGTGCGTCTCTGACGCCGGTCAGATTGGTTCGGTGACTCTCACGCCGTTGGATCATTGATGAGTGCATTGTCGCTATCCACGAAGATAGGCGGGATCTCGATCAGCGAAGCGCCTTTGGCTCCATGGTCGATGACCTCGAATACGGCGCTCAGCATGCCTTGAACGTCCTGCCGCACCATCTCGATCTCGTCGCCGAGCAGTGCCGCGAAGGGGTCCCAGTCGAAGCAGCCTATGACAGGCGTTTGATTGACATAGTGGCCCGAGCGCTTGATCCAATGCATGACGCCTTCGAGCGAAATGGTGGAATTCACGAACATGCCGCTCGGTAGCTCATCCTCCGCCATGGCCAGCGCCTGAAGAGACATCTCGGCTTTTTCCGGTGCGTATCCGCAGGTCAGGATATGCCTCTCGTCGATCGCTACACCGATATCGGCATGGGCCGCGCGAAAGCCGCGCACGCGCTCCACTGTGTTGTGATCGCTGCCGCGGCCACCGATGAAGAGTAGCGGGCGAGCCGCGCCCAGCTTTCGCTCGCTGTTGACGAGAATGCGCCGCGTCAATTCTCTAGCGCCGGTAAAATTGTCGGAAATGATGGAAGGCGCTTTGGTGCCGGGCAGATCGAGATTGAGGCTTCCGACGCCCGCGGCCCCGCAGATATCACTGATGCGGTCGGGATCCGTGGCGCCGGTCGAGACCAGCCATTCGACCTGATAGGAAAGCATGGTCCGGGCCGCTTCGACCTCCAGTTCAGGGTCGCGGCGTGTACAGGTGATGATCGGGAAAAGACCTCGCGCGCGCGCCATGGTCTCGAAGGTCTCGACGATCGACCCGAAGTAGCGGTTGTCATATTTGGGCACGATCATGCCAATGATTTTCGACTTCTCCCGTCGAAGGAGGCTGGCCTGCATGTTGATGGCATACCCCTGCTCCTCCGCAAGCCGGGTGATTTTCTCCGCCAATTGACTGCTGATTCTGCGCTTCTTCCAATTCCCGTTCAGCACGGCGCTGACAGCGCTGGCCGACGTTCCCGCAAGCTCGGCGAGATCATAGATCGTGGTCTTTTTTGTCGGCCTGTCCTGATTCACTGATATCTCCACTTCGATCGCAGCTTGACATTATTGAAGGAAGGTGGCAATTGTTGCTTCATCGATTGAGCAAAGTTGCTCAATCGATGAAGTTGGTTGACTGTGGAGAGTCGACCGGGAGGTGTCCGGGAAAATCCACGATCATGATCCGCGTCAACCTGGTTGGCAAGGGCGGTGATATGCACGCTTTGCTGCCTCTGCAGCAAGGCTTGAGGAGAGGCTTGGGCATGAAACCGGAACGCGCTTCTCGGCACGTATTTATGCATTCAAAAAGGAGGAAAACATGAAATTCCGCTCAATGATGATGGTGTCGGTTGCTGCCGCTGCCATGTTTGCCAGTTCGGCCTATGCGCAGGAGGCCGCGACGGTCGCATTCCTGATGCCGGACCAGGCATCGACGCGCTACGAGAACCATGACTATCCTGGGTTCAAGGCGGAGATGGAGAAACTGTGCGCGAAATGCACGGTCATCTACCAAAATGCCAATGCCGATACGGCGCTTCAACAGCAGCAGTTCAATTCGGTCATCGCCCAGGGCGCCAAGGTTGTCGTGATCGACCCGGTCGACTCGGCCGCTGCGGCCGCGCTCGTCGAGATCGCACAGTCCCAGGACGTCAAGGTCATTGCCTATGACCGTCCGATCCCTGCCAAGCCGGCGGATTTCTATGTATCCTTCGACAATGAAGGCATCGGCCATGCCATCGCCGAGTCGCTGGTTCAGCATCTCAAGGCAAGCGGCGTTGCAGAGGGCGCCGGCCTGCTGCAGATCAATGGCTCTCCGACCGACGCGGCGGCTGGCCTTATCCGTGACGGTATCCATCGCGGCCTGAAGGATTCTGGCTACAAGACACTTGCGGAATTCGACACGCCGGAATGGGCGCCGCCGAAGGCCCAGGAATGGGCCGCCGGTCAGATCACCCGCTTTGGCGCGGATATCAAGGGCGTTGTCGCTGCCAATGACGGCACGGGCGGCGGCGCAATCGCGGCCTTCAAGGCTGCAGGCGTAAACCCTGTTCCGCCCATCACCGGCAATGACGCGACTATTGCGGCCTTGCAGTTGATCATCTCCGGCGACCAGTACAACACGATTTCCAAACCGTCGGAAATCGTGGCTGCTGCTGCCGCCAAGGTGGCGGTACAGCTTCTGAAGGGCGAAAAGCCGAAGGCGAAGACCTCGCTTTACGACACGCCGTCCGAACTCTTCGTGCCGGCCGTCGTGACGGCAGACAACATCAAGGCAGAAATCTTCGACAAGAAGATCCAGACCCCTGAAGAGGTCTGCACCGGTGAATACGCCGAAGGCTGCAAGAAGCTCGGCATTACGAAGTAATAGTTCTCCCAAGATCTCCGGCTGCGCCAAGGCGTGGCCGGAGATACCCCCGAACCTAAAAAGAGCGTCAAAACCATGGTGCAAGAACACAGGGCGAACCCGGAGAAAGGTAGTCCCATTCTCCGGCTCACCAATATCTCAAAGAATTTTGGTGCGGTGTCGGCGCTGACCGATATTGATCTGGAAGTGCGTGCCGGCGAAGTCGTTGCTCTCGTCGGAGACAATGGCGCGGGCAAGTCGACCCTAATCAAGGTTCTGGCAGGTGTGCACCAGCCGTCGTCCGGAAAAATCGAGTTCTGTGGCCAGGAGGTGTCGCTCGACAGTCCAAGCCGCGCCCTTGAACTCGGCATCGCCACAGTGTTTCAGGATCTGGCCCTCTGCGAGAATCTCGACGTCGTCGCCAATCTCTTCCTGGGTCATGAACTGTCGCCGTGGAATCTCGATGAAATCGCCATGGAGGTCCGCGCCTGGACGCTCTTGAAAGAACTGGCGGCGCGCATTCCGTCGGTACGAGAGCCCATTGCTTCACTGTCGGGTGGTCAGCGCCAGACAGTTGCCATCGCGCGATCCCTGCTTCTCGACCCGAAAATTATCATGCTCGACGAACCGACCGCGGCTCTCGGCGTGGCGCAGACTGCCGAGGTGCTGAATCTCATTGAACGCGTCCGTGATCGCGGGTTGGGCGTCATCATCATCAGCCACAACATGGAAGATGTGCGTGCGGTGGCTGACCGCATCGTTGTCCTGCGTCTCGGGCGCAACAACGGCATCTTCAGCCCCGATGCATCCAATCAGGAACTCGTCGCATCCATCACCGGAGCCACGGAAAACTCCGTGTCGCGCCGCCTGGATCGTAAGGTGGGCCAAAACGAAAGCAGCGGGAGCATCGCATGAGCGAGAATATGTCAAACAAGAATCAGGCCCTGGACCGCGGCGACATCAGGGTCAAACATGATGATGGCCTGGCCGGCATGCTCAGGAGTTTCGTTAATCGCGTGCGCTCCGGCGATCTCGGCATGCTGCCGGTGGCGGTGGGGCTGATCGTCATCTCAACGGTCTTCAGCATTCTCAACCCGATCTTCCTGGCGCCGAACAATCTCGTGAATCTGCTGTTCGATTGCGCGACCGTGGGCATCATCTCGCTCGGCATCGTCTGCGTCCTGCTATTGGGCGAGATCGACCTGTCTGTCGGTTCGATGAGCGGCCTGTCATCTGCCATCATCGGTGTGCTCTGGGTCAACTCGGGTCTGCCTGTCATCGTCGCGATCTTCGCGGCGCTCGCCACCGGCGCATTTGTCGGCGCGCTCTACGCCGTGATGTACAACCGGCTGGGCATGCCGAGCTTCGTTGCCACGCTTGCAGGTCTACTCGCACTCCTGGGTTTGCAGCTCTATATCCTTGGCGCGACCGGAAGCATCAATCTTCCCTATGCCTCATCCCTGGTGCGCTTCGGTCAGATCCTGGTGATGCCGGATTGGATGTCGCATAGTCTGGCATTGGTGCCGGGTCTCGTCATGGTCATTGCCGGCCTCGCCATTCGCAAACGCAGGC
Source organism: Rhizobium leguminosarum (assembly GCF_001679785.1). NCBI lineage: Bacteria > Pseudomonadati > Pseudomonadota > Alphaproteobacteria > Hyphomicrobiales > Rhizobiaceae > Rhizobium > Rhizobium leguminosarum. The sequence goes on from NZ_CP016286.1 coordinate 1,172,075, forward strand.
AATCGGTCAATCTCTCCTCGCGACCGTTGAGCAATCTCCTGGTCAAGGTGGCCGTGCTGACGGTCGCTCTGGAATTCGCTGTTTATTATCTGAACCTCGGCCGCGGCGTGCCGTGGATGTTCGGCCTGTTCGTCGCTCTGGCCGTCATCTTGAACTATGCGCTGACGAAGACGCAGTGGGGGCGGTCGATGTTCGCCGTCGGCGGAAACCGTGAAGCGGCCCGCCGCTCGGGCATCAATGTCCGTCGCATCTACCTGAGCGCTTTCATGCTCTGCTCGACGTTGGGCGCCCTCGGTGGCATCCTCTCGGCATCTCGCCTGGCATCATCCAGCCAGCAGGCCGGCACCGGCGATGTCAATCTGAATGCGATCGCGGCAGCCGTCATCGGCGGGACAAGCCTGTTTGGCGGCCGTGGCAGCGCTTATTCGGCCCTGCTCGGCATCATTGTCATCCAGGCGATCTCCAATGGCCTTACCCTGCTCAATCTCAGTTCGTCCCTGCGCTACATGATCACCGGCGCGGTGCTGGCGATTGCTGTCATCGTCGACTCGCTTGCGCGCCGTTCGCGTGTCAGCCATGGCCGTGCCTAACAATAAACTGGAGGAAATCTTATGGCTGAACTCATGAAGGGCAAAGTTGCCGCAATCACCGGCGCCGCATCGGGCATCGGTCTCGAATGCGCCCGTACCCTGCTGGCGGAAGGAGCAACCGTGGTGCTGATCGACCGGGCCAAGGACAAGCTCGAAGCGCTCTGCTCGGAACTCGGAGACCGCGCCAAGCCGCTCGTGGTCGATCTGCTCGACGGTAAGGAATTGTCCGGCATTCTGCCGCGCATTCTCGAGGTCGCCGGCAGTCTCGACATCTTCCATGCCAATGCCGGTGGCTATATTGGCGGTCCGGTCGCGGAAGGCGATCCGGATGCCTGGGACCGGATGCTCAACCTCAATATCAACGCCGCCTTCCGCTCGGTTCACGCCGTGCTGCCACATATGATCGCGCAAAAGTCGGGCGACATCCTGTTCACCAGTTCGATTGCCGGTGTCGTGCCGGTTGTCTGGGAGCCGATCTACACGGCGTCGAAATTCGCGGTTCAGGCTTTTGTTCATTCGACCCGCCGGCAGGTCGCAAAGGATGGGGTGCGCGTGGGCGCAATTCTGCCTGGTCCGGTGGTCACCGCTCTGCTCGATGACTGGCCGAAGGCCAAGATGGAGGAAGCGCTAGCCAATGGCAGTCTGATGCAGCCGAAGGAAGTGGCCGATGCCGTGCTCTTCATGCTGTCGCGTCCTCGCAACATCACCATCCGCGACCTGGTCATCTTGCCCAACAGCGTCGATCTCTGATCGAAGCTGACGGCACCTTCCCAACATCCCAACATATGCAAGAGCCAATATCATGATCGACGCAGCGAACACCACAGCGCCCGCCTCACGCTATCTCATCGGCGTCGATGTCGGCACTGGAAGCGCGCGTGCCGGCCTCTTTGATCTGGCGGGCCCGCTGCTGGCGGTGGCCAAGCGGGATATTTCCCTCTATCGGGAGGCCGGCACCATTGTCGAGCAGTCGAGTACAGAAATCTGGGACGCCGTCTGTGATGTTATCCGCGAGGTGATCATGGCTGCCGGGGTGGATACGGCGGCGATTGTTGGTCTTGGTTTTGATGCGACGTGCTCGCTGGTCGTGCTCGGCGAGGGCGGCCGCCCTCTCGCTGTCGGTGCATCGGAGGATCCCAACCGCGACATTATCGTCTGGATGGACCACCGTGCTGTCGTCCAGGCGGAACGGATCAACGATATGGGGCACGATGTCCTGCGATATGTGGGCGGGCGGATTTCGCCCGAGATGGAGACGCCGAAGATTCTTTGGCTAAAGCAGAATCGACCGGAAACCTTCGATGCGGCGTGGCAATTTTTCGACCTCGCCGATTTCCTTACTTGGAAGGCAACCGGCGACCTTGCGCGCTCCACCTGCACCGTGACCTGCAAATGGACCTATCTTGCCCACGAGCAAAGATGGGACCCGACCTATTTCCAAGAGATCGGTCTCGGGTCACTTGCCGACGAAGGCTTCGCCCGGATCGGCACGCGCATCGTCGAGCCAGGAACACCGCTAGGGCAGGGACTGACGGCGGAGGCCGCGAAGGCCATGGGATTGCAGCCAGGAACTCCAGTCGCCGCTGGTATGATCGACGCTCATGCTGGCGGCATCGGCACCGTTGGTATTGGTGGCCGCCCGGGTGCCAATCTCGCCTATGTCTTCGGAACATCGTCGTGTACCATGACTTCGACGATCGAGCCCGTCTTCGTGCCGGGTGTTTGGGGACCGTATTATTCAGCCATGGTTCCTGGCATGTGGCTCAATGAAGGGGGACAAAGCGCTGCCGGTGCCGCGATCGATCAACTGCTGGCGTTTCATCCTGCCGCAGTCGAAGCGCATGAGATGGCAGAACAACGACATGTGCCGCTGCCGGTCCTGATCGCAAATGCCGCCGCTGAAAAAGCCGGCGCAATGTCGGAGGCCGTACGCTTAGCGGCGGGCCTGCATGTCGTTCCCGAATTTCTTGGCAATCGCGCACCCTTTGCCGATCCGCATGCCCGAGCGGTGATCGCAGGCCTTGGCATGGAGCGCGATTTCGACAGTCTCGTGGCGCTGTACGTGGCAGGGCTCTGTGGCATCGGTTATGGTCTGCGACAGATCATCGAGACCCAAGCTCAAGCCGGTGCGCATATCGAAAGCGTCGTCATCAGTGGCGGTGCGGGGCAGCATGAACTGGTCCGACAGATACTTGCCGACGCCTGTGGCGCGCCGGTGGTGGGGACTGTATCGGAAGAGCCGGTTCTGCTTGGTTCGGCTATCCTTGGAGCGGTTGCAGGCGGTGCTTTTCCGGACGTAGTCTCGGCGATGAAACGGTTGTGCAGTCCTGCGCATGTTTATAGGCCGGCGGGGGGCGCGTTGGCGGAGATTCATGCCAAACGCTACTCGGCCTTTGCTGCATTACAGAAGCTGGCGAGAGGGCTGAAAGATAGTTGAGTTTTGCTCAGAGCCGTCCGGCTGAGATTATCAACTAAAGTGTGTAAAAGTCTTTCCTGTAAATGCCTGTCAGCGCGGAGTAAGCTATGGGTTTAGCTGTCAAAATTAGCATCAGCGCCTTGTCTGCACCCTAGCAAATGACGAAGGAAAGGAAAGAGAATCGCGCTTCAGCTCGATACAACAGTCGGAGCTGGAGGCGCTGGCGGTGTCCGCAATTCTCGAACACCGTTGCCTGATCGCCGCCGACAACGCTGTCCACGAAGAATGGACTCACGCGGCGTCAGACCCGGCGGTTTCCGGCGCCGTTTCTAAGCATTGGCTCCGGTCCGGGCATCTGCGCTTGCTGATGCGCCGCTTGCCTTGGCGGGCCGCCTGCTTGTCCCTGAGATAGATCGAAAACACCAAAAGGTTCAGCGCCAGAAACAGGAAGGCCCATTTGATAACATCGATCATCGTCATGGGGGGGCCGTACCGCGTCTCCGTTAATGGACGGCAAAACCGCGATGCGCTCCATGGCGAAAGCCTTGCACCGGCACGCCATTTCCTTTACCTCACAGTGGAAAAGAACAGCCTGCAAAGAGCATCACATGACCCTTGTCGACGTCCGCACGCCTGATCCGAAACGCTTCATCCCCGGCGCCACCGGCGACTGGGAAGTCATCGTTGGCATGGAAGTCCACGCCCAGGTGCTGTCCAATTCGAAGCTTTTCTCCGGCGCTTCGACGGAATTCGGCAAGCCGCAGAATTCGAATGTCTCGATGGTCGACGCTGCCATGCCCGGCATGCTGCCTGTCATCAATGAGGAATGCGTTAAGCAGGCGGTGCGCACCGGCCTCGGCCTGAAAGCACAGATCAACAAGCGCTCGCTGTTTGATCGCAAAAACTATTTCTATCCTGACCTGCCGCAGGGCTATCAGATCTCGCAGTTCAAGGATCCGATCGTCGGCGAGGGCAAGATCGTCATTTCACTTGGGCCAGACCGCCAGGGCCAGTTCGAGGATATCGAGATCGGCATCGAGCGCCTGCATCTGGAGCAGGATGCCGGCAAGTCGATGCATGACCAGCACGCGACCATGTCCTATGTCGACCTCAACCGTTCCGGTGTCGCGCTGATGGAGATCGTCTCCAAGCCCGACATGCGCTCGTCCGACGAGGCCAAGGCCTATATGACCAAGCTGCGCTCGATCGTGCGTTATCTCGGCACCTGCGACGGCAACATGGACGAGGGCTCTATGCGTGCCGACGTCAACGTCTCCGTCCGCCGTCCGGGCGAGGATTTCGGCACGCGTTGCGAGATCAAGAACGTCAACTCCATCCGTTTCATCGGCCAGGCGATCGAATATGAAGCCCGTCGCCAGATCGGCATTCTGGAGGACGGTGGCAAGATCGATCAGGAGACCCGCCTCTTCGACCCGAACAAGGGCGAGACGCGTTCGATGCGCTCCAAGGAGGATGCGCACGACTATCGTTATTTCCCCGATCCTGATCTGCTGCCGCTCGAATTCGACGACGCCTTTATCAAGACGCTCGAAGCCGATCTGCCGGAATTGCCTGACGACAAGAAGGAGCGCTTCGTGCGCGAGCTCGGCCTGTCGATCTACGACGCCTCGGTGCTCGTTTCCGAAAAAGCGATCGCTGATTATTTCGAAGCCGTCGCCGCAGGCCGTGACGGCAAGACGGCCGCCAACTGGGTGATCAACGATCTGCTCGGCGCACTGAACCGCACCGGCAAGGACATCGAGCAGACGCCGGTTTCGCCGGCCCAGCTCGGCGCCATCATCGATCTCATCAAGGCGGGAACCATATCCGGCAAGATCGCCAAGGATCTCTTCGAGATCGTGCTCGCCGAGGGCGGCGATCCCGCCGAGATCGTCGAGGCGCGCGGCATGAAGCAGGTGACCGATACCGGCGCGATCGAAAAGGCCGTGGACGAGATCATCGCCGCCAATCCCGATCAGGTCGAAAAGGTCAAGGCGAAACCGACCATGGCAGCATGGTTCGTCGGCCAGGTGATGAAGGCGACCGGCGGCAAGGCCAATCCGCAGGCTGTCCAGGCCCTCGTCAAAGCGAAGCTCGGCATCGAGGAGTAGCGGTGTATTTCGTCCGCACCGCCGGCGAGCGCGACCTGGAGAAGGTGCGCGCCCTCTTGGTGGAGAGCTTTCATGCCACCTATGACGGCCTGCATGGCAGAGCCAAGGTGGCGGATCTGATCGCCCATCTCTTTTCGCCCGCGGCGCTGAAGACGCGCCTCGTGCGAAAGGATGCCGAATTCCTCGTTGCCGATGACGGCCGCAATATTGGCGGCATGGGGTATGCGGCAATGTCGCAGCAATCGACGAAGACGGTCATGCTGCATCTCCTCTATGTCCGGCCGGCGCTGCAGCGCCAGGGTATCGGCCGCGATATCTTCGCCGAACTCGAAACCTGCTTTCCCGATGCGGAGATCATGCGCCTCGAAGTCGAACCGCAGAATGCCGCGGCGATCGCCTTCTATCGCACGCATGGCTTCACCGAGGTTGGCCGCAACGAGAATGACGTGGCCGGACAATCCGGCATTCCGGCATTGGTGTTGGAGAAGCGCTTGGCGGGTTAAACGCCTGTATCGTTGAGTGCCTTGTGGTGGGTGTGGTAGGTCTGGAGCAGTTGCATCAGTCGATCCTTGCTGACGGTAAGACCACTCGTTTCGATGCGCAGTTGCCGAAGATCATTCGTCGCACGTGCGGTATGGAATAGTGAGAATACCGGTTTGCGACCCTGAATGCTGTCTGGTCGGCACCAGACAGCGATTGTATCTCCAGTGCCTTCTGCGTCCGTTCCCGGCGATGCGGACAACAGGTTGCCCAGAACGAGAAAAATTGTTCGCAAAATCCTTTGCGCCAGCGTGGGTGCCGCCGCCTCGATGCGTGCGACTGCCGGCCACGGAATTAATTCTTGCATTAGCCGAAGATCTTTGAAGCCATTTGGGCCTATCGCAATGATCGTCTTATTGGAAAAAAAGATCAGGACATAAAGATTGCAAAATAGGTAGTACGCAATTGGCGGCCCACAGAGCAGAGACAGGAAAAACGAATTCAAAGTCCTATCGAAAATCCAGAAGCCGAAAACAATTATCACCAGTGTTGATAGTGCAATTCTAAGCCGAATATCCCTAGCGGAGTATCTGACCTCACGGACATCGCTCAAGAACATCCGTCTTTTTCCTTCCGCAACAATCATCGTCCGATTTTTACATAGGTAGAAAAGTGTGATGCCACAAGATTTGAATATCCGTGAAGCTCGCAAGGACGACCTGCCGGCGCTCGTGGCAATGTTTGCCGCCGACGCACTCGGCGGTCACGGCGATACCACGGAAGCTGAAGCTTTCCCGGATTATCTCAGGGCCTTCGTCGCCATCGAGGCTTCGCCTGACCAGACGCTTTACGTCGCAGAGCGCAGAGGCGAGGTCGTCGGCACATTTCAGACGATGGTGACGACCTCGCTCGCCGGCCGCGGCTCCTCGGCGATGATCATCGAGGCGGTGCAGACGCGCGCCGATATGCGCGGGCAGGGGGTCGGCGCGCTGATGATCGAATTTGCCATTGCCGAGGCAAAAGGCCGCGGTATCGGGCGGGTAGCGTTGACCTCGAATGCAGTGCGCAAGGATGCCCATCGCTTCTACGAAAGGCTGGGCTTCAAGCCCTCGCATCTGGGCTTCAAGATGGCTTTGAAATGACCCATGGCCGTCGTGGAATCGCTGGACAATTCGGCTTGGCGACGGCATAAGCGAGGAAACGAATTCTGGTTTGGCTCGCGTCTGGCGGGCACAAGGAAAAGACATGTGGAATCTTCTGGTTCAGACCTTTACCTGGTGGAACGGTCAGACGATGGGCACGCGTTTTGCGACCTGGCGTTTTGGCAAGCGCGTCGGCGAGGATGAATTCGGCAACGTCTACTACGAAGGCGGCATGTCCTCCTACGGTCTGCCGAGGCGTTGGGTGATCTACAAGGGTTATGCCGAAGCCTCCGCCATTCCGCCAGGCTGGCATGGCTGGATGCATCATCGCACAGACGTGCCGCCGTCCAAGGAGACCTACGTCGCCAAGGAGTGGCAGAAGCCCCACCGTCCCAACCATACCGGTTCGCCGCAGGCCTATCGTCCGCCGGGTTCCATCGCCGTTCCGGGCGAGCGTCCGCGCGTCACCGGCGATTACGACGCCTGGACGCCAGGCAACTGAGACGGCTCGACCGGGCGATCCCAAGACCCGGCTTTTGGCCACAATTGACCTTTACCCGCAGGTTGGCCGCGCTTGACCGCGGCTGTGAACTGAAAATGTCTGGAGACGGGTACATATGAAGCTCTTCACGCGGAACCTGGTCCTGCGTGCCGCCGGATCGCTGCTGGCGCTCTCGGCCCTGCTTCCGCCAGTTGCGGCAAATGCCGCACGCATCGAAAATCCGGTTGCCGTCTTTTCCGGCCTCGACAAGATCACCGGCCGCATCACGACGTTCGACGTCTATGTCAATGAGACGGTACAGTTCGGTGCGCTGCAGGTGACACCGAAGGCCTGTTATTCGCGCGACCAGTCGGAAGCACAGAAGATCGACGGTTTCGTCGAGGTCGACGAGATCACCCTTGACCGCAAGATCCGCCGCATCTTCACTGGCTGGATGTTCGCCGCCAGCCCGGGCCTCAACGCGGTCGAGCACCCGATCTACGACGTCTGGCTGAAGGACTGCAAGGCAAACTCGGATGTCCCGTCTCCCGACGGCGCCAAGGCGAAATAGCTGCATCTTCGTTAGGCTGGCATCTCCATATGCGCCTGATCCTCATGTGCTATCCGTAGGTCACCTCGGAGGATCGTCCCGCTCGATCAAAACCTCCATCGGATAATGATCGTCAGAAAGCCAGGTGCGGCGATTCCATCGCCGCAGCAAGCATCGCGGCATAGTCGGCCTTCGGAACGTCGATCGCTCCGAACGTCTTCAGGTGTTCGGTGGTGAACTGCGTGTCAAGCAGGGTGAAGCCTCTTTCCCGCAGCCGGTCGACCAGATGCACGAGGCAGATCTTCGAAGCATCTGTCCGGCGCGAAAACATGCTTTCACCGAAGAAGGCCGAGCCGAGCGAGACGCCGTAGAGGCCGCCGACCAGTTCATCGCCCTCCCAGGCTTCGACGGTATGGGCATGGCCCATGTCGAAGAGCGTCGCGTAAAGCGATCTGATCGTCCTGTTGATCCAGGTGCTCGGGCGCCCGGACGTCTCCTCCGCACAGGCGGCGATGACCTGATCGAACGCGTAATCGAAACGGATCTCGAAGGGCTTCTTGCGCACCGCCTTGGCCAGGCTTTTCGACACATGGAAATGGTCGAGCGGCAGCACGCCGCGCAGTTCCGGTTCGACCCAGAAGATCTCCGGGTCGTCGGCGGATTCGGCCATCGGGAACAGGCCGATGGAATAGGCGCGCAGGAGAATGTCAGGGGTTATGCCTGGTGACTTCCTGCGCGATCCTGCCATTCCTGTCCTATGCCGCCGGTGTGTTGGCGAGGTAGTCTTCCAGCCAGTGGATGTCGTAATCGCCGTTGGCGATATCCTGGTTGGAGACGAGATCCTGGAACAGCGGCAGCGTCGTATTGATGCCGTCGACGACGAATTCGTCGAGCGCCCGGCGCAGGCGCATCATGCATTCGACGCGGGTACGGCCGTGCACGATCAGCTTGCCGATGAGGCTGTCGTAATAGGGCGGGATCTTGTAGCCCTGATAGGCACCGGAATCGATGCGCACGCCGAGGCCGCCCGGCGCGTGGAAATGCGTGATCGTGCCCGGCGAAGGCACGAAGGTGCGCGGGTGCTCGGCATTGATACGGCACTCGATGGCGTGACCGGAAAAATGCACTTCGTCCTGCGTCACCGAGAGACCGCCGCCGGAAGCGACGCGGATCTGCTCGTGCACGAGGTCGATGCCGGTGATCGCTTCGGTGATCGGATGCTCCACCTGCAGGCGGGTGTTCATTTCGATAAAATAGAACTCGCCGTTTTCGTAGAGGAATTCGATCGTGCCGGCGCCGCGATATTTCAGCTTCTTCATGGCGTCGGCGCAGACCTGGCCGATCTTCATGCGCTGCTCGACGTTGAGTGCCGGCGAATTCGCCTCTTCCCAGACTTTCTGATGGCGCCGCTGCAGCGAGCAGTCTCGCTCGCCGAGATGGATGGCATTGCCTTCCCCGTCACCGAACACCTGAATTTCGATGTGGCGCGGCTTGCCGAGATATTTTTCCATGTAGACGGCATCGTTGCCGAAGGCGGCTGCCGCCTCCGTGCGCGCCGTCGACCAGGCCTCGATCAAATCGGCTTCGCTCTTGGCGACCTTCATGCCACGCCCGCCGCCGCCGGCAGTGGCCTTGATCAACACGGGATAGCCGATTTCGGCGGCCGTCTTCAGCGCATCCTCTTCGGTCTTCACTTCGCCGTCCGAGCCCGGAACGACGGGAATGCCGAGTTCCAGCGCCGTCGTCTTGGCGGTGATCTTGTCGCCCATGATGCGGATATGGTCCGCCGTCGGCCCAATGAAAGTAATGCCGTGGGCTTCGAGGATATCGGCGAACTTGGCATTCTCCGACAGAAAGCCGTAGCCCGGATGCACGGCGTCGGCGCCGGTGATCTCGCAGGCGGCGACGATCTGGTGGATGTTGAGATAGCTCTCGCGCGAGGAGGGCGGGCCGATGCAGACACTTTCGTCTGCAAGGCGCACATGCATGGCATCGGCGTCGGCGGTGGAATGAACCACGACGCAGGCGATGCCGAGCTCCTTGCAGGCCCGGAGCACGCGAAGGGCGATTTCCCCGCGATTGGCGATGAGGATTTTCGAGATCATGGGCATCGGCCTATTCGATGACGACGAGGGCTTGGCCGTATTCGACGGGATGTCCGTCATCGACGAGGATCTCGGTCACCTTGCCTGCCTTCGGCGAGGGGATCTGGTTCATCGTCTTCATCGCTTCGATGATGATCAGCGTCTGGCCTTCCTTGACGGTTGCGCCGACTTCGATGAACGGACGCGCGCCCGGAGCCGGCGCCATGTAGACGGTACCCACCATCGGTGCATTGACGACATTGGCCGGGTTGCGGCTGGGAGCTGCGGCAGGCGCAGCAACGGCTGCCGCAGCGGCGGCTGCGGGCGCGGCATAACCAGGTGCTGCGATCGGCGCCTGGACATATTGCGGCGTGCCGGCGCGCGAAACGCGGATGCGCAGGTCGTCCTGCTCGACCTCGATCTCGGTCAGGTCCGTTTCGTTGAGAATATTGGCGAGATCGCGGATCAGTGCCTGGTCGATACCCGATTTCTTTTCAGCCATGGTGTTGCCCTGTCTTCTTCTTATGCCGTGATGTTCTTCAGCGCGTGGAGCGCCAGGATGTAGCTGTGAGGCCCGAAGCCGCAGATCACGCCTTTGCATGCCGGCGCGATCATCGACTTGTGGCGGAATTCTTCCCGTGCATGCACGTTGGATATGTGGAGCTCGACGACGGGAATGGAAATAGCGCGGATCGCATCATGCAGCGCGACCGATGTATGCGTATAGGCGCCTGCATTGATGGCAACGCCGACGGACTTTTCGTCGGCCTCATGGAACCAGTCGACGAGCATGCCTTCGTGGTTGCTCTGGCGGAAATCGATATCAATACCGAGTTCGCGGCCTGCGGCCTTGCAGTCCAGCTCGATGTCCTTGAGCGTCTTGCCGCCATAAATGCCGGGCTCTCGTTTGCCCAGCATGTTCAGGTTGGGGCCGTTCAGGACAAAAATCGTTTGCGTCATCGAATGTTCCGTAAAATGTACGACGGCAACCTATAGACTCCGCGAAGGCTGAATGAAAGCCCTTACGGATTGGCCAGCGGCAATCGTGCCACATTTGTCCACATGGTTGAAACGCTTCGATTTTGGCGATTTGATGGGCTGTCGTTCGGCGGTTGATTGCTCAGCAGGCGGTCTTGCCGCAACTGCGCATGTTCTTGACCTTCGCTTCAAGATCGTCGAGCCCGACGGCGCCCGGCACCAGTTCGTTGCCGATCACATAGGACGGCGTGCCGCTGATGCCGAGACTGGAGGCGAGCTGGTAGGTCGCCTGGACTATACTGTCATTCGGGCTCTTTGCCATCTCGGCGCGTATCTTGTCCTCGCTGACGCCGAGCGAAGCTGCGACCGCGACTGCTGTTTCGTCGGAGGCGCGGCCTTCGGTGCCGAGAAGCGCGACGTGGAAATCGGCATATTTCTCCGGTGCGAGCTTGCGGAAGGCGTCGGCCACCTTGTGGGCGGCGACAGAATCCGGCCCGAGGATCGGGAATTCCTTGAGGACGAAACGGACGTTCTTGTCCTTCTTCAGCATCGCCTGCATGTCGGGAAGCGCATGGCGGCAGTAGCTGCAATTATAATCGAAGAATTCGACGACAGTGACATCGCCCTTGGGATTGCCGAGCGTGACGTCGTTCTTCGATTCGAAGATGTCGGTGCTGTTCTCTTCGATCGCCATATTGGCCTTCACCGACCGCTGGGCCTCTTGCTTCTTCTGCAGCGCATCCTGGACTTCAAGCATGATCTCGGGGTTCTCGAGCAGGTATTGCTTGATGAATTCGCCGAACTCCTTCTTCTGCTGGTCGTCGAGCGCTGCCGCCGGAAGCGGAAGGGCGATCGATGCGGCAAGCGCCAGTGCGGTGAAGGTCTTCGGGAAGAATGCCATGATATCCTCGTCATCGGCGATATGGTCGTCTCTTCGTTAAGAAGACCGTCGCCGGGTTAATGGACTTGAATGCGTCGCGTCAAGGTACGGTGCGTTCGGTTCTGCTCAAACCAGAATTTTTCATCCCCGCGCGGCCCTCGCGGGATTGTGATGAGCCGATTAATGCGGCAATTGTCGGGCCGTGATTGAAGAAGCTGAGCGAGAAACGATCTTGTTTTCCATATCGAAACGCAGCGAAGTCGAGCCTTTTCACGCCATGGACGTCTTGGCCGAGGCGACGAAGCGGCGCGCTGCCGGCCATCCCGTCATCTCGATGGCAGTCGGTCAGCCCTCGCATCCGGCCCCTCAAGCGGCCCTCGAAGCAGCGCGCGCAGCCCTTGCCGAAGGCCGGATCGGTTATACCGATGCGCTGGGGACGGCACGGCTGAAATCGGCGCTCGCCTGGCACTACAAGGATCGCCACGGCCTGGAGATCGATCCCAAGCGCATCGCCATCACCACCGGTTCCTCGGCCGGCTTCAATCTCGCCTTCCTGTCGCTCTTCGATGCCGGCGATGCGGTGGCGATCGCAAGACCCGGTTATCCCGCCTATCGCAATATCCTCGGTGCGCTGGGCCTGAAGGTTCTCGAAGTGCCGGTAACGGCCGAGACCCACTTCACCCTGACGCCGCAAAGCCTCGAAGCGGCGCAGAAGGAAAGCGGCATCACGCTGAAAGGCGTGCTGCTCGCAAGCCCCGCCAATCCGACTGGCACGGTGACCGGCCGCGAGGGGCTGAAGGCGCTTTCGGATTACTGCGCGGCCCATTCCATCGCCTTCATCTCCGATGAAATCTACCACGGGCTGACCTTCGCCGGCGAGGAGGCGAGCGCGCTGGAGCTGACCGACGAGGCGATCGTCATCAACTCCTTCTCCAAATATTATTGCATGACCGGCTGGCGAATCGGCTGGATGGTGCTTCCCGAGCGCCTGGTTCGGCCGATCGAGCGGGTGGCGCAGAGCCTCTATATTTCCCCGCCCGAGCTTTCCCAGATCGCCGCCACGGCCGCTCTGAGCGCCGGTGCCGAGCTCGATCGTTACAAGGCCAGTTACGCCGGCAACCGCGATTTGCTGATGCGGCGACTGCCGCAGATCGGGTTTTCGATCGCCTCGCCGATGGACGGGGCCTTCTACGCCTATCTCGACGTCACCCGCTTCACCAATGACAGCATGGGCTTTGCCAAACGCATGCTCGCGGAAATCGACGTCGCCGCCACGCCCGGTCTCGATTTCGATCCGCTGGAGGGAAATCGAACGCTGCGTCTGTCCTATGCGGGCTCGCAGGCAGAGATCGCCGAGGCGGTGGAGCGAATCGCAGCCTGGCTAAAATAGCGTCCACTGCCGGGCAAACGGCAGTGCTCTCCAATCCTCAGCTGCGCGACGAAAACAGCGAGGCGAGCGTCGAAGACGGTTTGTTGTTCAGCCGCGGCACCACGACGAGCTGCTTGATGTCGCCGCGCTTGTAGGCGGCGAGGAAGCGGCGGTAATCCTTGAAGGAGACGCAGCCGTTGGAATCGCCGTTCTTGCCGAGCATGTAGGTGTGGGCGAGCAGGCCGACACGGTCATAGATGGCGTCCGAACCCTCGATCGGTGTCAGCCGCAACGCCTCGACGCCGTGGAAAAGGCTCTCGCGCATGGTAAGAACATAGGTGTGCGGCGGCGTCGGTCCGCGCATCTTCTTGTTGGCGAAACGCGGCTTATCGCGCATCTTGCCGAGCCCGGAATGGGCCTCGAGCCGCTCGCCGTTCGGCAGATAGACGGTGCTGTTTTCGATATCGTAGATCGCCACGCCCGCGCGCAGCTTCGGCGAGAAGACCGGCTTGTCGTAGCGCGGCACAGCATCGTCCTCGTCATCCTCGATCGGCGCGTTCGGCTGGGCGTAGGCAAGCACAGGCTCGCCAGAGCGCTCAGACCCCTTGGAGAGCGGTGTCGGTTTGCCGACGAGTCCGTCAGGACGCGCCATCGGCAGCGGCACCGAATGCTCGTTCGGCGCCAACACGAGATCGAAGGGTGGCGCGTCTTCCGCGGCGGCGACAACCACCGGAGCTGGTTCCGATGCGGGAATGGAGGCCGTTTTGAGGGGAGATGCGGTTGGCTCGACCGGAGCCGGCGCGATTTGCCGGGATCCGGCATCGGCAAGAGCAAGCAGGGTCGGGAGTTCGGCTGCGGCGACCGCCTCCTTCGAGGGAACGATGATCCGGTCGCCGTCGTCTTCTTCCGTCTCTGCCGAGGCGAGTTCGACCGGCGCCGCCGCGATCAGATCGTCCTTGCGGAATTTGGCGCTGTCGGAGATCGCCGCCACGACCGGCTGTTCGGCAGCCATGGCGAGCCGGTTGTTTTTGGCGAGAACCGCAAGCGCCGTTGCCGCGGCGGCGGTCTTTTCGGCATGGGATTGAATGAGGCTCGCCGTCAGCGGGACCTTCGGCTTCGCATCGAAGGCGGCCAGCCGGTCGGCCTTGCCGACATGGATCAGCCTCTCATGGCGCGTTGACGGAGCCACCTTCGGCGCAGCGCCGAGCTGTGCCAGGCGATCGGACGGAGAATAGGGAGCGGCTATCGAGTGCATCGTCGCGAAGGTCGCGATCAGCCATGTGGAGGTCAGAAATCCGGCGCCGACAACACCGTAAAGGAAACTGCGAGATCTGCGCCAACGGAAAGCAGATCCGCCAAGAGGGGTGACGTCATCGAACGTCCCAACCGCACACGCCATACTACACTCGTCTTTCAAACTCGCTACGCAGGCCGGCGGCACTGACTGACTACACTTCGCCGGGGCCGGTACAGGCGCAAATGGGCCGAATTTAGACCACCCACGACGTCCGACTGTCTCGCAAGGATGACGAATTATGGTTTCTAATTTGTTTACGCGGTGTCGCTCTGTCTCTCGACGTCTCAAAAAGAGATGTGTTGGGCCTTCTCAGGCGCGCTCCATCACATAACTTCCCGGCGCTTCCTCGATCGCGTTCAACGCATCGCCGCCAGGTTTGCGGGCCGGCACGCGTCTGCCGTCATGCGTCTCGATCCAGGCCTGCCAATGCGGCCACCATGATCCCGGAGTCTCCGTCGCGTGCTCGAGCCAGGTCTCGTAGTCTCCCTTGGCGGGGCCGCCCGTCCAGAATTGATACTTCTTCCTGTCGGGCGGATTAACGACGCCGGCGATGTGTCCGGAGCCGGTCACGACGAATTCCACTTTGCCGCCGAAGAACCGGCTGCCGAGGAAGACGGACTTGGCAGGGGCGATGTGATCCTCGCGGGTGGCGAGATTATAGATCGGGATCTTGACGTCCTTCAGCGACACGGACTTGCCGTCGAGGATCATCTCGTTCTGCGTCAGCGCATTCTTGAGATAGCAATTGCGCAGGTAGAAGGCATGGTTTGCCGCTGCCATGCGGGTCGAATCGGCGTTCCAGAACAACAGGTCGAAGGGCAGGGGATCCTGGCCCTTGAGGTAGTTGTTGACGAAATAAGGCCATATCAGCTCGGAGGCGCGCAACATGTTGAAGGCCATCGACATCTTCGTACCGTCGAGATAGCCGGCCGCCTGCATATGCTCTTCGAGCGATTCAAGCTGCTCCTCGTCGACGAAGACCTTGAGGTCGCCGGCATGGGTGAAGTCGACCTGGGTGGTGAAGAGTGTGGCGGTCTTGATGCGCTTGTTCTTCTCCTTGGCATGCAGTGCCAGTGTTGCCGCCAGCAGCGTGCCGCCGACGCAGTAACCGACGGCGTTGACGTCCTTTTCGCCGGTCGCCTTCTCGACCGTTGCCAGCGCGAAATCGATGCCCTCGCGGGCATAGGCCGCCCAGTCCTTGTCGGCGTGGCGCGCATCCGGGTTGACCCAGGAAATGACAAAGACCGTCTGCCCCTGGTCGACGCACCATTTGATGAAGGATTTTTGCGGGTTGAGGTCGAGAATATAGAACTTGTTGATCCAGGGCGGGCAAATCAGAAGCGGCCGCTTCAGCACCGTTTCGGTCGAAGCCTCGTACTGGATGATCTGGCAGATGTCGTTCTGGGCGATCACCTTGCCTGGCGTCAGCGCCATGTCGCGGCCAACGGCAAATTTCGTCATGTCGGTCTGGCGAAGACGAAGGTCGCCATGTCCGGCAGCAATATCCTCGGCCAGCATCTTCATCCCGCGCACCAGATTGGCGCCGCTGGTCGCGATCGTCTCGCGGTAGAGCTGCGGATTGGTGGCGATGAAATTGGTCGGCGAAAGCGCTGCCGTGATCTGCTTCACGTAGAAACCGGCCTTGTGCTTGGTGTGCTCGTCGAGACCATCGGTCTCCGACACCATCTTTTCCACCCAGTCGGTTGTGACGAAATAGACCTGGCGGAGAAAATCGAAGAATGGATTCTTCTCCCAGTCCTCGTCCGAGAAACGCTTGTCCTTGCGGGTGTCCGGCTCGGGAGGCGTGGGATCGCCCTGCATGCCGCGCATGCCTTGCATGCGCTGCATCGAGCGCATCCAGATGCCGAAGAACGAGGACATCAGCTGCGTCTGTGCCTCGAAGGTGCGGCGCGGATCGGAAATCCAGTATTCGGTGACCTTGGAAAGCGTCTTGACCATGTCGGTCATCGGATCGGCGGCGCTTTCGCTGATCTCGCCGCGTTCGCGCGGCGCAAGCCAGGCAGACGCTGCTTGTCCGAGATTTTCGAGCGCCCGAGCGAAATTCATCGCCATGGCCTCAGGATCCTTCAACAGATAGGGATCGAGATCGGTCGCGTCGAAGCCGGCCTTGCCGCCATTCTCCTGCTTGCTGTCGGTCACCATTTCCTCCGGCGGCAGCACCACTCTTTTTATCCATTCGTTGTACATCGTGATCGAACGAGAAAACAAGTTCCACCCGCGTCGGCTCATGCTATTGCTTTGTGGCTGCGACAAATTTAACAGTCGAAGCAGTCAAAACTGGATTTTTGAGGCATGACGAAGAACGGCATTCGGCGCATCGCAACCTTCAACCGCACCGCACTGATCTGCGCCGCGGCGGCGATGGTTCTTGCCGGATGCAATCTGACGGCGGAACAAAAAGCCGCAGCCGCCGCGAAGCGAGCGGCACCGACCGCCGTCGTCATGCCGGCCACCAAGGGCGAGGCGGCCGAGGGCGGCCTGGCAAAATACCCGGACGGCTATCCGAATTTCGGCGCGCCGCTGACCGCCGCCAATGTGCAGATGAGCGACGAGCAGGCGGCCGAACTGCAGCATCAGCTGACGGCACTTGCCGCCCGGCGCAAGGCAGGCGCGATCTCGGAAGCCGAATATCAGGCCAAGGTCGCCGAAATGCGGCGTCTCGCCGCCGAGCACGGCACCGATACGCTGTCTGAAATCTCCAAATAGACCTTGCCTTTCAGGCGATTTGGACGCAAAGCCTTCGACAAGGATCGGAAGATACAATTTTCCCGATAAAGCGCGTTTCGCGGCCTTTCCGTCAAAGATTCGCCGCGTCGCTTGGGTCTGATGAATACGGCGTTGCGATTCTGAAGTTCGTGTCGCAGCCGCCGGGAGACGGAACGAACTTCGACTGCGGCCCGAAATGCCGCCTTTCCATGGGGAATGAGATGGAAGAGTTTCACAAAGTCCGGCGTTTGCCGCCTTATGTTTTCGAACAGGTCAACCGTTTGAAGGCAAGCGCGCGAGCGGGCGGCGCCGATATCATCGATCTCGGCATGGGAAACCCCGACCTTCCCACTCCCCAGTCGATCGTCGACAAGCTGTGCGAGGTCGTGCAGGATCCGCGCACGCACCGTTATTCCTCTTCCAAAGGAATTCCGGGCCTGCGCCGCGCCCAGGCCGCCTATTATGCCCGCCGTTTCGGCGTCAAGCTCAACCCGGATACCCAGGTGGTCGCCACCTTGGGCTCCAAGGAAGGCTTCGCCAACATGGCGCAGGCAATCACGGCGCCTGGCGACGTGATCCTCTGCCCGAACCCCACCTATCCGATCCACGCCTTCGGCTTCCTGATGGCCGGCGGCGTGATCCGTTCCATGTCGGTGGAGCCGGATGCGAGCTTCTTCGAACCGCTCGAACGTGCCGTCCGGCATTCGATCCCGAAGCCCTTGGCGCTGATCCTCAACTATCCCTCGAACCCGACGGCTTTTGTCGCGACGCTCGATTTCTACAAGGACGTCATCGCCTTTGCGAAAAAGCACGACATCATCGTGCTTTCCGACCTCGCCTATTCGGAAATCTACTTCGACGGCGCCCCGCCGCCGTCGGTTCTCGAAGTGCCGGGCGCAATGGACGTGACGGTCGAGTTCACCTCGATGTCGAAGACCTTCTCCATGCCCGGCTGGCGCATGGGCTTTGCCGTGGGCAACGAGCGGCTGATCGCGGCGCTTACCCGCGTCAAGTCCTATCTCGACTACGGCGCCTTCACGCCGATCCAGGTGGCGGCGACGCATGCGCTGAATGGCGATGGTTCCGACATTGCGGAAGTTCGCAACGTCTATAAACGTCGCCGCGACGTCATGGTCGAGAGCTTCGGCAAAGCCGGGTTCGACGTGCCGCCGCCGGCTGCGACGATGTTTGCCTGGGCGAAGATCCCCGAAAAGTTCCGTCATCTCGGTTCGCTGGAATTCTCCAAGCTGCTGGTCGAGAAGGCCGACGTCGCTGTTGCCCCGGGCATCGGCTTCGGCGAAATGGGCGACGACTACGTCCGCCTGGCACTTGTCGAGAACGAACACCGCATCCGCCAGGCTGCGCGCAACATCAAGAAGTTCATGTCGACGGCAGACGAGACGATGCACAACGTCATCTCGCTGAACGCACACCGCTAATCCAACCGTTGGGCAGCCGCGTCATGCGGCTGCCGCCACACAGACATTTCAGGATCGATCCATGGCAGATGCCCTCAAAATCGGCATTGCGGGCTTGGGCACCGTTGGCGCCTCGCTTGTCCGCATCATTCAGCAGAAGAGCAACGAGCTTGCCGTCACCTGCGGGCGTCCGATCACCATCACGGCCGTCTCGGCACGTGACAAGGCGAGGGACCGCGGCATCGATCTTTCCACTGTTACCTGGTTCGACCGGCCGGAAGAGCTTGCCGCAAAAGGCGATATCGACGTCTTCGTCGAGCTGATGGGCGGCGCCGAAGGGGCTGCCAACATCTCGGTGCGTACGGCACTCCAGCGTGGTCTCCATGTGGTGACAGCCAACAAGGCGCTGCTTGCCTATCACGGCGTCGAGCTTGCGACGATCGCCGAGGAGAAGGGGTCGCTGTTGAACTTCGAGGCGGCAGTCGCCGGCGGCATTCCGGTCATCAAGGCGCTGCGTGAATCGCTGACGGGCAATTCCGTCTCGCGCATCTATGGCATCATGAACGGCACCTGCAATTACATCCTGACCAAGATGGAGAAGGAGGGGCTTTCCTTCGCCGAATGCCTCAAGGAGGCGCAACGGCTGGGTTATGCCGAGGCCGATCCAGCCTTCGATATCGAGGGCAACGACACGGCCCACAAGCTTTCCATCCTGACGACGCTGGCCTTCGGCAATCAGATCGCGGCCGACGACATCTATCTCGAAGGCATCACCAACATCTCGATCGAGGATATCCACGCCGCGGCCGAGCTCGGTTATCGCATTAAGCTCTTGGGCGTTGCCCAGCGCACCGATACAGGCATCGAGCAGCGCGTCCATCCCACAATGGTGCCGGTCGATTCGGTCATCGCCCAGGTCGACGGCGTCACCAATGCGGTGGCGATCGAATCCGACGTGCTCGGCGAACTGCTGATGGTCGGCCCTGGCGCCGGCGGCAATGCCACGGCCTCGTCGGTGCTTGGCGATATCGCCGATATCGCCAAAAGCCAGCCAGGCGCCCAGCGCGTGCCGGTGCTCGGCCATCCCGCAGCGACGCTGGAACCCTACCGCAAGGCGCAGATGCAGAGCCACGAGGGCGGCTATTTCATCCGCCTGACCGTGCTCGACCGCACCGGCGTCTTTGCCAGCGTCGCAACCCGCATGGCCGAAAACAACATCTCGCTGGAATCGATCGTCCAGCGCTCCAAGCAGCACCTGGCGCCATCGCACCACCAGACGATCATTCTCGTCACCCATGCGACGACGGAAGACTCGGTGCGCAAGGCGGTCGTCTCGATCAAGTCGGAAGGTTATCTCTTCGGTGAGCCGCAGGTGATTCGCATCGAGCGGCCGAAAGAGGAAGGCTGACCTCTTTTTTTGCGACAATCCGGGATGGCTGACCCGCTCTGTGCACGCAGGGCGGGTTTTTTTATGCCTGTTTAGCCGCTCTCACGAAAACTTATATTAACAGATACCGAAACATTGATATAAATAAGCCGGGAGAGGGAGTCGCCGGCTTTGGAGAATATCGTGAACAAGGACAGCCATGCCGGGAAGGGGTATGGTCGTTCGGAAGAAGAACCTCCCGATCATCCTGGTGTGTTTGAGGAAGTTCCCGAAACGGACCGTGATGTGGTTCGTTACCAAATCCCCGGGGCCTCCAGCGAGGCCCCTGATGACGACGAAAGTCCTGAAGGCCGCAACTGGGCCATTCTTCTTACCCTGTTTTCCGTCATTCTCGTGCAGATAACCGGCATCGCCCTGATCGTCTGGGCGGTATTCTGGTAAAAATCCGTGTCTGCAAATCCATCGCTATGTTATCTCCGCTGCTCCTGTAGAAAGAGTAGATGAAGTCAGCGGAGTGTGGCATGGCAGATCTCGTCGACCCCGTACAGCGCGCGTTTCTCGGCGTGGAGAAATCCGCGCTCGACAATCGCTGGGTGGCGCGGCTCGACCAGGCAGGGCAGAACCGCGCGCTAGCCATGTCGCAGATCCACGGATTGCCGGATCTGATCGCCCGGGTGCTCGCCGGGCGCGGCGTGACGGTCGACGAGGCGATCGAATTCCTCGATCCGACGATCCGCAGCCTGATGCCCGATCCCCATAAGCTGACCGATTGCGAAAAGGCCGCGACCCGCCTCCTGCGCGCGATCGAGCGCGGCGAGAGCGTCGCGATCTTCGGCGACTACGACGTCGACGGCGCAGCCTCCTCCGCACTGATGTTTCGCTTTCTCAGCCATTTCGGCGTCAGGGCGAACATCTATATTCCCGACCGCGTCTTCGAAGGTTACGGCCCCAATCCGGCGGCGATCAATCAGTTGATCGATAACGGCGCTCAGCTGATCGTCACCGTTGATTGCGGCTCCACCAGCCACGAGGCGCTTACCGCCGCAGCCGCGCGCAATATCGATGTCGTCGTCATCGATCACCACCAGGTGACACATGAGCTGCCACCCTGCCATGCGCTCGTCAACCCGAACCGCGAGGACGATCTCTCGGGGCAGGGGCATCTTTGCGCCGCCGGCGTTGTCTTCATGGTGCTGGTCGCGACGCTCCGGCTGCTGCGCGCGGCCGGTAACAAGCGCATCCTGGCGATCGACCTGCTGCAGTGGCTGGATATCGTGGCACTTGCGACGGTCTGCGATGTCGTGCCGCTGAAGGGTCTCAACCGCGCCTATGTCGTGAAGGGGCTGGTCGCTGCCCGCCACCAGAGCAATGCCGGACTGGCAGCACTGTTCCGCAAGGCGGGGCTCGCCGGCCCGGTGACACCCTATCATTTCGGCTTCCTGATCGGCCCGCGCATCAATGCCGGCGGGCGGATTGGCGATGCGGCACTCGGAAGCCGGCTGCTGACGCTCGACGACGCTGGCGAGGCGGAGGTGATCGCGCAGCGCCTGGACGAGCTCAACCGCGAGCGACAGGCGATGGAGGTGATCATGCTGCAGGAGGCCGAAGCCGAAGCGCTCGCCGAATATGGCGACGGCGAGGGCGCCTCCGTCATCGTCACCGCCCATGAGAAATGGCATCCCGGCATCGTCGGGCTGATCGCGGCGCGGCTGAAAGAGAAATTCAAGCGCCCGGCTTTCGCGATCGCCTTCGATCCCTCCGGCCGCGGCACCGGCTCGGGCCGCTCGATCAACGGCTTCGACATGGGCAGGATGGTCCGGGCTGCGGTCGACGAGGGTCTGCTCGTCAAGGGCGGCGGCCACGCCATGGCCGCGGGTCTGACGGTCGAGCGCGCCGATCTCGGCAGGCTGAGGACCTTCTTCACGGAGAAGGCCGAGAGGACGGTGGCGAGCCTCGTCGCCAACGAAACGCTGAAGATCGACGGCGCGATCGGAGCAAGCGGGGCCACCCTCGAACTCATCGACCGCCTGGAGGCGGCCGGCCCCTATGGTTCGGGCCATGCACAGCCGCTCTTTGCCGTGCCGGCGCATAGGGTGCGAGACGCCCGCTTAGTCGGTGAGAAACATGTGAAGGTGACGCTGGAGGCGATGGACGGATCGCGGCTCGACGGCATCGCCTTCCGCGCCGCCGATACGCCGCTCGGCAATCTTCTCATCAATTCACGTGGTGCCAGCCTGCATGTCGCCGGTTCGCTCGGTGCCGACCATTACCAGGGCGCACGCCGCATCCAGCTGCGCGTCTGCGATGCAGCGCCGACGAAATAGAGTGGCCGCGCAAGAGGCTGGCGATGGAAAGTGTCAAGGGAGAGAAAGTGGTACGCCCTAGGGGAGTCGAACCCCTCTTCCCAGAATGAAAATCTGGTGTCCTAACCGATAGACGAAGGGCGCTTCCTTCGTGGTGGCGCCCTTATAGTCAGCGCCTTCGAAGGCCGCAAGCGCCAAGGCGCGAAAAAATCATCGTTTTCGCCGATTTATTTCGGCTGTGGAAAATCACGGCGCAGGCTACGGCGGAGCGGAGACAAATCAAACCGGCGGGCTAGGATGGGCAGCGTCGCGCGAACCGAAGGGTTCTCCTCGAGGGGACCGACAGGGCCGGCCGACGTCGATCGAATGACGACGGCCTATCATCAGGATGGTACGCCCTAGGGGAGTCGAACCCCTCTTTACAGAATGAGAATCTGTCGTCCTAACCGATAGACGAAGGGCGCAGGCAGCCTCGTTAAAATAGGAGTGCGCGCCGGCTTCTGCAAGCGGAAGTGTTGGCTTCTATATGGAGAGAAAGTGGTACGCCCTAGGGGAGTCGAACCCCTCTTCCCAGAATGAAAATCTGGTGTCCTAACCGATAGACGAAGGGCGCTTCCTTCGTGGTGGCGCCCTTATAGTCAGGCGTTTTGAATCCCGCAAGCGGAATTGCGGTTTTCTTTCAAAAAAATGACAGGAAATCCGAGTGCGTTTGAGAAGCTGATTATTGAAGCTGAATCAATAGGCTGCCGGTTGTTTCTTTAACGAGACGAGGCGGCGCTGCCGTAACGTAATGCGAAAACCGCGCGGCCGTCAGATCGCTCTTGCCGTCGCTATCGGTGTGCGCTTGCCGCCGCAGCCCCAGTTCCAGTCACGGGTTTTGCCGGTATCGAGGTGAACCGAATCCGTGTGGCAGTAGGTGCCGACGCCGCCGCGGTCCGGCAAGGAGCGGATATAGGCGGCGATATCCCATTTCGTCACGCCGTCGATCTGGATATCGGCGGCCTCGCAGCTCTTGTGCATCGATTCGTCAGCGCCGCCGACGAGGCGGTTGTGCTCTTCGTCGCGATAGCCGGAGGTGACGATAACAGGCCGGCCGAAATGACTTTCGACCGTCTTGATCACTTTCAAGAGGTCGGGCTTGAAGCAGCCAACCTCGACCTTGTCGTTCTGGAGATGCAGCCCGTTCGGCGCGATACGCGTCATGCCGGGCAGGGCCGCCTTGTGCAGCAGGCCCGAGAGGCTGCCGAGCAGGTTCTGCTTCGGCGCGCTGTAGAGCGCGTTCATCGTCGAGGTCGGAATGCTGCCCGTCGCCAACGACGCTGTCTGCACGGGCGCAAGCTGCGTGCTGCTATTCTGCGAGGATTGCTGCGGCAGCACCGGCTCCGCCGGCTGTTGGGACACGGGCGGCTGGCTGTAGACGCTGCTTCGCGCAGGTGCTGCACCTTCCACCGGCACATAGACCTGCGGCTGAATGACGGTGGACGTGCTGTTGTTCTGCGGCGCCGGCTGGTGATCGGAAAAGATGCTCATCGCCTGCGCGTTGATCCGGGTCGACTGCAGGACGAGCCCGCCAATATTGGCAGGCGCCGCCGTTGCCGAGCCAGCGGGCGGGCCGGCTGCATTCGGATCTTGTGCCACGACCTGGGGCGCGCCCTGGACGCCGGAGACGTTGACGAGCCGGGGATCGGTATAGACCGAACGTGGGGCAGGGCTTGCAGGCGCTGCCGTGGCCAGCTGCGGTGCTGCGGCCGGCACAGCCGGAACCACCGCCGCCGAATCGAGTGCCTTCTTGTCCGACGCGCATCCGGACAGCGCCAGCACCGAGGTGGCGATCAGCAAAGCGCCCGTCACGGGCATCCGCATCAGCATCTTACGCAAGCGACAGTCTCCAGTTGATGCGGAAAATTGGCGAAAACGCTTCTCGTCCGCTTCGAGTCGTCGGAGATTGCCTGCGGCGTGGGATCGCGGCAAGCGCCGAGGCGCCGGCCGGACCCGAAATCGAAAAAGCCGCAAGCCTCGCAAAAGCCTTGCGGCGAAAACCCTTACCAGGCGCCGGTATTGCCCATCGAAGACCAGGGTTCGGCGGCCGGAAGTGGGTTGCCCTTCTGCAGGATTTCGATCGAGATGCCGTCGGGCGAGCGCACGAAGGCCATGTTGCCGTCGCGCGGCGGCCGGTTGATGGTGATGCCGTTGTCCATCAGATTCTGGCAGGTGGCGTAAATGTCGTCGACCTCATAAGCGAGGTGGCCGAAATTGCGTCCTCCGCTATAATCTTCCGTGTCCCAATTGTAGGTAAGCTCGAGGCAGGGGGCTTTTTCGCTGCGCGCACGGTCGAGATCGTCGCGAGCAGCCAGGAAAACCAGGGTAAAGCGGCCCTTCTCGTTTTCGTGGCGGCGAATCTCCTCCAGGCCGAAAAGCGTGGTGTAAAAGGTGAGTGAGGCGTCGAGGTCTTTGACGCGCACCATTGTATGAAGATAACGCATTCTATTTACTCCTTTATTGGGGCTAGCTTTTTTCGGCGAGCCGAGGTCAGCTTCGGGCAAGTCATCTTTATAAAATGTGCACCTGGGAATAACCGAAAACTAGGACTTGCGCTTATCCGTTACCAAGATGTTAATCTTGATTACAAGAATCAGTTAACCGTAACAGTGTGACGCGTATTCGAGGGGCTGGCGACAATGGCTGACAGGATTTCATCGAACGAATACTCCGATCTCGACGAGCTATCAGGAGAGGCGGTCGATCTTGTTGAAATCACCGGCGTCGTCAAGTGGTTCGACGTTGCCAAGGGTTTCGGCTTCATCGTGCCCGACAATGGCATGCAGGATGTTCTCCTGCACGTAACCTGCCTGCGCCGCGACGGTTACCAGACGATCCTCGAGGGAACGCGCATCGTCGCCCTCATCCAGCGCCGCGAGCGCGGCTACCAGGCTTTCAAGATCCTCTCAATGGACCAGTCGACCGCGGTTCATCCCTCGCAGCTGCCGCCGGTGCGCACCCATGTGCAGGTCACCGCGACGAGCGGCCTCGAGCGTGCGCTGGTCAAGTGGTTCAACCGCACCAAGGGCTTCGGCTTCCTGACGCGCGGCGAGGGCACCGAAGATATCTTCGTGCACATGGAGACGCTGCGCCGCTTCGGCCTGACGGAGCTCCGCCCCGGCCAGGTGGTTCTCGTCCGCTTCGGCGACGGCGAAAAGGGCCTGATGGCCGCAGAGATCCATCCCGACGTTCCGAGCCCGGCAAGCCGGTCGCACTGAACATGCGCGGCCTAATCATATTTGATGCTTTCAGAAGCGCCATCCTGGCGCTTTTTTTCATGGTCGCGCTGCCGGCCTTGGCTGACGAGGGGATGCGGTTCGACAAGGAGCCGCTGCTGATCCAGACCGCTGCGGGCAAGGTGCTGCATTTCACCGTCGAAATCGCCTCGACCCCGGATCAGCGCGCCCACGGCCTGATGTTTCGCAAGGTGATGGCCGATGATGCCGGCATGATCTTCGATTTCGACCAGCCGCGGCGCGTCACCATGTGGATGGAAAACACCATCCTGCCGCTCGACATGCTTTTTGCCGACGACACCGGCACGATCCGCCACATCAAGGAAAAGGCAGTGCCCTATTCGCGCGACATCATCGATTCGATGGTTGCGGTGAAATACGTCGTCGAACTCAACGCCGGCATCGTTGCCAAACTCGGAATCAAGCCCGGCGACAGGATCGTCAGCGCCACGACAACGAAGAAGGCGAAGTGAGGGTGCGCGACCACGAGCAGGGTGCGCCTGTCAAGGAATTGAACAATATCGGGATATTTGAATGGTCGGAGTGGAGAGATTCGAACTCCCGACCCTCTGGTCCCAAACCAGATGCGCTACCAGGCTGCGCTACACTCCGTGCCGTGAATGGCAGGGGAGATACACGGTTCACTTCGCCGTCGCAACCCATAAATCCAGCTCTGGCCGAAGATTCCTCGCCGGACCTGTGGATGCAGACAGAAAAATCTTGATAGGCCGCCAGCCTGCTTGCCAGGCGCACCAGTTCGGTCTGCCTGGCGCAATTGTACGTCAGCACAAGGCTACCTTAGCCGTGGGCGATCAGGCCGATATATTGGGCGTAGCTGATGACAACGTAGAAGAACGCCGTGATGCTAGCGCCTATGACAATGGCATTGAACTCCGCCGAACGTCTCATCATGAGCTGCAAATCCACTGAAATCGATTGAGCCGTAAACTAGTGCCGAGGGAAGGCAGCGGCAATCAGGTTGTGATCACAAGGTGAGACAAGCGGAAATATTGCGAAATCCGGCCGGCAATCCCCGGATTTGAAAGGGAGGCGGTGTCGGCCGTCATGCGAACGGAGTCGGCAGCCGTGTCGCACACCGCCTTTTTTCTTGAAAATGCGGGGATTCGCGGCTAAGCAAAATTCATCTCTTGGCATTATCCTCAGCGATGATGCCAAGGCCCGAGAACGGGCCGGCAACGGGATTGAGACCATGAAAGGCGGGCGCTGCCCGCATAGTCGGAGACGCTGCAGTCATGTCTGCCAAGATCTATCGTCCAGCCAAGACCGCCATGCAGTCCGGCAAGGCCAAGACCCATCTCTGGGTGCTTGAATACGATCAGGAGTCGGCGCGCAAGATCGATCCGATCATGGGCTACACTTCCTCGGGCGATATGCGCCAGCAGGTGAAGCTCACCTTCGAAACGCAGGAACTCGCCGAAGCCTACGCCCAGCGCAGCGGCATCGAATACCGCGTCATCGCACCGAAGGATCCGGTTCGCCAGGTCGTCGCCTATCCGGACAATTTCCGCTATACGCGCACGCAGCCCTGGACGCATTGAGATTTCTGGTCCAGATATGCCGCTTCCGGTCGCGCTCGTGAGACGCGGCCGCCGGACGGCCCCTTAGCTCAGCTGGATAGAGCACCTGCCTTCTAAGCAGGTTGTCGCAGGTTCGATTCCTGCAGGGGTCGCCATCATTTCAAGTGTCCATACACATGGTAATAGCTGGTTTCGTGATTTTGCCGAAAAGGTTTGTCCCTGCGCGGTCTGATCTGGACACTTCGCGGCATTTGATTTGGGCATTTCCGATTTTTGAGCTCGCTCAGCGTGAAGCGATCGTGCACGGACTTCGCACCCTGCTGTCTCGTTGGCGAACGTCAAGCTGATCAGGGAAGACCTCGTCGCCGGTGAGTTGGCCCTTCGTCAGAGGCCTTTTCGCAATTTCCTCAACCGCCTCCGTGGATCGCTGGCCTTGCCTGGCAACAAAGGCGTAATTCTCGACCATTGCGCCTCGTTCAACTGGCCTTCACTCCCATCAAAGGCCTCCGCGCTTCACACGGTACCCTATGAACCAGTGATCAACGGATTTGGGAATCCTGAATGTCGATCGGTCCAAAGGCTCTCCGACACGATCTGCGCCTTGACCTCATCGGGCCAATGCCGGTGAAATTCACGTACAGACTTCCTGGTCGTGGGAACCTCCAATGTACTCTCCATAGAGAAACTTTCGTTGCTTGCCCATGGTATGGCGATCACTGATTAGGGAGAGAGGACAATGTGGGAGTGGGACGCCGGTTTCTTTCCACATAGTGATCGAACTGGATGGTGTGCTTCGCGTAGCCAAACGCGATCACGTCGAGCGCATTTGCGTAACTGTACTTCCATGGCCTGCTCCTACAGCAGAATGGATAGCAGCCCGGCCGTCGAAGTGGTATAATCTATCGTCCGCATGCACCACGGGAGGGGTGAATGCGTTGGTTTCTGACCATGTTTTTTGTCGTCGGGCTGTCATTGGTTTCCAATGCGAAGGCAGCGGAACCATTGATTTTTCACACGGCTCATTTCGACGATGACACCGTTGTTAGCCTTGGCCTTTTAAGCAACCACACCGCAGAGCAAGCTGGATACGATTTCGATGTCCTGATCTCACTCTCGCAAGACAATGCTGCGGGTGCTGGTTACAGCGATCCGGGAAAGCACCGAGCATTCGTTAAATGTGGCGATCCAGCCAAGGTGTCCGTCCGAGGTATTGACTATCTCGTGCAAACATCGGGCGCGGGAGGCGATGACTGGAAGGACGATCTGTGGAGGGCGGTCTGCACGCCGCCCGTCTCGTAACCGGTGTTTTCCTCGGCGGGAGTAAACCCCGCTTCGCGGCGCAAATACCACACATCTATTGGAAGCCGACGTCCCGGCAGAACCACGGAACTCTCAGGTATCCAAAGGGCGGTCGGAACTGGCGCCGGAAGGGTTCATCGCCCGTTTCTACAGACGGTCAGAACTGGCGCAAGCCGGCTTGTCGGTCTGACGTCAACCTGTTCGAAAAAAGCCCGCTTCGGCGGGTTTTTTTGTGCGTTCTCAGTGAATATGCCCAATTCAAATGCCGCGAGATGCCCAGGCGTGTTGGAAGGGCTGGCAAATTACGCAATGATTTCAATGGCTGTATTTCCAAAAAGGACAAACCAAGACCGCGTAATCAGTTTCGGCCTCTGCTGCGGACTCATGTCTAGTCCAGCGCGTGAGAGTGACGGAAATGCGCACCAATAACGCATCGTCGCTATTCTCTCTGAAGCAAGTTCGCGCAATGCGTTCACATTTCGTTCTCGTGGTGTTAATCTCAGCCTCAGTGACGGGCAAGGGGAGGCCTTTATGGATCAAAGGGGCAAGTTTGAGCGACTGAAGGCGCTTCACCAAGGGGACAGTGCCTTTGTCATCCCGAACCCGTGGGACGCCGGTTCGGCTCGCCTTCTCGCGAGCCTTGGCTTCGAGGCACTCGCGACCACCAGCGCGGGTTACGCCTTTTCCAAAGGCAAGTTGGATTCATTCGCGAGCCTTGGACGGGATGAGGTTCTTGAGAACGCTGCCGAGATCGTTGGCGCTGCTGATCTTCCTGTCTCTGCTGATCTTGAAGATGGCTTCGGTGCGTCGCCAGAAACCTGTGGGGAAACCATCCGCTTGGCCTGCGAAATTGGACTTGTCGGCGGGTCGATCGAAGACGCAACAGGCAATTCTGCTGCCCCGATCTATGATCTGTCGCAAGCCGTCGAGCGCATCCATGCTGCAGCAGAGGCTGCACGCGGTCTGCCTTTCCTTCTCACGGCGCGGGCGGAGAACTATCTTTGGGAGAGACCAGATCTAGACGACACCATAGAACGGCTGCAAGCGTTTTCGGCCGCTGGGGCAGACGTGCTTTACGCACCCGGCTTGCCTGACATCGAGGCAATCAGAACCGTTTGTGCAGCCGTGGACAAGCCAGTCAACGTGGTCATGGGTTTGAAAGGGCGAAAATACTCTGTTGCCGAACTGTCGAGCGTCGGCGTGCGCCGCGTGAGTGTCGGCGGCTCTTTCGCGCGGGCCGCGCTGGGTGCGTTGATGCGCGCCGCTATGGAGGTGAAAACAGCCGGTACGTTTGGATATGCCGACGACGCGCTCTCCTCTGCATTCGCCAGCCAACTGATGTCACAGGAGAAGCGCAAGGACAGGCTATGAGTTGGGCAGAAAACAAAGTCGAGAAGCAAAGATTGCCTCAAGGGATCGCTGCGGCAGTTAGTTTGTCGTCAGCACGACGACCTGGATGGAACGTCACGGTGACTTTCTTCGCGCGGATGAAACCATCCAGCCCGTAACAGGGTCGGAGCTCGATTTCGATGTCTTCCGGTCCTTTTGGCAGGGCATAGTAAGCGGCTCGACCGCGATCAGTTGCGTAGCGGAGGACGAGACCATTACTGCTCGAGCGTTTCCGCAAATTCTTCCCTGGAATCTGCTCGAGCGATCTCAGTGAACGACCGAGAGGTAGCGGATGCCGGCTTCATCAGCCGCTCTCATCAGTGCTTCCCGCGCGGCGCCCGGGGGCGTGGTTCCGCGGATGGCGTCGAGGCATGTCCTCACCGCCACGACATATTCCTCGCCGTCATCGCCGGGCCATTCGGAAATGAGCATGGTGGCTGCGTCGCCGAGGGTCCTGACGACGCTGTATTTTTCCTGGCCGCTCATGAGGATCCTCAGTGCGGGAAACTGATGCGATGTGTACCGATTCATGACATTTGGTCCTTGCATCATAAACATATTAGTAACTCTGCAAGAAGTGTTCCAACCGGCGCTGCAGGATGACTATCCCCTATGAATCGGCAAAAGCAGTCGGCAACAACGCCTCTCCAGTCAGGAAGCCGGGAACTTGTTTTAAACACATTGCCGTCATATTGATTCATCTATCGAAATTGCTTGTCGAGCTTGGTTTGCGCCCTGGCGTCCCAGCTGATCTTTCCTTTCAAAATCGATTTCTGCGCCGTCCGGCAGCCGCCGGAAGGTGATCGTCATGCCGGTTGAGGGGGGATCGTCATGAACGCAGGCAATTCTTTGATCGACACAAGCCTCCGCCCACACCCATCGTCGCTGCCTGATATGCCTTCGGTCTTTGACCGCGGATGTCAGTGGCGGCATTCCGGCTGGGTTTTCCAGCCATTGAGGAGATTTCATGAGCAAGACCAATGCAGAGGCACTGTTGCGCAAAGCGCAGCGCCAGGTTGCCAATACCAGCGGCGGTGGCCATCTCGGCGGCACCAACTTCGGTCAGGGCAATGATGCCAAGACCTCGTCCGGAAGCGGCAATCGCCCGGCGGGCAAGGGTCGGCCGCCAGCTGGCAGCAAACGCTGACTATAAAGCCGCGCGTCTTTCCGATTTAAGGAACTATGCAGAGGTTGCAGCATCGCGATTGAAGACAGCCCCGCCAAAATGGCGGGGTTTCTGTTTGACAGGCCTCAGAAGGGCGCGGCTCTTCTCAGCGATCCAGGAAATGATCGAAGTAGACCTGGGGGATGGGGTAGGCGTGGACGCCTCTGTCGACGAAGCTGCGCCTATAGAGGCAATTTCTGAGAGCCGCGTTGTAATGCAGGCTTCGCGGGTCCGGCGAGCCTCGTCGCCATGAGCTTGCCTCCGGCACGCAGCGTTGGAGTGCCTTGTCGTATCGAGCCAGGAGGACCGGGTCCGTATCGACCCGAATGCCGCTATAGGATTGATAGTTTGACGGAGATTCTGCGGCCGATATACAGCCCAGGCTCAGTGCAACACCAACGACTGCCATCAATCTCATCGGATTTAATTCTCCCCTGATCGATTATCGAAGTATCGAGCCAAACATTATTGGTTCCAGCGCCTACGGGCAAGGGACGCCTTGTTCCGGCGTCCGCATCTGCCCGAGACGTTGCTCGCATCGCTGCCGCCACAGAATAGCGGCAGCGATGCGTCATCGATCAATCCAGGAGATCGGCCGGGACTTTGCCGCCATTTTCCGAAAGCCGCTTCATCAGTGCCTTGTGGAGCCACATGTTCATTTTTGCGGAATCGTTGGTGTCGCCGGTATAGCCGAGTTCAGCGGCAAGTTCCTTGCGCTCGGTCAGGCTCGCATCCATCCCGACGGCTTTCATCAGGTCTACAATAGAGCGGCGCCAATCGAGTTTCTGACCGCTCTTCTTTACCGCCGCGTCGAGGATCGGGACGATATCGACTGTAGCTGTGCCTGGTGCGGTGGCAGTGGGGACCGGCTTGCTCTGCGGGGAAGGGGCCGCGGGCGCCGGACTGGGGGCTGCCGACGGTGAGGCAGGCGCTGGCGCCGGCTCTGTCTTCGGCGCGCCGGCAGCAACGGGTTCGGCTGCTTTCGCCTCTCCGAAGATTGCATGTTTGATCTTGTCGAAAATACCCATTTTAAACCTCCAGTTCCCTCAGATGAGAACATGCTGAAACATGGACTTCCCGCTTGATATATCCAGGCGGAAAGGCAGTTATTTTTAGCATGTTCAATCGCTGGTGGAAAAGCCAATACCCGCGACAGCTGTGGTCGATCATAAGGAAAAGCTGCGATCGGATTATTCGCCGCCGGCTGAAGGTTGCTGCGCCAACGGAGGGAATACTTCAGCAGCCCTCCAACTGTCATCAGACATGCCCGCTTTTGGCACAGTCGGTCGGGCAATTCGGAATTCAATAACCGCGAAACATCATTATACGCCGCCGAACCGACTTGCCGCGCACTGTCGTGAAACATTCGTCATCTCTTCACGTTGCCTTGCCATGGACGTCCTGTAGTTGCAGGCGTCCTATTGATCGAAGGCACGCGCGTTCCTCGATTTTCGACCGCCGGGCAGATCGTTCGACGGAATGGAAACGGAAGAAAACATGACCCATAACTATAGGCTCTCCTTTGCAGTCTTCGCATCTGCCTGCGCCCTCCTTGCCATGCCGGCAGGCAGTGCGCGTGCGATCGATGTCGGTGTGTCGGTGAATGCAGGCAATGCCGTCAGCGCCGATGTCGGGGCTTCGATTGGCGGCGGGAGCGGCATCAGCGCCGATGCCAATGCTTCCGTTGGCGACTCGAACGGGGTCAATGCCGATGCGACCGCCAATGCCGGCGGTGGCATCGATGCCGATGTCAATGCCAGTGTCGGTGGCGGCAACGGTCTCGATGCAGACGCCAACGCCAGGATCGGGGGCGGGCGCGGCGTCAATGCCGATCTCAATGCACGCACCGGCGGTTCTGATGGGCTCGATGCCAACGCCACGGCCTCGGTCGGCAGCGGTAATGGTATCGACGCCAATCCCGTCATCAGCAGGGTAGACGGGGCAGGCAGCAGCGATAGACCCGCGGCTGAGCGCAGCCTCAGCGCGTCCCAGATCCGCACCCTGGAGGCCTTCCAGGCGAGGCCTGTCAATGAGCAGCGCAAGATGCTCGTCCGTTGCGCCGACATCTCCGCCTCCGGCGGTGATTCGGGTCTTGCCGGTCTCTGCAGCCTGCTGCGGGCGACAGCCTCCCGCTGAACGTGAAAGACCCGCCGACCCGGAAGGCGCGGCGGGTCTTTTCAAAGGACGCTTCGATTTAGTGCAAGATCTGGCTGAGGAACAGCTTGGTACGTTCGTGCTGCGGATTGTCGAAGAATTCGGCCGGCGAGTTCTGCTCGACGATCTGGCCCTGGTCCATGAAGATGACGCGGTTGGCGACCTGGCGGGCAAAGCCCATTTCATGGGTGACGCAGAGCATGGTCATGCCTTCCTCGGCAAGACCCACCATGGTGTCCAGCACTTCCTTGATCATTTCGGGATCGAGCGCCGAGGTCGGCTCGTCGAACAGCATGATCTTCGGGTTCATGCACAGCGACCGGGCGATCGCCACGCGCTGCTGCTGGCCGCCGGAGAGCTGGCCCGGATATTTGTTGGCCTGTTCCGGGATCTTGACCCGCTTCAGGAAGTGCATGGCCACTTCTTCGGCCTGTTTCTTCGGCATCTTGCGGACCCAAATTGGCGCCAGCGTGCAGTTTTCCAGGATCGTCAGATGCGGGAAGAGGTTGAAGTGCTGGAACACCATGCCGACTTCGCGCCGCACCTCGTCGATCTTCTTCAGATCATTGGTGAGCTCGGTGCCGTCGACGACGATTTTGCCTTTCTGATGCTCTTCCAGGCGGTTGATGCAGCGGATCATCGTCGACTTGCCCGAGCCCGACGGGCCGGCAATGACGATGCGCTCGCCGCGCATCACCTTCAGGTTGATGTCGCGCAGCACGTGGAAATCGCCGTACCACTTGTTCATGTTGACGATCTCGACCGCCACTTCCGTTGCGGAAACGGTGAGCTTTTTCGCTGGAGCTTCAGCCATGACTATTTTCCCTCATTCTTATCGTTGTAGCGTTCTTATCGTTTGTGGCCGGTATCGAGATGGCGTTCCATGAAGCCTGAATAGCGCGACATGCCGAAGCAGAACAGCCAGAAGATGAAGCCCGCGAAGATCAGACCCGTGATCGGCGTGACGGCGCTTGCCCAGTTGGAATCGGAGAAGTTCAGC
Organism: Rhizobium leguminosarum; assembly: GCF_001679785.1. Lineage (NCBI taxonomy): Bacteria > Pseudomonadati > Pseudomonadota > Alphaproteobacteria > Hyphomicrobiales > Rhizobiaceae > Rhizobium > Rhizobium leguminosarum. The sequence goes on from NZ_CP016286.1 coordinate 1,206,108, forward strand.
TTGACGATGCCAAGCAGATCGAACATCCCGATAATGGTGACCAGCGACGTGTCCTTGAACGTTCCGATGAAGGTGTTCACGATGCTCGGGATGACCAGCTTGATGGCCTGCGGCATGATGATCAGCCGGGTCTTCTGCCAATAGCCGAGGCCAAGCGAATCGGCGCCTTCGAACTGTCCCTTCGGGATCGCCTGAAGGCCGCCGCGGATCACTTCCGCCATATAGGCCGAGGTGAAGATCGACACACCGATCAGCGCCCGGAGCAATTTGTCCACGTTCCAGCCTGTCGGAAGGAAAAGCGGCAGCATGACACTTGCCATGAACAGAACGGTGATCAGCGGAACGCCTCGAATGACCTCGATGAAGGTAACGCAAAGCATCCGGATGACGGGCATCTTCGAGCGGCGTCCCAGCGCAAGCAGAATGCCGACGGGTAGGGAGACGGCAATACCGACAAAGGACAGGACGAGCGTCACCATCAACCCGCCCCAGAGTGGAGTTTCCACCACTTCGAGGCCGAAGCCGCCGTGAAGAAGCCAGAAGGCGATGATCGGCAGGACGGCGAACAGAAGAATGGCGTTCAGGCCCTTGCGCGGCGCCGACGGAATCAGCATTGGAACCAGCAGCACAATGAACAGGATCCCGACGATCGCCGGCCGCCAACGCTCACCGAGCGGGTAGCGGCCGAAGATAAACTGATCGTACTTGGCGCTGATGAAGGCCCAGCATGCACCGCTCCAGCCGTCAGGCTGGATGCCGCCCTGGAGCGTCGTCGCGCAGAATGTGCGGTCCGGACCGGACCACACGGCCTGGATGAACAACCAGTTGACGAGCTGCGGCACGGCCCATGCGATGAGCGCAAGAGCCAGAATTGTCAGCATCACGTCCTTCGGAGTTGCCAGGAGATTGCGACGTATCCAGGCGACGGCTCCCCTCTCGCCGGGCGGCGGCGGTTCGGCGGCAAGGATGGACGTTCTGACGAAGGGTTTATCGGCAACCGACATCTTATCTCTCCACCAGTGCCATCTTGGCATTGAACCAATTCATGAACAGCGACGTGAGAATGCTCAAACTGAGATAGACGATACCCCAGATGCAGACGATCTCGATCGCTTGACCGCTCTGATTGAGGATCGTGCCACCGACGGCAACGAGATCCGAGAAACCGATCGCGATGGCGAGTGAGGAGTTCTTGGTCAGGTTGAGGTACTGGCTCGTCAGCGGCGGGATGATGATGCGCAGCGCCTGCGGCACCACGACAAGTCTCGTCACGCTCGACGGATGCAGCCCCAGCGCGCCGGCTGCTTCGGATTGTCCCTTTGGAACGCCGCGAATGCCGCCGCGAACGATCTCGGCGATGAACGAGGCGGTATAGAAGGACAGAGCGAGAAACAGCGACATGAATTCGGGGCCGACGACGGAGCCGCCCGTGAGGTTGAATTTTCCGGCAACCGGAACGTCGAAGGTGAGCGGAAAGCCGGAGACAACGAAGACCAGCAATGGCAAGCCGACGATCAGCGCGATCGCCGTCCATACGGTGTGGAACGGCTGGCCGGTTGCGGCTTGGCGTTTGTGGGCCCAGCGCGCGATGATGATGGTGGCGACAATCGCAATCACGAGGGCGATGCCGACCGCTATCATGCCCGTCTCGAAGATTGGCTTCGGGAAGGCTAGTCCTCTGTTGTTGAGGTACATGCTGAACGGCAGACCCACCGACTCGCGCGGCTGCGGCAAGACGGAGAGAACGCCGAGATACCAGAAAAAGATGACGAGCAGCGGCGGAATGTTGCGGAAAACCTCGACATAGACCGTGCAGAGCTTGGCAATCAGCCAATTGCGCGACAGCCGGCCGATCCCGATCAGGAAGCCGATGATGGTCGCCGTGAAGATACCGGTCACCGCCACCAGCAAGGTATTCAGAATACCGACGAGAAGTGCGCGCGCATAAGTCGAGTCACTCGAAAAGGTGATCAGCGACTGGCCGATTTCGAAACCGGCGCGGCCGCGAAGAAAGCCGAAACCCGATGCCGTATTGCTGCGGGCAAGGTTCACGGCCGTGTTGTGGGCCACCCACCATACAAAGCCCACGAGAACAACGATTGTTAGAAGCTGGTAAAATATGCTCCGGTATTTCGGGTCGTACATTGCCGACCGGAAACTCCAGCCGGTGTCATGCAAAGGTGTCCTATCCACAGCCCCATGCGTCATGCCGCGCCAATCCCCTTGTGCCCGTTTTCGGGCTTTCTTTTTACTTTTTGGAAGATGGGAGGGCGGCTCGGCCGCCTTCCCGGGATTTCATGCCAGTGCTCGATCAGCGAACCGGCGGTGCGTACTGGATGCCGCCCTTGTTCCACAGAGCATTCAAGCCGCGTTCGATCTTGAGCGGGCTGCCCTGACCGATGTTGCGCTCGAAGATTTCGCCATAATTGCCGACGCCCTTGATGACGTTGGCGGCCCAATCATTGGTCAGGCCGAGATCGGTACCGATCTTGGTGTCGGTCTCGCTGCCGAGGAAGCGCTTGATATCCGGGTTCGGCGAGTTCTTCATCTCGTCGACATTTGCCTGGGTGATGCCGAACTCTTCGGCATTGATCAGCGCATAAGCCGTCCAGGAAACGATATCGAACCACTGATCATCACCCTGACGGACGGCCGGGCCAAGCGGCTCCTTGGAGATGATCTCAGGAAGGATGACGTGTTCGTCGGGATTCTTCAGCGTCAGACGCAACGAATAGAGACCGGATTGGTCGGTCGTGTAAACGTCGCAACGACCGGCGTCGTAGGCCGCGTTGACCTCAGGAAGATTTTCGAAGACGACCGGATTGTACTGCAGATTGTTCGTCTTGAAATAATCGGCGAGGTTCAGTTCCGTGGTCGTGCCCGACTGCACGCAGACTGCGGCGCCGGAGAGTTCGAGAGCCGACTTCACGTTCAGGCCCTTGCGCACCATGAAGCCCTGGCCGTCATAATAGGTGACGGGACGGAAGTTGAAGCCGAGTGCGGTGTCGCGGTTGATCGTCCAGGTCGTATTGCGAGAGAGGACGTCGATTTCACCGGACTGCAGAGCGGTGAAACGTTCCTTCGCATTCGTCGGCGTGTACTTGACCTTGGTGGGGTCGCCGAACACGGCCGAAGCGACGGCCTTGCAGAAGTCGACGTCGAAGCCGGCCCAATTGCCGGAAGCGTCAGGTGCGGCAAAGCCGGTAAGGCCGGTATTGACGCCGCACTGAACGAAACCCTTTGCCTTGACGTCTGAGAGAGTGGTGGCGGAGGCGGCCGAGGCGCCAACTGCCAAAACTGCTGCGCCGATGGCGGCCGACAGGAGCTTATTTTTCATTTTCCCAACCTTTTCCGTTGTCTTATCTTTTCTTGTGGAGAGTGCGTGCCGACAATCCGTGCCGCCTCCCCATTGTCTCGACACCCTCCCGGCGCGAGTGACCCTATCACAGTCGCAAATGTCACTACGGTCAAGTGTCGCGCCCAATAATTGCGGCGAAATGCAACATTTTGGCAGATAGCGCTGCATTCATGGGCGGTTGACTAGGAAATAGGCGTCCGGTTGCGGAAAAATAACGCGAAAATCGAAATTTCCATCATTTCGGATCGTCGCCCTCCAACCGATCCTCAAGGGGTTGACCCGAAACGGTCGGGCGTCCAAAAGTCTGGTTTCGCGACCTTTCGCAAAGGCTATCCCCGACATGAAAGACAAAGACAGCTTGCTGCAGAATGCCGGCATCAATACCCGCCTGACCCATATCGGCAACGACCCCTTCGACTATCACGGCTTCATTAATCCGCCGGTCGTGCACGCCTCGACGGTGTTGTTCCCGAACGCCCGGGCGATGGAGACGCGCACGCAGAAATACACCTACGGAACGCGCGGCACACCGACGACGGATGCGCTCTGCGAGGCGATCGACGCACTCGAAGGCTCGGCCGGCACGATCCTCGTACCCTCGGGCCTTGCCGCCGTCACCATACCGTTCCTGGGTTTCGTTGCTGCCGGCGATCATGCGCTGGTGGTCGATTCGGTTTATGGCCCGACGCGTCATTTCTGCGACACGATGATGAAGCGCCTCGGCGTCGAGGTGGAATATTACGATCCGGAGATCGGCGCCGGCATCGAGACGCTGTTCCGGCCGAACACGAAGCTCGTCCACACCGAGGCTCCGGGCTCCAATACCTTCGAAATGCAGGATATTCCGGCCATCTCGGCGGTTGCGCATCGCCATGGCGCCGTCGTCATGATGGACAATACCTGGGCGACGCCGGTCTATTTCAGGCCGCTCGATTACGGCGTCGACATCTCGATCCACGCATCGACGAAATATCCGTCCGGCCATTCCGACATCCTGCTCGGAACGGTTTCGGCCAATGCCGAGCACTGGGAGCGGCTGAAGGAAGCAAACGGTGTGCTCGGCATCTGCGGCGCACCCGATGATGCCTACCAGATCCTGCGCGGATTGCGCACCATGGGCCTGCGCCTCGAGCGGCACTATGAAAGCGCGCTTGATATCGCGCAATGGCTGGAGGGCAGGGACGACGTCGCCCGCGTGCTGCATCCGGCCCTGCCGAGTTTCCCCTCTCACCATCTCTGGAAGCGCGATTTCAAAGGCGCCAGCGGCATCTTTTCCTTCGTGCTGGCCGCCGACGGCCCAGAGAAGTCCAGAGCAAAGGCGCATGCCTTCCTCGACGCGCTCAGGATTTTCGGTCTCGGCTATTCCTGGGGTGGCTTTGAAAGCCTCGCCTTGCATGCCTATCTCAACGATCGCAAGGTCGCCAAGGCGCCGACGGACGGTCCGGTCATCCGCCTGCAGATCGGCATCGAGGACGTGGCCGACCTGAAGGCCGATATCGAACGGGGTTTTGCGGCGGCAAGCGTCGTCTGACCAGACACGCTTTGTCGTCGCTGGTCGCGCCTCAAGGCAGATCGGCAGCCCGATAGCCGTAGATCCAGTCGAGATCTGCCGCGAGGCTCAGCGACGGCTTGAGGCCGAGCACGAGATCGCGGCCGATCCGGATCGGCCCTTTCGCATGATAGGCGAACCGGTTGAAGGCGCCACGCTGGCGAAGCTTCGCAATGCGCGGCGCCCGATGTCTTTCGAACCGCGCCAGCGCTTCCGCCACGGGACGGTTCGAAAGAAACGCCGCCAGTTCGTAGGCGTCTTCGATCGCCATCGCCGCTCCCTGGGCGGCAAAAGGCATCATCGCATGCGCGGCGTCGCCGATCAGAACCGTCTTTCGGCCGTCCTGCCAGGAACCCGCGGTGGTTTCGAACAGCGGCCAGAACGTCAGCTTCCTATTTCTGTCGAGCAGCGAGACGATCGCGGTGTTCCAGCCGGAAAGGCGCGCCCGCAGCTGCGCCCGCTGCTCGGCCGTCGCTTCGCTTTGCCAGGCCTGCGGCGCGATATTGCCGGCGGTGATCGCCACCATGTTAAAGCTGCCGCTTTCCCTCAGCGGATAGCAGACGAGATGCGCCGAGCCGCCGAGAAAAGCCGAAACGCTTGCCCGGTCGAGGAAACCGGGCGCCTCCGTTTCGGCAATCGTAAAGCGGTAGGCGATATTGTCGGAAAAGCGCGGCGAGGGGCTGCCCGGAACGAATTGCCGCAGCTTCGACCAGACGCCGTCGGCGCCGATCACGACATCGGCCGCCCGCTCGAAAGGCGGTAAGGTCAAGTCCATCCGCACGCCGAGGTGAAGCCGGCAGAGCGGATCGGCCGCAACCGCAGCCAAAAGGGCTTTCTGCAATGTGGTGCGGTGCAGAACGCCATAGGGAGCGCCCCAGCGTTCCCGCGCGAATTTGCCGGCCGGCACCGCCGCGAGCTGGCGCAGCGAACTGCCCGATATCAGCCGGATCGCGTCGGGCTCGAGCCAGACCTTTGACAGTCCTTCAAGGATACCGAGTTCGGCAAGGATCCGGGAAGCGTTCGGCGAAACCTGCAATCCGGCGCCGATATCGGTGAGTTCGCCCGCTTGCTCGAAGATCTCCGAACTGATGCCCCGGCGCGAAAGCGCAAGGGCAGCTGTCAGCCCTGATATCCCGGCGCCGATGATGGCGGCATGTTCGACCGGCATTGTCCGTCCGATCCGGATCTGGACGCGTTACGCCGCCTTCACGTGGAAAACGCAACCGGCCGGATTGGTCTGGCTCGGCTTGAGCGTGGAATTGAAGCGATAGAGCGTCGAGCAGTAGGAACAGACCTTCTCGTTGTCGTCGCCCATGTCGATGAAGATGTGCGGATGATCGAAGGGAGCCGAAGCGCCGGTGCACATGAATTCCTTGACGCCGACTTCGATAACGCGGTGACCGCCGTCGTTCTGGAAGTGAGGAATGTTGTGGCCGGCCATGTCGCTCTCCGAATGCTTTGAAATGTGCGCGAACCTTATAAGCCTTCGCCGCAAATGTGTAGAGCCAAAGCGCCGCGCCAGGCACAGTTTTTAGCCACAGTTTTTGGCTTCACGATGAAAGGCCGCTCGACTATGGTCGCGCCAAAAAGGAAGGCCCGATGAACCTGAATACGCCCACATTTTCAAGCTTCACCCATGATGGATTGCAGCTCGCCTTCTTCGATGAGGGCGATCCGGCCGGCGTCCCCGTGTTGTTGATCCACGGCTTTGCCTCGACCGCAAACGTCAACTGGGTGCATCCGGGCTGGCTGAAGACGCTTGGTGATGCCGGCTACCGGGTGATCGCCATCGACAATCGCGGCCACGGCGCAAGCGACAAGCCGCACGATGCCGAAGCCTATCGTCCCTGGGTCATGGCCGGCGATGCTATTGCCTTGCTGGATCATCTCGGCATCCCCGAAGCCAACGTCATGGGCTATTCGATGGGCGCCCGCATCTCCGTCTTTGCCGCGCTTGCCAATCCGCATCGCGTCCGTTCGATGGTGCTCGGCGGCCTCGGCATCGGCATGACCGACGGCGTCGGTGACTGGGACCCGATTGCCGATGCACTTCTGGCTCCATCGCTGGACGCGGTGACTCATGTCCGCGGCCGCATGTTCCGCGCCTTCGCCGAGCAGACGAAGAGCGACCGCGTCGCCCTTGCCGATTGTATCCGCGGCTCGCGCGATCTCGTCGCCCGCTCCGACATGGCCAAGCTCGATATGCCGACGCTGATCGGGGTCGGCACCAAGGATGATATCGCCGGCTCGCCGCAGGAATTGGCGGCGCTGATGCAAAATGCCGAAGCGCTCGATATTCCAGGGCGCGATCATATGCTCGCCGTCGGCGACAGGGTTTTCAAGCAGGCAGTTCTGGCCTTCTATGCAAGGGGCGCCCATCGCTGACAACATCGTGATGCCGAAAAACCATGCTAAAAAACCATGGCGACGGCACCCATTTATGTTATTGGCGTTTTCCTCTATATATTGGCATTCCGAAAACGGCATTCCTTCCGGCAACGAGGAGAGCGGCGATGGTCGCAAAGACTGACATTCGTGCTTTTGACACAGGCCATCCGCTGAAGGTGATGGATCCCATCTGGGACAGCCTGCGCGAGGAAGCCCGGCTCGCCGCCGAACGGGACCCGGTTCTCGCCGCCTTCCTCTATTCGACGGTAATCAACTACCATTCGCTCGAGGAATGCGTCATCCACCGCATCTGCGAACGTCTCGATCACCCCGACATGCAGGCGAACCTGCTTCGCCAGACCTTCGAGGAAATGCTCCTCGACTGGCCGGACTGGAGCTCCATCCTGCGTGTCGATATCCAGGCGATCTACGACCGCGATCCCGCATGCCTGCGCTTCATGGAGGCGGTGCTTTATTTCAAGGGCTTCCACGCGCTGCAGACGCATCGTCTCGCCCATTGGCTGCTGAACCGCGGCCGGCGTGATTTTGCGCTTTATCTGCAGAGCCGCTCCTCCAGCGTCTTCCAGACCGACATCAATCCGGCCGCCCGTATCGGCAAGGGCATCTTCCTCGATCACGCCACCGGCCTCGTCGTCGGCGAGACGGCCGTCATCGGCGACAACGTCTCGATCCTGCACGGCGTCACACTCGGCGGCACCGGCAAGGAGGGCGCTGACCGCCATCCGAAGATCGGCTCCGGCGTCATGATCGGGGCCGGTGCGAAGATCCTCGGCAATATCGAGATCGGCTACTGCTCACGTGTCGCCGCCGGCTCCGTCGTCCTGAAGGCGGTGCCGCCCAAGAAGACGGTGGCGGGTGTGCCGGCCAAGGTCGTCGGCGAGGCCGGTTGTTCCGAGCCGTCGCGCAACATGGACCAGGTGATCGGCGCCGATATCTGAGCGCCCGTTGGAAACAAGGATAGGAAAAGTCGGCGGGATCCGAGCGGGGAGGGCCATGAGCAAACGGCAACCTTGCCTTTACACCGCTGCATTTCCTGTGCAAGAAGCGGCCAATCAAGACCGCTTACGGAGATGACAGAGTGAAGCCAGAAGAAATCAAGAAGCTCGACGCCTATTTCAAGCGCATGTTCAATCCGCAGATGATCGTCAAGGCGCGTCCGCGCAAGGATGATTCTGCGGAAGTCTATCTCGGCGAAGAATTTCTGGGTGTCGTCTATATCGATGACGAGGACGGCGACCGATCCTACAACTTTTCGATGGCGATCCTCGACGTCGATCTCTGATCGCGTTCGAAAGCTTCAAAAGGACCGAACGGCGCGATCCGTTCGGTCCTTTTTCGTTTTTTCGATTCGAAACGAGAATTTATTCAAAACTTCTGATTGCGGCATTCTGATATATTTTAGCAAAATCAGTTAAAGACGTACGTGCCCCGGCGCGCGGGCTTTGTTATATTATTGTAATGCAACCAGTGGATGTTGTGCGGCGCACAAGACTACTTGACTATTTTTGCGTTGCAGCTACCCTGCTGCCACCAACAGCCCAACGGAGGATGGCTTATGTTCAACTTTGACGATGCTAACAAGAAGAGCAAGGAAGCCGTCGACACGGCCGTGAAAACCTATTCCGACACGACCAAGGGTTTTCAGGCGATCGCCGCTGAAGCCACTGAATATTCGAAGAAATCCTTTCAGGACGCGGTGACGCATTTCGAAACCCTGGCCGGCGTCAAGAGCTTCGAGGCCGCTTTCGAGCTGCAGACGAACTACGTCAAGGCGTATTTTGAAGGCTTTGTCTCCGAGACGACGAAGCTCGGTGAGATGTATGCCGATCTCGCCAAATCAGCCTACAAACCCTATGAAGCGCCGGTCGCCGCTGCCGTCGTCAAGACCGCCAAGTCGGCGCCCTCGGCGACGCCTGCTGCTGCATGAATCGATTTTGACGGCGCAACCTGCGCTACATATTGAAAAACGAGGACCGGCTACGCATCTGTAGCCGGTCTTTTTGTTTCCACTTTCGCTGCAGCGCCCGCATGGGATCGGCCGGGGACTTTTTTAGTCTTTCCCGTGCATGCCGGCCATTTCTTGATTGCAGTGTCTGACAGGGGGCTTAAAATCAGCCTATTATGAACTAAGTTAGTGTTTCAGATATTCGGCGGGAAAAGCACCCTCCCATGCTCCGCTGGATTGCTTGAGGAATGAATGACAATGATCGCAAAGCCGATCCGGATGCAGAACGACAGCGAAAGGAACGGGGACAACGCAAATCGAACCTCGGTCATCACGCGCACCAAGCCGAAGACCAAGAAGCCCAATCTTTATCGTGTACTGCTTTTGAATGACGACTACACTCCCATGGAATTCGTCATCCATATTCTGGAGCGTTTTTTTCAGAAGGATCGTGAAAGTGCCACCCGCATCATGCTCCATGTCCACAACCACGGCGTCGGCGAATGCGGAATATTCACATACGAGGTAGCGGAAACGAAGGTCAGCCAGGTGATGGACTTCGCCCGGCAGCACCAGCATCCGCTGCAATGCGTCATGGAAAAGAAGTGAGGATCTGAACGTGCCAACATTTTCGCCTAGTTTAGAGAAGGCGCTCCATCAGGCACTGACCTTTGCCAACGAGCGGCACCACGAATATGCGACGCTCGAGCATCTGCTGCTCGCCCTGATCGACGATGCCGATGCGGCTGCGGTCATGGGTGCCTGCAATGTCGATCTCGACACCTTGCGCAAGACGCTCGTCGAATATGTCGACAACGAACTTTCCAACCTGATCACCGGTTATGACGAGGATTCGAAGCCGACCTCCGGCTTCCAGCGCGTCATCCAGCGTGCCGTCATCCACGTGCAATCGTCTGGCCGCGAAGAGGTGACCGGCGCCAATGTGCTCGTCGCCATCTTCGCCGAGCGCGAAAGCCACGCCGCTTATTTCCTGCAGGAGCAGGAGATGACCCGCTACGATGCCGTCAACTATATTTCCCACGGCATTGGCAAGCGGCCGGGCGCGTCGGATGTGCGTCCCCCGCGCGGCGCCGAAGACGAAGCCGAAAGCAGCAAGCCGACGGCGCGCGGCGGAGAGGAAGAGGGCGGCCCGAAGAAGCAGCAGGATGCACTCAAGGCCTATTGCGTTAATCTCAACGAGAAGGCCAAGGGCGGCAAGATCGATCCGCTGATCGGCCGTCACGCCGAGGTCAGCCGTACCATCCAGATCCTGTGCCGCCGTTCGAAGAACAATCCGCTCTACGTCGGTGATCCCGGCGTCGGCAAGACGGCGATCGCCGAAGGCCTTGCCAAGCGCATCGTCGAAGGCAAGGTTCCCGAAGCCCTCGCCGATGCGACGATCTTCTCGCTCGATATGGGCACGCTGCTCGCCGGCACGCGCTACCGCGGCGATTTCGAGGAGCGCCTGAAGCAGGTCGTCAAGGAACTGGAAGAATATCCGGGCGCCGTGCTCTTCATCGACGAGATCCACACGGTGATCGGCGCCGGCGCCACCTCGGGCGGCGCGATGGATGCATCGAACCTGCTGAAGCCGGCCCTATCATCGGGCGCGATTCGCTGCATCGGTTCGACCACCTACAAGGAATACCGCCAGTTCTTCGAGAAGGATCGTGCGCTGGTCCGTCGTTTCCAGAAGATCGACGTCAGTGAACCGTCGATCGATGATGCGATCGAGATCATGAAGGGCCTGAAGCCCTATTTCGAAGAGTATCACCACCTGCGTTATTCGAACGATGCCATCAAGTCGGCCGTCGAATTGTCGGCCCGCTACATCTCCGACCGCAAGCTGCCCGACAAAGCGATCGACGTGATCGACGAAACCGGTGCGGCCCAGATGCTGCTGCCGCCGTCCAAGCGCCGCAAGCTGATTACCGAAAAGGAGATCGAGGCAACGGTCGCCACGATGGCGCGCATTCCGCCGAAGACCGTCTCCAAGGACGACGAAGCCGTGCTCGCCAATCTCGAGCAGGAACTGCGTTCGGTGGTCTACGGCCAGGATATCGCGATCGAAGCCCTTTCGACCTCGATCAAGCTGGCGCGTGCCGGTCTTCGCGAGCCGAACAAGCCGATCGGCGCCTATGTTTTCTCCGGTCCGACCGGCGTCGGCAAGACCGAGGTGGCAAAGCAGCTGGCATCGTCGCTCGGCGTCGAACTGCTGCGCTTCGACATGTCGGAATATATGGAACGGCACACGGTTTCCCGTCTGCTCGGTGCACCTCCAGGCTATGTCGGCTTCGACCAGGGCGGTCTTCTGACTGATGGCGTCGACCAGCACCCGCATTGCGTGGTCCTGCTCGACGAAATCGAGAAGGCCCATCCCGACATCTACAACATCCTGCTGCAGGTCATGGACCACGGCACGCTGACCGACCATAACGGCAAGAAGATCGACTTCCGCAACGTCATCCTGATCATGACGACGAATGCGGGTGCGTCGGAAATGGCCAAGGCGGCGATCGGCTTCGGCTCGTCCAAGCGCACCGGCGAGGACGAGGAGGCGCTCACCCGCCTGTTCACGCCTGAATTCCGCAACCGTCTCGACGCGATCATTCCTTTCGCGGCGTTGCCGACGGCCGTCATCCACAAGGTCGTGCAGAAGTTCATCATGCAGCTGGAGGCCCAGCTTTCCGAAAGGAACGTCACCTTCGACCTGCACGAGGATGCGATCGCCTGGCTGGCGGAAAAGGGTTACGACGAGAAGATGGGCGCCCGCCCGCTTGCCCGTGTCATTCAGGATACGATCAAGAAGCCGCTCGCCAACGAAATCCTCTTCGGCAAGCTGAAGAAGGGCGGCGTCGTGAACGTCACCGTAGGCCCGAAGGAAGACGGCAAGCCCGGCATCGTGCTCGAAGCCATTTCGGAAACGGCGCCGATCAAGCCGAAGCCCGAAGCCGAGGTGGTGCATCCCGAAGGCGATGATGGGAATGACGGCGAGCTGAAGACGAAGGCGGCCCGCAAGACCCGCGCCAAAGCGGTGCCGCAGGCCGAGCCCGAGGTCCGCGATGCCCCGAAGAAGGGAAGCGCGGTTCCGAAGGTTCCACGCAAGAAGTAAGATAATGTCACCGAATTGGGAAAGGCCGCGTCACCCGCGGCCTTTTTCGTTTCCGGGTCTGCATGCCCTTTTCAGAGCCTGGTGTAGTCGATCTCGAGAAAATCGGCGACATCGGGCACCCAGCGGTCGCGCACGAAGGCGACATGCAGGGGATGGCGGTTGTACGTGTCGTAGCCAGCCTGATCGTCGAATTCCATCGAAAAGCCAAAGGTAAAATCATTCTTTTGACTCGTCTGCCGAAGCTGTTCGAAATTCCGCACGCTCGGGATCTTGGCAAGCACCAGCGCGTCGGCGAGGAACGATGTTTCTGCAGCCGAGTCGGCTTCATGCTTCAGGCGGAACGCGACAGTATGGCGGATCATGATCTTGTTCCTTCAGAGGTGCGTACGAAATTCAGTAGAGAAGAGCGTCAACGGGAACGATGGGATGGGTATGCCGGTCATGAAGGATATCGCAGCGGATTGACGTTATCCAACCCGTCGAAATCTTTCTCGTTATCCGTGACGACAATGCATCCGTTGGCCTCGGCGACAGCCGCGATGATCATGTCGAGGCCGCTGCGTGGTCGGCCTTTGGCCCTTCCATCAGCCATCAGCCATCAGCCGTGCCCAGATCAGGCCGGCCTTCTCGTCGAATGCGAGAATACGACCGGCAAATAGGGCCTGCGGACCTTCCGGCCCTGAAAACCATGCCTCCAACTGATCGCGCTTCTTGCCGGCAGGCTTCTCAAGAACGCCGCGTCGGATCTCGGCGACGGTAAGGGAGGAAATGAAGAGGTCTGCGTCGGTCTGAACGGCCATCCAGGCCAGAAGGGGCTCCGATGGCGCCGGCTTGGTGACATTGCTGAGAATGTTCGTGTCGAGCAGATAACGCATCAAGGGTCGACTTTGCGACCTTCCTCGCGAGGGCGCGTGAGGTCGAGGTCAGCGCCGACCATGGGAGAGCGGCGAAGCGCGGCCAGAATGCCGCCTTTCGGAGCAGGCTCGCCGGCAATCGATTGACTGACGACCGCACGCAAACGCGAGGCATCCGGACCTTCTTCCGCAAGGCGCCGAGCAAGGGAGCGGATAAGATCTCGGTCGCTGTCAAGCGCAATCACCTCAAAGCGCGCCATACCACGCTCGCCGAGGCGGGATCGATAATTTTGAATGGCACGCTTTTGCGAACTGGTCACGATGCACCTTCAGCTTATTTCCGGTAATATATCCAGAAAATCGCCGTTCAACAAGGACGGGAGTGTCACTGGTGAGGCCGCCCTCGCGTGATATTGGCTGGGTCGACCTTAAGTCAGTGCTGCCCTGATCTTTTCGGCATTGCCGGCAAGCACGGCGCCGTCCTCCATCTTGCCGGAATGCGGCTTGAGGGCCATGCCTTCATGCCGCGGGATGACGTGGAAATGCAGATGGAATACCGTTTGCCCGGCCGCCGGCTCGTTGAACTGGGCGACGAACACGCCGTCGGCGTCGAAGACGTCCTTCACCGCATTGGCGATCTTCTGGACAACGGTAATTGCGTGGGTGAGGGTGGCTGGATCGGCATCGAGAATATTGCGCGACGCCGCCTTCGGAACGACGAGCACATGGCCCGGCGCCTGCGGCATCACATCCATGATGGCCACGGTATGCTCGTCCTCGTAGACGCGGTGCGAGGGGATTTCGCCGCGGAGGATCTTGGCGAAGATGTTGTTGTCGTCATAAGCGGCCGGGCTGGTCATCACGAAATCTCCTCGTTTTCTACAGCGCTGCGCGGCTTTTCAGACGCGCAAAGATGCTGTGGCACTTTATGAAATTACTGCATAATTTCATCCCTAAATCGATTCCGATTGAAGGAAAATGCGTCGTTGCTCGGGTAGCGCGGCCGGTGCGGCGGCGTCAATCCTCCTGCTGACGTTCGCCCTTGCGGAAAGGGCTGTGCTCGCTCAGCAACTCGCTCATCTGTTCGACATCGGCGCGCTCGCGGGCGAGGTAATCGCCGATCGCCCGGCGAAGGCCGGCATGCGCGACATAATGGGCGGAATGCGTCGTCACCGGCAGGTAACCGCGGGCGAGCTTGTGTTCGCCCTGCGCTCCGGCCTCGACCCGTTTCAGCCCTTTCGAAAGCGCGAAGTCGATCGCCTGGTGATAACAGACCTCGAAATGCAGGAAGGGATGATCCTCGATGCAGCCCCAGTGACGGCCGTAGAGCGTATCGCCGCCGATGAAGTTGATCGCGCCGGCGATATAGCGCCCGTCGCGCTTGGCCATGACGAGCAGGATATCGTCGGCCATGCGTTCGCCGATCAGCGAGTAGAACCTACGGGTGAGGTAGGGCCGGCCCCACTTGCGCCCGCCGGTGTCCATGTAGAACTTGAAGAATTGATCCCAGATGCGTTCCGTCAGGTCGCGGCCGGTCAGCCAGTCGATGCTGATACCGTTTTCGAGGGCGGCGCGGCGCTCCTTGCGCAATGCCTTGCGTTTACGCGAGGCAAGCGTTTCGAGAAATTCCTCGTGATTGGCATAGCCGTCATTGATGAAATGGAACTGCTGGTCGGTGCGGTGCAGATAGCCGTCCATCTCGAAGACGCCGATCTCTTCGTCCGGCACGAAGGTGATGTGGGCCGAGGAGATGCCGAGCCGGCGCACCACCTCCTTCAGGCTTTCGGCGATCGCGCTCTGGATCGGCAGCCGCTGCAGACCCTCGGCGACAAGAAGCCGCGGGCCCGTCGCCGGGGTGAACGGGATCGAGCACTGAAGTTTGGGATAATAACGCCCGCCGGCCCGCTCGAAGGCGTCGGCCCAGCCATGGTCGAAGACATATTCGCCCTGGCTGTGGTTCTTGAGATAGCCGGGCAGGGCGCCGATCAGTTCGCCGCGCCCGGTCTCGAGCAGCAGATGGTGGCCCAGCCATCCCGTCTCTGCGTCGGCCGAGCCGGATTCTTCCAGCGACGATAAAAAGGCGTGCGAAACGAAAGGGTTGTAGGCAATCGTAGCGCAGGTCTTCGAGGCCCCGGAAAGCCTGGACCAGCTCTCCGGGGAAATCGCGGTGAAGGAGCGTTCTACGCGAATGGATAGTTCATCAGTCATGGAACAAATGCGAAGCCTGTGGGAGGATAGTCTCGGCTCTGCCTTACAGCGCCGCGCATCTTTTCAGACGCGCAAAGGACGCTGTAACACTTTGAGTTGCGGCATAATTTTGTCCTCAAATCGATCCGGTTTAAGGAATTATGCAGCAGTTTGCGCATGATCTTGGCCAAAAAGCGAGCGTCAAACAGCCACACGCGGATCGAAGCCTTCGAAGGTCATCTGGTCTGCATTGGCGAATGTGCGTCGGCGCGCCTCTTCGTCACGCACCGTCCAGGTGATGACGGGAATGCCCTTTTCGCGTTCGCCGGTGATGAAGGCATTCGGCAGGTCGTCATAATAATAGGAGATGAAATCGAGACCGATTTCCATCGCCTTTTCATGCGCCTTTAACTCTTCCGGCGTGTTGCCGTTGGCGGTCAGCCCGAGCGGGTAGGGTGAGCCAAGCGCCTTCAGATCGCGCAGCAGCCAGTGGTCGAAGCTCATCAGCGCCACCTTGCCTTCATAGCCTTCGAGGACCTCGAGCACCGCTTCGGCGAAACCTTCGTCATCGGCCTCGCGGCCCTTGAGCTCCAGCACCAATGGCACCTTGCCCTTGACGAGATCGAGAAGCTGGCGCAGCGTCGGCACCTTGTCGCTCGTGCCGCCAATGGCGATCAGTCCGAGTTCCCTGGAGGTGCGCTCGCGGATGTCGCCGTTGAGGTTGCACAGACGCTGCATATCCTCGTCGTGAAAGATGACCGGCACGGCGTCGGAGGCGTAGTGCAGGTCGCATTCGATCGCAAAGCCCGCTTCGACGGCGCGCGAGAAGGCCGAAAGCGTGTTTTCCCAGACATGCGTGTTGAGGTCGTGATAGCCGCGATGGGCGACCGGCAGTTCCCTGATCCAGGCAACATTGGTCATTCTGCGATTTCCATGATAGCGTCTATCTCGACGGTCGCATTCAACGGCAGGGCGGCCATGCCGACGGCAGCGCGCGCATGTTTTCCGGCTTCGCCAAGCACGCCGGCAATCAGGTTCGAAGCGCCGTTGATGACGAGATGCTGCTCGACGAAGTCGGGCGCCGAGGCTACGAAGCCGTTCAGCTTGATGACGCGCCGGATGCGGCCGAGATCGCCGCCAAGTGCGGCCTTCGCCTGGGCAAGGATGTTGATGGCGCAGAGTTCGGCGCCGCGCTGGCCCGTTGCAACGTCGACGGTCTTGCCGAGATGGCCCGAGACAGTGACCTTGCCGCCTTCGAGCGGCAGCTGGCCGGAGATGTAGAGAAGATTGCCGCTGATGACATAGGGAACGTAATTTGCAGCAGGTGCGGCGGCCTCGGGAAGGGTTATCCCCATCTCAATCAGGCGAGCCGCAATTTCATCGGGCATTTTCGTCTCCGCTTTTGTTGTCAATTCTTCAAAAATTATGCATCAAGACTAGATTCTTCAATATGACAGTTTCGAGCCTCGATTTGGCCGAAAGCGTTCTTATAACATGGCGACCGAGTCCAAGGAGTTAATGAATGTTCCGATCGAGTCTTGTCGCTCTGCTTCTCGCCAGCGTTTCCGCCAATGCATGGGCGGCTGCGCCCGCGGTTAGCGCTGCGATCGCGACCGGCCTCGTCGCACATCGCGCGGTCTACGATCTGGAATTGAAGGATGCCTCGGACCGCTCCGGCATCGCCGCCATGTACGGTCGCATGGTCTATGAGTTCGACGGCAGCTATTGCCAGGGCTTCACCACCAATTTCCGCTTCGTGACGCAGATCGACACCGGCGACAGCGTGCGTGTCAGCGATCAGCAGACGAAGACGTTCGAAAACCTGAAGGACGGCAAGTTCACTTTCGACACCAAATCCTTCACCGACGAGCAGCTCGATAAAGAGGTCAACGGTGCGGCGCAGGACCAGCCTGATGGTGTCAAGGTCGATCTCAAGCAGCCGGCGAGCCGCGAGCTGCAGCTTTTAGAAAGCCGTTTTCCCACAGAACATATGCTCGATGTGATCCAGCACGCCAAGGACGGCAAGCGCTTCTTCGAGGCGCGCGTTTTCGACGGTTCGGACGACGGCGACAAGTCGCTGGCGACGACGACGATCGTCGGCAAGCAGGAGACGCCGATCGCCGAGGAAGCCGATGCCGGCAACGCCGGCGCCTTCTCCAAGACGGCTTTCTGGCCGGTGACGATCGCCTATTTCAACGAAAGTGCGAAATCGGATGCGTTGCCGGTCTACCGCATGTCCTTCAAGCTCTATGAGAACGGCATTACCCGCGATCTGACGATGGATTACGGTGATTTCGTCCTGACCGGCAAGCTCGCCAAGCTGGAGCTGCTCGACCGCAAGGCCGAGGTTTGCAAGTAGGCGACGGGCTCTCGCCTGTCATAAAACTGTATCATAAAATTCACTATGGTTCGGCGATCAGCGATTAACATGGCGACCGAGTCCAAGGAGTTAATGAATGTTCCGATCGAGTCTTGTCGCTCTGCTTCTCGCCAGCGTTTCCGCCAATGCATGGGCGGCTGCGCCCGCGGTTAGCGCTGCGATCGCGACCGGCCTCGTCGCACATCGCGCGGTCTACGATCTGGAATTGAAGGATGCCTCGGACCGCTCCGGCATCGCCGCCATGTACGGTCGCATGGTCTATGAGTTCGACGGCAGCTATTGCCAGGGCTTCACCACCAATTTCCGCTTCGTGACGCAGATCGACACCGGCGACAGCGTGCGTGTCAGCGATCAGCAGACGAAGACGTTCGAAAACCTGAAGGACGGCAAGTTCACTTTCGACACCAAATCCTTCACCGACGAGCAGCTCGATAAAGAGGTCAACGGTGCGGCGCAGGACCAGCCTGATGGTGTCAAGGTCGATCTCAAGCAGCCGGCGAGCCGCGAGCTGCAGCTTTTAGAAAGCCGTTTTCCCACAGAACATATGCTCGATGTGATCCAGCACGCCAAGGACGGCAAGCGCTTCTTCGAGGCGCGCGTTTTCGACGGTTCGGACGACGGCGACAAGTCGCTGGCGACGACGACGATCGTCGGCAAGCAGGAGACGCCGATCGCCGAGGAAGCCGATGCCGGCAACGCCGGCGCCTTCTCCAAGACGGCTTTCTGGCCGGTGACGATCGCCTATTTCAACGAAAGTGCGAAATCGGATGCGTTGCCGGTCTACCGCATGTCCTTCAAGCTCTATGAGAACGGCATTACCCGCGATCTGACGATGGATTACGGTGATTTCGTCCTGACCGGCAAGCTCGCCAAGCTGGAGCTGCTCGACCGCAAGGCCGAGGTTTGCAAGTAGGCGACGGGCTCTCGCCTGTCATAAAACTGTATCATAAAATTCACTATGGTTCGGCGATCAGCGATGACTGAGTCGCCGTCTGTCGTCCTGCTTTTCGGGTCGGTGCGATCCTGGTGGCCAAGCCATTGCGACGACGTCTATCTGCTAGACTGCGTAGACCATTACGCATCGCAAGCTTGAAAGCCCGAACCATGGCCGACACCGATCTCGCGACTGTTCAGAATGCTGCCCTGCCGGTTGTTGTCGCCGATCCGGCGGAAATTGCCCGCATTTCCGATAGCATCAATATCACCGACCGTGCCGGCATTTCGGTCTATGGCGACCGCGCCCAGCAGGCGGTCAGCGATTATGCCGACAGGATCCTGCGCGAAGTCCGCAACAAGGACCTCGGCGATGTCGGCCGCCTGCTGACCGACATCATCCTCAAATCGAAAAGCCTCGATCCGGCATCGCTGAAGGATAAGGGTTTCCTCAGTCGCATGTTTCTCTCGGCCAAGGCCCAGCTCGAACGCTTCAAGGCGGAGTTCGAAGACGTGGCCGGCCAGATCGACCGGATCGGCCTGGAGCTCGACCGCCATAAGGATACGCTGAGGCGCGACATTGCGCTGCTCGACGACCTGCATGAGGAAACCAGGCATTCGATCATGCGGCTCGAGGCCTATGTTCAGGCCGGCAAGTCTTTTGCCGAGCGTTTCCGCAGCGTCGATCTGCCGAGGTTGAAGGCGCAAGCCGAGGCGGCGGCGACCGGCCCCGGCGGCGGCATGCTGGAGGCGCAGACCTATCAGGACAGCCTGCAGGCGCTCGACCGGCTGGAAAAGCGGGTCTTCTACCTGCAGCAGGCCCGCCAGCTCGGCATCCAGCAATTGCCGCAGATCCGCATCGTTCAGGCGGGCGACGAAACGCTGATCGAGAATCTGCAGGCGACTTCGGCGCTGACGGTGCCGGCCTGGAAGCAGAAGATGGTGATCCTGCTCGGCCTGACGCGGCAGAAATCGGCGCTCGACCTGCAGAAGACGGTGACTGACGCCACCAACGACATGATCCGCCAGGCATCCGAAATGATGAAGGACCAGGCGATCGCCATTGAGCAGCAGTCGCAGCGCGGCATCGTCGATATCGACACGCTCGCCAAGGCGAACAGGGATCTGATCGATACGATATCAGGCGTGCTGCAGGTTCAGGAGGAGGGGCGCCGCAAGCGGGCGCTCGCCGAACAGCAGATGGAGCAGATGACGATCGAACTCAAGAAGGCGATGACCCAGGCGTGATCGGCAAGATGACGATGCGAGCACTGCTTTCAGGCCTGGCCCTTCTTGCCGCTCTGCCCCTTGCCGGCTGCAACCCTTTTGGCCAGGGGCCGGATTTCTCAATCGTATCGGGATCGGAGAACACCGTTCTGCAGCCGATCCTCGAAGAATTCTGCAAACAGAAGAACGCCACCTGCACCTTCAAGTATGAAGGCACGCTCGATATCGGTCTGGCGCTGCAGAGCGACCAGGGCGTCACGCAGGATGTGGTCTGGCCGGCCTCCAGCGTCTGGGTCGACATGTTCGACACCAAGCGCCGCGTCAAGAGCCTGACCTCGATCGCCCAGACGCCGGTGGTCTTGGGCGTGCGCAGGTCGAAGGCGCAGCAGCTCGGCTGGATCGGCAAGGACGTCTTCATGAAGGACATTCTCGCTGCCGTCGAGAGCGGATCGCTGAAGTTTCTGATGACCTCGGCGACGCAATCCAATTCGGGCGCCAGCGCCTATCTTGCCATGCTGTCGAGCGCGCTCGGCAACAAGCCGGTGATCGAACCCGGCGATCTCGACGACAAACACGTCCAGGAGAGCGTCCGGTCGCTGCTGTCAGGTGTCGTGCGCTCTTCCGGCTCTTCCGGCTGGCTTGCCGATCTTTATGTCGAATCCGCCGGCAAGGGCACGGTCTATGATGCGATGTGGAATTATGAGGCGGTGCTGAAGGAAACCAACGACAAGCTCGCCGCCCTGTCGCAGGAACCGCTTTACGCGATCTATCCGGCCGATGGTGTGGCCATGGCGGATTCGCCGATCGGTTTCGTCGATCATGGCCGCGGGCCTGAAGTCCAGACCTTCTTCAACGACCTGCTCGCCTATCTCAGCTCGGCCCCCGTGCAGCAGCGCATCGCCGATACCGGCCGGCGTATTCCCTTGACCGGCGTTGCCGCAAAGCCGGAGCCGAGCTGGAATTTCGATCCCGCCCGGCTGGTGACGGCAATCCGCATGCCGGAGGCGGGCGTCATCCGCCAGGCGCTCAACCTTTATCAGGCCGCGCTGCGCAAACCGTCCCTGACCGCGCTCTGCCTCGATTTTTCCGGCTCGATGCAGGGTGACGGCGAGGATCAGCTGCAGAAGGCGATGCGTTTCCTGTTGACGCCTGACGAGGCGAGCAAGGTGCTGGTGCAATGGTCGCCCGCCGATCAGATCATCGTCATTCCCTTCGACGGCACCGTGCGCAACGCCTTCATGGCGAGTGGAAATCCGCTGGAGCAGGAGGGGCTGCTGAACGAGATTTCTCGGCAGAAGGCCAATGGCGGCACGAACATGTATGCCTGCGCCGCACGGGCTCTGCAGCAGATTGCCCGAACCGACGGGCTCTCGACTTATCTGCCTGCCATCGTCATCATGACCGATGGCAAGTCCGATGATAAAAGCCAGGCCTTCACCAGAGAATGGAACGCGATGGAGCCGCATGTGCCGATCTTTGGCATCACATTCGGCGATGCCGACAAGACCCAGCTCGACAGCCTCGCCAAGCTGACCTCGGCGCGCGTGTTCGACGGCGGCTCGGATCTCGCCACCGCCTTCCGCACCGCGCGAGGCTACAATTAGGACAGGCATGCGCAACTGGCTCGGCAATGACGGCAACTGGATCGTGGCGGGACTGGCGGCGGCAATCACCGTACCGCTCTTGAGCTTTGCCGCCGGCATGCCCTTCTGGATCGCCGCCATCATCGCCCTTCTGGTCTTTGCCGGCCTCGTCATTCTGCTTGCGCCGCGCCGGCTGTTCGAAGGCCTCGATATCAAGAGCATCGGCAGCGGGCGCGTCGCCTTTGCCCGCGACCTGCTGGAGGCCGCCGTTCCCTTTGCACAGAGGCTGGAGACTGCCGCCGACACGATAAGCGATCGTCAGATGGCAGCCGCAGTCCGGCATCTCGCCGAAATCGCCGCCGATGTCTTTCACAAGGTCGAGGCCAAGCCCGAAAGCGCCAATGCCGTGCGGCGGTTCCTCTCCTATTATCTGCCGCGTGCTGCCGAGGTGGCGGAAGGTTTTGCCGTGATCGAGGCCAAGCGCGTTCCAGACCCCAAGCAGTTGGAGGAGGTGCGCGGCGTGCTGGTCAAGCTCGAAGAAGCCTTCGTCCATTATGCCGACAGCCTGGTCGATGAGGAACTCGGCACGCTCGACACCGATCTGCGCCTCATCCAGGCATCGCTCAAAGAGGATATCGGACGCTGATGGCCCTTTCTCGTCGCGCCTTTGGAGTGGGACTGCTCGGAGCCGGCGTCGTCGGCACCGGCGGTTATTTCGCCGTCCGGGATCGGCCGGAATTGCAGGGCCTGCTCGGCAGCCGCACGACGCTGTTCGGCTTCGTCGGCGGCGAGAAGGAGGCCTTCCTGGCCGATCCCGACGTCATCAGGGCGCTCGGCGGATACGGATTGACGGTGGGCAGCCGTGTCGCCGGCTCCGTCGAGATGGTCCGCGAACAGGCGCTGCTGTCGCAGCATCCGCAATTCCTCTGGCCGTCCTCCTCGATCATGGTCGATATCGCCCGGCAGAACGGCATTTCTATCCGTAACGACCGCGTCGTGCTGAACACGCCGATCGTCGTCTATTCCTGGCAGCCCGTCGTCGACGGACTGATGAAAGCGGGATTGGTGACGGTGACGAACGAAGGCCATCATCAGCTCGATCTCAAGGCGCTGCTTGATGCGATCCTTGCCGGATCCGACTGGTCGAAGCTCGGCGTCAATTCTCTCTATGGCCGCGCCCGCATTGTATCGACCGATCCCAACCGCTCCAATTCCGGCTTCATGTTCGCAGGTCTGGTGCTCAGCCTGTTCAGCGGCAATGTCGCGACTTCAGGCGATCTTGCCATCTTCGGCGGCAAGGTGCAGGCGATCTTCCGCAATATGGGCTTCAAGTCGCCGTCCTCAGGCAAACTTTTCGACCAGTATCTCGCAGGCGGCCTCGGCGGCGAGCCGATGATCGTCGGCTATGAGAACCAGCTGGTCGAATGGATCCTCGCCGATCCCGCACGCTGGGAGCGAATCAAGGCGAGTGCCGGCGCAAAGCCGGTGGTGCTCTATCCGCGCCCGACCGTCTATTCAGCGCATCCGCTGATCGTCGTCGACGAGAACGCCAACCGACTGATCGAAGCGCTGGTGAGCCCGAAGCTCCAGGAGCTTGCCTGGACGAGACACGGCTTCCGCGGCCCGCTGGGGACCGCCACCGGCAACGCCGACAGCGCGATCGGCACCCTGCTGCCAGCCGAGGTCGATGCCATCCTGCCGATGCCCGACGCAGGCGTCATGCTGTCGCTGCTGCCGACGCTGGCAAGCTGAGCCGCCAGGTTTTTTCGGCATAAGCCTTGCTTTTGCGCGAAATCGAATGTATGGGCACCGGCATTCCACACGTAAGGCATGGGATCGTCCGGGAGAAATCCGGGCTGTTCCGCCCGGTGGCATCCTCGAAGAGGGTGCTGTTCGCCTTGCGG
This sequence comes from Rhizobium leguminosarum, assembly GCF_001679785.1. NCBI lineage: Bacteria > Pseudomonadati > Pseudomonadota > Alphaproteobacteria > Hyphomicrobiales > Rhizobiaceae > Rhizobium > Rhizobium leguminosarum. The sequence goes on from NZ_CP016286.1 coordinate 1,229,549, forward strand.
AGGTTCAACCGGAAAAGGAGTAACAAGGCATGGCATTGCCTGATTTTTCTATGCGCCAGCTGCTTGAAGCAGGCGTCCACTTCGGCCACCAGACGCATCGCTGGAACCCGAAGATGAAGCCGTACATTTTCGGCGATCGCAACAACATTCACATCATCGATCTGGCCCAGACCGTTCCGATGCTGTCGCGCGCCCTTCAGGTCGTCAGCGACACCGTTGCCCGCGGCGGCCGCGTTCTCTTCGTCGGCACCAAGCGCCAGGCGTCTGAGATCATTGCCGACAGCGCCAAGCGCTCGGCCCAGTACTACGTCAACTCGCGCTGGCTCGGCGGCATGATGACGAACTGGAAGACGATCTCCAACTCGATCCAGCGCCTGCGCAAGCTCGACGAGATCCTGAACGGCGAAGCCCAGGGCTTCACCAAGAAGGAACGCCTGAACCTCGAGCGCGAACGCGAAAAGCTGGACAAGGCTCTTGGCGGTATCCGCGATATGGGCGGCACGCCCGACCTGATGTTCATCATCGACACCAACAAGGAAAAGATCGCGATCGACGAAGCCAAGCGCCTCGGCATCCCAGTTGTCGCCATCATCGATTCGAACTGCGATCCGGACCTGATCGACTATCCGATCCCGGGTAACGACGACGCATCGCGCGCGATCGCTCTTTACTGCGAGCTGATCTCCCGCGCCGCCATCGACGGCATCGCGCGTCAGCAGGGCTCTTCCGGCCGCGATCTCGGCGCATCCTCCGAAGTTCCGGTCGAGCCGGCTCTCGAGGAAGCAGCCGAAGGCTGATGAAGGCGGGCGGATCGAAAGGTCCGCCAATGCTTGCAGAGACTGGGAAAGGCCGCTCGCGACTCATCGAAGTTCGGCGGCCTTGCCTGTTTCAAGGGGAGGGCGTCAGGCTCTCCGCCCGATAAGTTTCGTTATGGCGCGTCTTCATCACGCTGTCATACATACAGGTACATTTCGTGCCTCAATCCGGTGCCGAGCCGCGCTTTGCGGCCCACCGTATGAACCGACAAGAGGAAGCTAATGAGCGAGATTACGGCTGCAATGGTGAAGGAACTGCGCGAAAAGACCGGCGCAGGCATGATGGACTGCAAGAAGGCTCTTGCTGAAACCGCTGGCGACATGGAAGCGGCGATCGACTGGTTGCGTGCCAAGGGCATCGCCAAGGCCGACAAGAAGTCCGGCCGCACCGCTGCCGAAGGCCTCATCGGCGTTTCGAGCCAGGGCACCAAGGCCGTTGTCGTCGAAGTCAATTCCGAAACCGACTTCGTCGCCCGTAACGATGCCTTCCAGGAGCTCGTCCGCGGCATCGCCAAGGTCGCCGTATCCACCGACGGCACCGTCGATGCCGTTGCCGCTGCGATCTACCCGGCATCCGGCAAGTCCGTGTCCGACACGATCAAGGATGCGATCGCAACGATCGGCGAGAACATGAACCTGCGCCGTTCGGTTGCTCTCTCGGTCGAGGACGGCGTCGTCGCCACCTATATCCACAATGCTGTTTCCGACGGCCTCGGCAAGCTCGGCGTTCTCGTTGCGCTGAAATCGACCGGCGACAAGGAAGCCCTGAACGCCATCGGCCGTCAGGTTGCCATGCACATCGCCGCCACTGCGCCGCTGGCGATCCGCCCGGAAGAAGTCGATGCCGCCGTCGCCGAGCGCGAGCGCAACGTCTTCATCGAGCAGTCGCGCGCTTCCGGCAAGCCGGACAATATCATCGAGAAGATGGTCGACGGCCGCATGCGCAAGTTCTTCGAGGAAGTCGCCCTTCTCTCGCAGGCTTTCGTCATCAATCCGGATCTGACGGTCGCAGCCGCCATCAAGGAAGCTGAAAAGGCCGTCGGCGCGCCGATCGAGGTTGCCGGCATGGCCCGTCTGCTGCTCGGCGAAGGCGTCGAGAAGGAAGAAACCGACTTCGCGGCCGAAGTCGCTGCTGCCGTCAAGGGTTGATCTTCCAGCCATAATTGGGAAAACACGAGGGGCATCGCGTGACAACGCGGTGCCCTTCGTGTATCGGGCATTCACGGCAATTTACGAGGAGCCAAGATGTCTTTAGAGCCTGTCTATAAACGTGTTCTACTCAAGGCTTCCGGCGAAGCGCTCATGGGTGGCCAGGGTTTCGGGATCGATGTGACGGTGGCGGACCGCATTGCATCCGACATCGCCGAGGCACGGCATATGGGCGTGGAAGTCGGCGTCGTCGTCGGTGGCGGCAATATCTTCCGCGGTGTCGCGGTAGCGTCCAAGGGCGGCGACCGGGTGACCGGCGACCATATGGGCATGCTCGGCACCATCATCAATGCGCTGGCGCTGGCAACCTCGCTGCGCAAGCTGAACATCGATACGGTGGTGCTTTCGGCCATCTCCATGCCCGAGATCTGCGAGAGCTTTTCGCAGCGCGCAACCCTTTATCATCTGTCGATGGGCCGCGTGGTGATCTTTGCCGGCGGCACGGGCAACCCCTTTTTCACCACCGATTCCGCCGCAGCACTCCGCGCGGCCGAAATGGGTGCGGAAGCGATCTTCAAGGGCACCCAGGTGGACGGCATCTATACCGCCGACCCGAAGAAATATCCCGATGCGACCCGCCTCGACCGGCTGACGCACCAGGAAGTGCTGGACAGGGGGCTTGCGGTGATGGACGTTGCCGCCGTAGCGCTCGCCAGGGAGAATTCCATTCCGATCATCGTCTTCTCGATCCACGAGAAGGGTGGTTTTGCTGAAATCTTGACGGGCGGTGGTCTCAAGACCATCGTCTCCGACAACTGATATAAGCTGCGCCGCGGTTTCGGCGCAGCCCTCGCTAGAACATGATGATTTTAGGCCCGGTGGGGCCTAAAATCTGAATCATGTTCTACATTAAATAGTTAGAGCATGATGTCGCCCGAAAACCGCTGACACTTTTCGGCATCATGCTCTAGACGGGAGCATCCATATGAGTGAAGGTATCGACATCAAGGAACTGAAGCGCCGCATGGACGGTGCAATTTCCGCATTCAAGAGCGACATCGCATCGCTGCGCACCGGCCGTGCTTCGGCCAACATCCTCGACCCGGTGACGATCGAGGCCTATGGTTCGCGCATGCCGCTGAACCAGGTCGCCAACATCACCGTGCCCGAGCCGCGCATGCTGTCGGTTTCCGTCTGGGACAAGTCGATGGTCAGCGCCGTCGAGCGCGGCATTCGCGAATCCAATCTCGGCCTCAACCCGATCGTCGATGGCCAGAACCTGCGCATTCCGCTGCCGGAGCTGAACGAGGAGCGCCGCAAGTCGCTCGTCAAGGTGGCCCACGACTATGCCGAAAAGAGCAAGGTGGCGATTCGCCATGTCCGCCGCGACGGCATGGACGGCCTTAAGAAAGCCGAAAAAGACGGCGTAATCGGCCAGGACGAGAGCCGGGCGCAGTCGGAACGTGTACAGAAGATGACGGACGAGACGATTTCCGAAATCGACCGCTTGCTTGGCGAGAAGGAAAAGGAAATCATGCAGGTCTAGTGGATCTGTGCCTTTGCCTGGAAAGACCGGACGGGAAATGTCGGAATCTGTATTTGTGACTGTGCCAGAGCATGTTGCCATCATCATGGATGGCAATGGCCGTTGGGCCAAGCAGCGTGGCCTGCCGCGCACGATGGGCCATCGCAAGGGCGTTGAGGCGGTGCGCGAGACAGTCCGCGCCGCCGGTGCGGCCGGCATAAAATATCTGACCCTCTTTGCCTTCTCCTCGGAGAACTGGCGCCGGCCCGAAGCCGAGGTTTCCGATCTGCTCGGCCTGCTCAAGGCTTTCATCCGGCGCGACCTCGCCGAGTTGCATCGCCAGAACGTGCGCATCAAGGTGATCGGCGACCGCCACAGCCTGCGCAGCGATATTCTGGGCCTGTTGCTGGAGGCGGAGGAGACGACCAAAGACAACACGTCACTGACGCTGGTCATCGCCTTCAACTATGGTTCGCGCGACGAGATCGCCCGCGCCGTCGTCAGTCTCGCCCGCGACGTCGAGGCCGGCCGGCTGAGAGCGCAGGATATTACACCGGCGCTGATCAACGCCCGTCTTGACACGGCCGGCATTCCCGATCCGGATCTCATTATCCGCACCAGCGGCGAAGAGCGGCTTTCCAACTTCCTTCTCTGGCAGGCCGCCTATTCGGAATTCATCTTCCTTCCGGAATATTGGCCGGATTTCAGCTCCGAGATCTTCCGCTCGGCGCTCGAGACATTCGCCTCTCGTGACCGGCGCTTCGGCGGCCTGTCGTCGCAGGCGGCCGCGGTCGGCACCTGATGCAGCAGGAACTGAAGCTCCGCATCGTTTCAGGACTGATTCTTGCGGCCATCGTTCTTGCCGCTACCTGGTATGGCGGCCTTGCCTTTCGTGTGTTGGCGGTCGTGATCGGCCTGCTGATCTACTATGAATGGTCGAAAATGACAGGCATCTCGCGGGATTGGGTCGCCAATGCCGTCGGCTGGATCGGCGAGGCGGCGATTGCCTTCCTTGTGCTTGTCGGCAATTTCGAATTCGCCGCCGGTATGCTGGCCGGCGTCACCGCCGTCGGCATCGCCCTGATCATCCTGCAGGGCACGAGCCGCTGGTTGCCAGTGGGCCTGTTTTATGCCGGCGCCACCGGCCTGGTGCTTGCCGCGATCAGAAGCGATGACCGGCCTGGCCTTTACGCCATGCTCTTCGTCTTTGCGGTCGTCTGGGCAACGGATATCCTTGCCTATTTCGTCGGCAGGGCGCTTGGCGGGCCTAAGCTTGCCCCTTCGATCTCGCCCGGAAAGACCTGGTCGGGTGCAATCGGCGGCGCCATTTCGGCGATCATAGCCGGCGTTGTTCTCATCCATTTTCTCCTTCCGGGCGCTGAAATCATCGCCGCCGGCGTGGCGTTCGTTCTCTCGGTTTGCAGCCAGTTGGGCGATCTTTTCGAATCATTCATCAAGCGAAAATTCGGCGTCAAGGATTCGAGCCGTCTCATTCCGGGCCATGGCGGCGTCATGGACCGTGTCGACGGACTGATTTTCGCCTGTTTTTCGGCGTTCTTGCTTGCTGGGGTTTTTTCCCTGATAAAGGGGGCCGGAATGACGTCGCTTGGCGCGGCATTGTTCGGGCTCTGACAACACGGCAGTCTGACGGAAAGGACTCATGGAAACGATGAGCGGCATATACGCATTTCTGATGGGGAACATCGTTACCTTCATCCTCGTGCTGTCACTGCTCGTCTTTGTGCATGAGATGGGCCATTACCTCGTCGGGCGCTGGAGCGGCATTCGCATCCTTGCCTTTTCCGTCGGCTTCGGTCCGGAGATCTTCGGCTTCACCGACCGCCACGGAACGCGCTGGAAGATTTCGGTAATCCCCCTTGGCGGCTATGTCCGGTTCTTCGGCGACGAAGATGCCTCGAGCAAACCCGACACCGACAAGATCGCCGCCATGTCCGAGGAGGACAGGGCGCGCTCCTTTGCCGGCGCCAAGCTGTGGAAACGCGCTGCAACCGTCGCGGCTGGCCCGATCGCCAATTTTCTGCTGGCGATCGCCATCTTCACCATTCTTTTCTCGGTCTATGGCCGCACGATCGCCGATCCTGTCGTTGCCGAGGTCAAGCCCGACGGCGCAGCCGCTGCCGCCGGCATCCTTCCAGGCGATCTGCTGGTCGCCATTGACGGTGGCAAGGTCGAGACCTTCGACGACGTGCGCCGCTATGTCGGCATCCGCCCGAGCCAGAAGATTGTCGTGACGATCGAGCGCGCCGGCCAGAAACTCGATGTGCCGATGGTGCCGCAGCGCGTAGACCAGACGGACCAGTTCGGCAACAAGGTCGAGCTCGGCCAGATAGGCATCGTCACCAGCCGAGAGGCCGGGAACTTCCGCCTGAAGACCTATACGCCGCTGCAGTCGTTGCGCGAGGCTGTGATCGAGACCCGCGACATTGTCACCGGCACCTTCAAATATATCGGCAACATCTTCAGCGGAACGATGCGCGCCGATCAATTAGGCGGGCCGATCCGCGTGGCGCAAGCTTCGGGCCAGATGGCGTCGCTTGGAATAGGCGCAGTGTTGCAGCTTGCTGCGGTGCTTTCTGTTTCGATAGGATTGCTTAACCTGATGCCGGTTCCGGTACTTGATGGCGGCCACCTGATGTTCTATGCGGTGGAAGCGGTGAGGGGGAAACCGCTCGGCTCTTCGGCCCAGGAAATTGCATTTCGCATCGGCCTGGCGATGATACTGACATTGATGGTTTTCACGACCTGGAACGACATTGGCTCGTTGAGAGGGTAAACGAGCAAGGCGAGGCTAATTACTATTTATTTACGATGTTTCAAGGCTGTAGTGGCGAATGGGCCACGCTTGCAAATGAAGTAAACAGAAATTAACGACCTGCCTTGCTTGTATGTCAAAAGCGGGTAAAACGACACACGTGACCGGAATCGGGTTTTCCTGGGGCCGGGGACGAGGGAAACAAAAGGTAATGGGTGAAATGAAGGCTGGTTCAAAGTTTTTGAACGCAGTATCGGCGGTTGCGCTGTCTGCTGGTGTTGTTGCTTCGGGCGCAGGTGCTGTGACGTTCGTTTCCGCTACGGCCGCTGAGGCCGCGGTCATCCAGCGCATCGATGTGCGCGGCGCAAGCCGTGTCGGCGCGGAAGCCGTCCGGTCGAACCTCACCATCGCTCCTGGAAAGAGTTTTTCGAACAGCGATATCGATGCCTCGGTCAAGCAGCTCTACGGGACGGGTTATTTCTCCGACGTCAAGATCTCGGTTTCCGGAAGCACGCTGGTCGTCAACGTTCAGGAAGCCCAGCTCGTCAATCAGGTCGTCTTCAACGGCAACCGCAAGATCAAGGACGACAAGCTCGCGACGATCGTCCAGACCCACGCTGCCGGTCCCTACAGCGACACCCAGATTCAGGCCGACATCCAGTCGATCAAGGAAGCTTACGCTGCCACCGGCCGCAGCGAGGTCGAAGTCACGACGCAGGTGGTGCCGCTCGGCGAAGGCCGCGTCAACCTTGCCTTCGTCATCAACGAGGGTGACCGCACCAAGATCGATTCGATCAATTTTGTCGGCAACAATGCCTACAGCGCCGGCCGCCTGGCTGCCGTGATCGCCACCAAGCGTTCGAACTTTCTTTCGTTCCTGACCCGCAAGGACGTCTACAACGAAGACAAGCTCCACGCCGACGAAGAAGCGCTGCGTCAGTTCTATTACAATCGCGGCTACGCCGACATGCGCATCGTCTCTTCCGATGCCACCTTCGACGACGCGACCAACAAATACACGCTCACCTTCAACATCGAGGAAGGCCAGCGCTACGACTTCGGACCGGTGACCGTCCAGTCGACCGTCGAAGGCGTCGGCTCAGAGCAGCTGCAGCCGCTGGTGCGCACCCGCGAAGGCCAGGTCTACAACGCCAAGGAAGTCCAGAAGTCGATCGAGGCGATCTCCGATCAGGTGGCGTCAGCCGGTTATCCCTTTGCGCGCGTCACGCCGCGCGGTAACCGCGACCTCAACAACAACACGATCGGTGTCGAATATCTGGTCGACCAGGGCGAGCGCGCCTATGTCGAGCGCATCGAGATCCGCGGCAACAGCCGCACGCGCGACTATGTCATTCGCCGCGAATTCGACATGAGCGAAGGCGATGCCTTCAATCAGCAGATGATCACCAAGGCCAAGCGTCGCCTCGAAGCGCTCGGTTATTTCTCCTCGGTCAACATCTCCACCCAGCCGGGCAGTTCGCCGGACCGCGTCGTGGTGATCGTCGACGTGCAGGATCAGTCGACCGGTTCGTTCGGTGTCGGCGCGGGTTATGCCGCCGGTGGCGACGGTCTGTTGCTCGAAGCCTCGATCGAGGAAAAGAACTTCCTCGGTCGTGGCCAGTACATCCGCATCTCGGCCGGTGGCGGCCAGGAAGGCTCGCGCGCCTACGGTGTCAGCTTCACCGAACCCTATTTCCTCGGTTACCGTCTGGCGGCAGGCTTCGACGTCAACCGCAGCGAAACGTCGAGCAACGACGACTACGACTACGAGGAAACCAGCGTCGTCCTGCGTGTGACTGCGCCGATCACCGAAGATCTGGCGACGACCTTCCGTTATAACTACAAGCAGATGAATTACGACGGGGATACCTCTGACCTGTCGGCGACCTACGCCAATCTGGTCGATGAGAGCCCGTGGACGCGCTCTTCCGTCTCGCAGACGCTGACCTACAACACGCTTGACGACACTGTCCTGCCGCGTGAAGGCATCTATGCAACGGCGACGCAGGAACTTGCCGGCCTCGGCGGCGACTCGCAGTTCTACAAGATCTACGGCAAGGCCCGTTATTATCATCTGCTTGCCGACGATGCCGATATCATCGGCTCCGTCTCGGCTTCGGCTGGTTATGTCGTCCCCTTGGGTGACCATCTGAACGTCTTCGACCAGTTCACGCTGACCAACGGCGATATTCGCGGTTTCGAGAACAAGGGTATCGGCCCGCGCATCACCGGGGACCACGATGACCCGCTCGGTGGCACGACCTATTTCACGGCGTCTGCTGAAGCGACTTTCCCAATGCCGGGCTTCCCGCGTGACTTCAATCTGCGAGGCGCAGTCTTTGCCGATGCCGGCACGCTGTTTGGCAATGATGTCGAGCTTCTCGGGTCCGATCAGGCCGAGGGCACCAGCGCTTCGCTGCGCGCTTCCGTCGGTGTCGGTGTCGTCTGGCAGTCTCCCTTCGGTGCATTGCGTCTGGATTACGCGATCCCGGTCCTCAAGGAAGACTTCGACAAGACGCAGAACTTCAAGTTTGGCATCAACAACCAATTCTGATATCGGCAGTCCGGAACTGTAAGACTCAATTCCGTTCTGGAGCATTGCCGATGGAGCAAAACGTTTTTTTTCTGCCCCATGAAGGTCTGAAGCTCGCTGAGCTGGCAGAGTTTCTTGGGGCGGAACTTGCCAATTCCGACTATGCCGATGTTGTCGTCAGGTCCGTTGCTCCCATCAGCCGGGCCCGGGCAGGCGATGTCTGTTATATCCTGTCGCGCCGCAGCCGCGATGAGCTGGCGACATGCGAAGCCTCGGCAGTGATCTGCGACAAGGCGCTCGCCGATCTCGTACCCCCCCATATCCCGGTCATCCTGTCGTCCAATCCACATGCGGCTTTCGCGATGGCGGGCGGCCTGTTCTATCCCGCGGCATTGCGCCCGGTCGTCTTTTCCGGTGAAAGCGAGATCGCGCCAAGCGCGGTGATCGATCCGAGCGCCAAGCTTGAAAAGGGCGTGATCGTCGAGCCGCTGGCCGTCATCGGAGCGCATGCCGAGATCGGCGAAGGGACGCGCATCGGCGCCCACAGCATCATCGGTCCGAATGTCAAGATTGGCCGGGATTGTTCGATTGCGGCCGGCGCCAGCATTCTCTGCGCGCTGCTCGGCAATGGCGTCATCATCCACAACGGCGCGCGCATCGGCCAGGATGGTTTCGGTTATGCGCCGGGCCCGCGCGGCATGATCAAGATCGTCCAGATCGGCCGAGTGATCATCCAGGATAATGTCGAGATCGGCGCCAACACCTCGATCGACCGTGGCACCATGGACGATACGGTCATTGGCGAAGGCACCAAGATCGACAACCAGGTACAGATCGGCCACAACGTTCAGATCGGCCGCCATTGCGCCATCGTTGCGCAGGTCGGCATCGCCGGCAGCGCGAAGATCGGCAATGGCGTTCAGATCGGCGGCCAGGTCGGTATCAAGGGGCATGTGACGATCGGCGACGGCGTGCAGATCGCCGCCCAAAGCGGTATCATGACCGATCTTGCCGCCGGCGGACAATATGGTGGTACACCTGGGCGTCCGCTGAATGACTATCTGAGAGATGTCGCGCAACAGATGTCAAAGACGAAGCTGCGCGGGAAGAAACCTGGAGGCGAGCAAAATGACTGAGGAAGCCACGACAACGCTTTCTTCGGCTGACATCATCGAGATCATGAAACTGCTGCCGCATCGCTACCCGTTTCTGATGGTCGACAAGATCATCGAGATCGACGGCGACAATACGGCGATTGGCATCAAGAACGTCACGGTGAACGAGCCGCATTTCACCGGTCATTTTCCGGAATCTCCGATCATGCCCGGCGTTCTCTTGATCGAGGGCATGGCCCAGACCGCGGGTGCGATCTGTGCCAAGAAGGATGGCCAGCCAGGCAACCTCGTCTATTTCATGACCATCGAGAATGCGCGCTTCCGCAAGCCCGTCGTACCCGGCGATCGTGTTGAATTCCATGTCAGGAAGCACAAGCAGCGCGGCAATATCTGGAAATTCCATTGCGACGCCAAGGTCGACGGCGCTCTTGTCGCCGAAGCCGATATCGGCGCGATGATCGTTCGTAAGGATCAGGCATGAGCACTATCGCCGAAAGCGCCCGCATTCATCCGATGGCTGTCGTCGAAGACGGCGCGAGCATCGGTGAGGGCGTCAAGATCGGTCCCTTCTGCCATGTCGGGCCGCACGTCGTCCTCAATGCGAATGTCGAGCTTTTGTCGCATGCGGTCGTGACCGGCCGCACCGTGATCGGCAAGGGCACGCGCATCTTCCCGATGGCGGTCGTCGGCGGTGATCCGCAGAGTGTGCATCACGGCGGCGAGGAGACGACACTGACGGTCGGCGCCAACTGCACGATCCGCGAAGGCGTGACGATGAACACCGGCACGGCCGATTTCGGCGGCCAGACGATCGTGGGCGACAACAACCTCTTCCTTGCCAATTCGCACGTCGCGCATGACTGCCGGGTGGGCAACCACGTGATCATGTCGAACAACGTCATGCTCGCCGGCCATGTCGTCGTCGAGGATCGCGTCATCCTGGGCGGCGGCTCGGCCGTTCACCAGTTCACCCGCGTCGGTCGTCAGGCCTTCGTCGGCGGGCTCTCGGCGGTGAGTTACGACGTCATTCCCTACGGCATGCTGAACGGCAATCCCGGGCTGCTGAGCGGCCTCAACGTCGTCGGCATGACGCGCGCCGGCGTCGACCGCGCCGTCATTCACAGGGTGCGGCGCGCCTACAAGTCGATCTTCGAAGGACCGGGCTCCGTCCGCGAAAACGCCGCCGCCATCCGCGAAGAATATGCTGATTGCGAGCAGGCGGTCCACATCCTCGACTTCATCGCCGCCGACAGCGACCGCGCCTTGTCCTCGCCAACCCGGGGGCAGAAGGGCTAGTCCGTGACTCTTTCCGGCGATACCGCTGCGGGCCGGCTGGCGATCATCGCCGGCGGCGGCTTTCTGCCTTCCTATGTCGCGGAAGCCGCGCGCGCGGCGGGCGAAAATCCCGTCATCGTCGCGCTGAAGGACGAAAGCGACCGGCGCTGGGAAGGGTATGACCATGCCGTCATCGGCATCGGCGATTTTGCAGCTCTAGAGGGACTCTTGAACCGCTACGGCATCGGCCGTGTCGTCATGTCCGGCAGCGTGCGGCGCCGGCCGGAATGGCGCGAGGTGCGCCCGACGCTGCGCACGCTGATGAAGATGCCGGCCACGATCCGCACCTTGTTGTCCGGCGGCGACGATACGGTGCTGCAGATGGTGATCCGGCTGATCGAGGGAAACGGTCGCCGCGTCGTCGGCGCTCATGAGATCGCTCCCGACCTTCTTGCCTACGTCGGTCCGCTTGGCGCTGCAGCGCCTGGCGAGGAAGACCGGCGCGATATCAGGCGCGCAGCCGATGCCGCTGAGATGCTGGGCCGGCTCGATGTCGGCCAGGGCGCCGTCGCCATCGGCGGGCGTATCGTCGCGCTGGAGGGTCTTGAGGGCACGGACGAGATGCTGGAGCGTGTCGCGGGTCTCAGAGCCGCCGGGCGCATCTCGCCGCGCCGCCGTGGCGCACTCGTCAAACTCTGCAAGCCGCAACAGGATATCCGCGCCGACTTGCCGGCGATCGGTGTTTCCACGGTTCTGAACGCGAGGAAAGCCGGCCTTGCCGGCGTCGCCGTCGAGGCCGGCCGCTCGCTGGTGCTCGATCGCGCCGCCGTCATCAAAGCCGCCGATGAGGCTGGGCTCTTCGTCTGCGGCATCGATCGCGGCCTGCCGGGATGGGGGCTTGAATGAACGGGGCGCCACTGAAGATCGCCGTCATTGCCGGCGAGGTGTCGGGGGATCTGCTCGGTGCCGATCTCATCGCCGCCCTGAAGCGGATTCATAGCGGGCCGGTGGAACTCGTCGGCGTCGGCGGCGAGGGGCTGCAGGCCGAAGGCTTGAGATCCCTGTTCGATTTCTCCGAGCTGTCGATCATGGGCATCACCCAGGTGCTGAGCCGGTTGCCAAAGCTCTATACGCTGATCCGCCAGACGACGGCTGCCATCATCGCCGCAAGGCCGGATATTCTTCTCATCATCGACAGCCCGGACTTCACCCATCGCGTCGCCAAGCGTGTCCGCACCGCGCTGCCCGATCTGCCGGTTGTCAACTACGTCTGTCCGAGCGTCTGGGCCTGGAAGGAATATCGCGCCACGCGCATGCTCGCCTATGTCGATCATGTGCTCGCCGTCCTGCCTTTTGAGCCGGCAGTCATGCACACGCTCGGCGGGCCCGAGACCACCTATGTCGGCCATCGCCTGGTTGTCGATCCGGCGCTGCTCGAAGCGCGGCGGCTGCGCGCCGGGCCAGCGCCGGTCGAGGAGGCGGGCAAGACGATCCTGATGCTTCCGGGGTCAAGATCCTCCGAAGTCGCCAAGCTCCTGCCGTTCTTCGAGGATGCCGCCAAAGAACTCGTCGCCCGCAACGGCCCGATGCGCTTCCTGCTGCCGACCGTGCCGCACAACGAAGCGCTGGTGAAGGGTCTCGTCGCAGGCTGGGCCACGCCGCCTGAAGTGGTGGTCGGGTCGGCGCAGAAATGGAAGGCCTTTGCCGAAGCGGATGCGGCGATGGCAGCCTCCGGCACGGTGATCCTCGAACTCGCCCTCGCCGGCGTGCCGACGGTGTCCGTTTACAAGACGGATTGGATCATCCGCCTGCTAAGCCTGCGCATCAAGGTGTGGACGGGCGCATTGCCCAATATCATCGCCGATTATGCGGTCGTGCCTGAATATCTGAACGAGGTGGTCCGCGGCGCCAGCTTGGCGCGCTGGATGGAGCGGCTGTCGGCCGATACGTTCCAGCTAAAGGCAATGAACGAGGGTTACGATCTCGTCTGGCAACGCATGCAGACCGAAAAGCCGCCCGGCGAGCACGCCGCCGAGATCCTTCTCGACGTGCTGAAAAAGAAAAAACCCGGTCGTTTCTGACCGGGTTTTCTTTTGGGTTCTTTATGAAGCGATCAGCGCTTCGAAACCGGAATGTAGTCGCGCTTCGGTTCGCCGACATAGAGCTGGCGCGGACGGCCGATGCGCTGTTCCGGATCCTCGATCATCTCGTTCCACTGCGCGATCCAGCCGACGGTGCGGGCGAGCGCGAAGAGCACGGTGAACATGGTCGTGGGGAAGCCCAGCGCCTTCAGCGTGATGCCGGAATAGAAGTCGATGTTCGGATAGAGCTTCTTCTCGATGAAATATTCGTCGGTGAGCGCGATGCGCTCCAGCTCCATCGCCACTTCGAGCAACGGATCGTCCTTGATGCCGAGTTCGCCGAGCACTTCATGCGTCGTCTTCTGCATGATCTTGGCGCGCGGATCGTAGTTCTTGTAGACGCGGTGACCGAAGCCCATCAAGCGGAACGGATCGTTCTTGTCCTTGGCGCGGGCGACATATTCCGGAATGCGGTCGACCGTGCCGATTTCGTTCAGCATGTTGAGGGCTGCTTCGTTGGCGCCGCCATGCGCGGGCCCCCAGAGGCAGGCGATGCCGGCGGCGATGCAGGCGAACGGGTTGGCCCCCGACGAACCGGCGAGACGGACGGTCGAGGTCGAGGCGTTCTGCTCATGATCGGCATGAAGGATGAAGATGCGGTCCATGGCGCGGGCAAGCACCGGATTGACCACATATTCCTCGCAAGGCACGGCAAAGCACATGCGCAGGAAGTTCGAGGCATAGTCGAGGTCGTTCTTCGGATAAACGAAGGGCTGGCCGATATGGTACTTGTAGGCCATGGCGGCAAGCGTCGGCATCTTGGCGATCATGCGCAGGCTGGCGACCATGCGCTGGTGCGGATCGGTGATGTCGGTGGAGTCGTGATAGAAGGCCGACAGTGCGCCGACGCAGCCGCACATGACGGCCATCGGATGCGCATCGCGGCGGAAGCCGGTGAAGAAGCGGCTCATCTGCTCGTGCACCATGGTGTGGTGCGTGACGCGGTAATCGAAATCCTTCTTCTGTACGGTGGTCGGCAGTTCGCCGTAGAGCAGGAGGTAGCAGACTTCGAGGAAGTCGCCGTGCTCGGCGAGCTGCTCGATCGGATAGCCGCGATGCAGCAGGACGCCTTCGTCGCCGTCGATGTACGTGATTTTCGATTCACAGGATGCGGTCGAGGTAAAGCCCGGATCGTAGGTGAAGGAAGCGGTGTTCTTATACAGGGCACCGATATCGATGACGCTCGGGCCGATCGTGCCGCTTTTGACAGCAAGGTCGACAGACTTGTCACCGATTTTTATTGTAGCGCTTTGATCCGTCATGCTGATCCTCCGAAATGGCGGTGGCGCCATAAAAGCGCCATAGGGGTTAAGCGTCCTCACCGATAGCTATATGATCGCGAGGCTAATGCCAAGTTACCGTGACGGCATTTTGTGCATTGCGGTATCATCTTTTAGGCACTGCAGCGATGAGCCGCATGCATATCGGAAGCCGATGATTCGACTGGTCTTTTGACGCTCGCGATTTTCCCTCATATTTCAATCGATTATGCTTGCCGGATTTGATTGGAGGTTGCATTCTGGCCGCCTTCGCAGCCGGGCTTGGGCGGTTCATGCAGGAGTTGACGACAGTCGAATTGCGGCCGGAAGCAGGCGAAGGCGCTGCCGACACTTCCAATTTTTCACCACCTGTCGTGGTAACGCGACCGACACGGACGCAGTCGGCGACACCATTGCGCCACCGGCTGCCGGCCGCAGCTTCGCAATTGCTGCGTGCCGGCATGCGCATGCTGGGCGAGGAGGCGGACCACGGCCGCCTGCTGCTGTTCTCGCCGGTCTTCCTCGGCGCCGGGTCCGCCGTCTGGTTTCTCGCGGCATCGGATTTTCCTCTCGTTGCATCGCTGCTCTGCCTGTTGGCGCTGACCGTGGCGGTTCTCATCGCCAGCCGCAGCCGGGCGGCGGTGCGGGCAACGCTGCTGGCGCTTGCGCTCATGGCCTGCGGCATGGTGACGGCGCAGTTCGAGAGCCGGCGGGCTTCGACCATGATCCTCGATTCCGCCGTGACGACGACGGTGACCGGCCGCGTCGAGCGGCGCGAAGGCGACGGTCGCGGGCGGTGGCGCTACATTCTTGCCGTCACCGGCACCGAGACGCCAGAGGTGAAGCGGCCGCCGGAACGTATCACCGTGATCGCCCGCGGCGCCGACGCGGCCTTCGAGATCGGCGATATCATAACCGGCAGGGCGCGGCTGACGCCGCCCGCAGGCCCAGCGCTTCCCGAGCTCAACGACTTCTCCTTCAGTGCCTATTTCGACGGCATCGGCGCGAATGGCTTCTTCTACGGTAAACCGACGAAAGTCGATGCGCAGGCAGGTCCCCAGGCTGCAAGATCGACAGCGGAAGCGCTGCTCGAAGGGCTCTACCGGCTGCGCAGCGGGATTGGCGACCGCATAAGGTCGATCCTGCCCGGCGACACCGGTGCTTTTGCCGCTGCTCTGGTGACGGATGAGCGGCGCGCCATTTCGGATGCGACGACGGAGGCGCTGCGCCAATCCGGTCTGGCTCATATCATCGCCATCTCCGGTCTCAACATGGCGCTGTCGGCCGGCATCTTCTTCGTCGGCTTCCGGATGCTGCTCAGCCTCTTTCCCGGCATCGCTGAGGCCTACCCGACGAAGAAGATCGCTGCCGCCGGCGCGCTCATCGCCGTCACCGCCTATTTCCTGATCTCCGGCTTTGCGGTCTCTGCCGAACGCGCCTTCATCATGATGGCCATCATGTTGATTGCGGTCTTCTTCGACCGGCCGTCGATCAGCCTGCGCAATGTCGCGCTCTCCGCTCTCGTCATCATTGCCATTTCGCCGTCCGAGGTCTTGGGACCGAGCTTCCAAATGTCCTTTGCCGCGACATTGGCGCTGGTCTCGGGCTATCAGCTGTGGAAGGACCGGCGCGTCCGCGAAAACGCCTTTCTGAAGCTGCCGATCATCCGGCCGGTCGTTACAGTTGCCGGTTTCTTCGGCGGCGTCTTCCTGACCTCGCTGATCGGCGGTTTTTCAACCGCGCTGTTTTCGATCGAGCATTTTCATCGCCTGACCGCCTACGGCCTGCCGGCAAACCTCGCGACGATGCCGATCATCTCCTTCATCATCATGCCGGCAGGTCTGCTGGCGATGCTGCTCATGCCTTTCGGTCTGGATGTTTGGGCCTGGAAGGTCGTCGGATTCGGCCTTGATTTGGTGATCGCGGTCGCAAAGACGGTGTCCGGCTGGGGTGGCAATATCGACGTCGGCCGCTTGCCCGCCTGGTATTTCGCCGTCGCCGTGGCAGGCTTTCTGCTGCTGACGCTGCTCCGCACCCGGTTGCGCCATGTCGGCACATCGATCATCGCGGTCGCAACACTCATCCTGCTGCTTCTGCCGGTTCCCCGGCCGCCGGATCTGGTGATTTCGGAGGATGGCAGTCTCGTCGCGGTCGTCGAGGCGGCGGCAATGGCGTCCAACCGTGAAAGACCGTCGGACTTCATCTTCGACCAGTGGCAGAGAGCGCTGGTCCTGCCGAGGCATGATCCGCCGAAGATGCTGGATGGTCCTGCTATCCCGCCTGAGGGAGAAGACCGCCGCGTCAGGCTTTCCCGCGATCAGCAGAACGAAGCAAGGACCGCGATGCGGACGGCCGCAGCGGGCGGTGACGCAAACCGCTTTTCCTGCGTCAAGAAGGCCTGGTGCATATCAAGGCTCGGCAATGGTCAGGTGGTAACCGTCATCGACAACGCTGCCTATCTCGGCCCGGCATGCGACGCTGCCGATATCGTCGTGACGTCGGTCCGCCTTCGCTTCAACAATTGCCGCTCAGGTGCGACGCTCTTCACCGGTGAGACGCTGCGCAGGACCGGTTCCATCGAGTTGCGCTTCACGGACACCGGCCTGGAGGTCGCAACCGCATTCGATGCATTGTCGCGGCCATGGATGCGCCATCGTGCCTATGACTGGCGCAGCAACAGTTTTACCGAATCCGGCCTGGCCAATGTCAGTGATAGCGGCGAATGAGACCGACGAGTTTACCCTGAACCTTGACACGGTCCGGCCCGAAAATCCGGGTCTCGTAAGCCGGGTTGGCCGCTTCCAGCGCGATCGAGGCGCCCTTGCGGCGGAAGCGCTTGAGTGTCGCTTCTTCGTCGTCGACGAGAGCAACGACGATGTCGCCCGGACTTGCGGTACTGCCGTTGCGGATGATCACGGTGTCGCCGTCGAAGATGCCGGCGTCGATCATCGAATCGCCCTTGACCTCGAGCGCATAATGTTCACCGGAGCCGAGCATGTCGGCCGGAACGACGATGTCGTGGGTATTGTTCTGGATCGCCGAGATCGGCACACCGGCAGCGATTCGGCCCATGACCGGCACGGAGACCGAGTTGCCGTTGTCGGCGACGGGTTTTGCGGGAGCAGGAGTGGCGACCGGCTGCGGCTTGCCGAGGCTGCCCTCGATGACGCTCGGCGAAAAGCCGCGCCGGGGCTGAATGCTCGGGCTGTAGGCCTCCGGAAGCTTGATGACCTCGAGCGCGCGGGCGCGATTCGGTAGGCGGCGAATGAAGCCTCGCTCCTCAAGCGCTGTAATCAAGCGATGAATCCCGGACTTGGAGGCGAGGTCCAGGGCATCCTTCATTTCGTCGAAAGATGGCGGAACGCCGGATTCCTTCATGCGCTCATGAATGAAAAGGAGAAGCTCCTGTTGTTTGCGCGTGAGCATCGACGTTGTGACCTCGTGATTGAAACAAATCCAGAACAGACACTATATGTTCCATATGTGTTCCGCAAGTAGCTAAATTTCCGTAAAACTTGGTGCCAACTCGTTGAGATTTTTATTTTCATTCGCCGGATTGGGACACAAGTCTTGTATTGAGGGTGGCGCTGCACATCTCTTGATCTTTCCAGGAGGGAGATCATGAACGCGCATTCCGCCAAACCGCACCCGCTGGATCATGTCGTGCTGCCGGTCGTCAACATCGATCTGGCGCGCGAGAGGCTCGGCAAGCTCGGCTTCACCGTTGCCGCCGATGCGCGCCATCCCTTCGGAACGGAGAATGCCTGCGTCTTTTTTGCCGACAAGACCTATCTGGAGCCGCTCGGGATTGCGAGCGTCAAGGAGAGCGAGGCGTCGGCGCGCCAAGGCAATGTCTTCACGGCCCGCAACCAGGCCTTCCGTTTCCGCTGCGGCGCGGAGGGGCTTTCGGGGCTGGCTTTCGGCAGCAAGGATGCCGGCATCGATCATCAGGATTTCGTCGGCAACGGATCGAGCGCCGGCGAGATGCTGCAGTTCACCCGGCCGATGACGATGCCGGACGGTTCTGAGACGATTGCCGGCTTCAAGCTGGCTTTTGCCGGCGACCTGCGCGCGCCTGATCTCCTGCTTTTCACCGTCGAGCGCGTCAATCCGCTGCCGGCCGACCGCGCCGCGCTGGAGGCGCATGTCAATGGCGTCACCGGCATAGTCGAGATCGCGCTTTGCACGCCGGAGCCGGCCGCCTTCGCTGCCTTCGTCAGCCTTGCGGTGGCGCAATCGGCAGTCGAGAAAACCGGTTTCGGCGTCGATATCGCGGCGTCGAATGCGAAAATCAGCCTGATGACGCCGGAAGGGCTGGAGGCCTATTTCGACATCGCCGGCTCATGCGCAGATCGCGGCCTGCGCGGCCGGGCAATCCTCTTTGCTGTCGCCGATCTTGCCGTGACAGAAGCGCATTTGGCTGCTAACGGGGTGACATACACGCGCAAGAACAATCGCATTCTGGTGAAGCCCGCGCCCGGGCAGGGCACGCTCTTCGCCTTCGAGGAAACACGATGAGCACTGATACGAATTCCGAAGTCAGGATCGGCGAAGGCCAAGGCCAGGTCACCTTTTCCAATACCGGCCGTCTGTCGCTGATTGCCGGTCCCTGCCAGATGGAGAGCCGCGGCCACGCCTTCATGGTGGCCGGGACGCTGAAGGAGCTTTGCGCAAAGCTCGGCATCGGCCTCGTCTACAAGAGCTCCTTCGACAAGGCGAACCGAACCTCGCTGTCGGCCGAACGCGGTATCGGGATCGAAAAGGGCATGGAGGTCTTTGCCGACCTCAAGAAGGAATTCGGCTTTCCCGTCCTGACCGACGTTCATACCGCCGAGCAATGCGCAGAGGTGGCAAAGATCGTCGACGTCCTGCAGATCCCGGCCTTCCTCTGCCGCCAGACCGACCTTCTCATCGCCGCCGCCAAGACCGGCCGCGTCGTCAATGTCAAGAAGGGCCAGTTCCTCGCTCCCTGGGATATGAAGAACGTTCTGAAGAAGCTCAACGCCAGCGGCAATCCGAACGTGCTGCTGTGCGAGCGCGGCGCCTCCTTTGGTTACAATACGCTGGTCTCCGACATGCGTTCGCTGCCGATCATGGCGGCGATGGGCGCGCCCGTTATCTTCGATGCCACCCATTCCGTGGCGCAGCCGGGCGGGCAGGGCGATTCCTCCGGCGGTCAGCGGGAATTCGTAGAAACGCTGGCGCGCGCAGCGGTGGCTACCGGTATTGCCGGCGTCTTCGTCGAAACTCATCAGGACCCCGACAATGCCCCTTCCGACGGCCCGAACATGGTCTATCTCAAGGACATGCCGCGGCTTCTCGAAAAGCTGCTTGCCTTCGATGCGGTCGCCAAGGCTTGACGTTCAACAGTCTGACATGATCGTGCTATAGGCCACATCGGAAGGCTGGTCCGAAGGCTATTGCAGCATTGTAATTTGCACGCCTTCGACTAAGACAGGTTTCGAATCATTTATCACCCACCGAGCAGGAAGAACCCATGACTGCAATCACCGATATCATCGCCCGCGAGATTCTCGATAGCCGTGGCAACCCCACCGTCGAAGTCGATGTCTATCTCGAAGATGGCAGCATGGGCCGCGCGGCCGTTCCCTCGGGCGCCTCGACGGGCGCGCATGAGGCGGTCGAACTGCGTGACGGCGGCAAGCGCTATCTGGGCAAGGGCGTCGAAAAGGCGGTCGAAGCCGCCAACACCGAGATCTTCGACGCGATCGGCGGCATCGACGCCGAAAACCAGATCCAGATCGACAACATCATGATCGAGCTGGACGGCACGCCGAACAAGTCTCGTCTCGGCGCCAATGCCATCCTCGGCGTGTCGCTCGCCGTCGCCAAGGCTGCTGCCCAGGCGTCCGGCTTGCCGCTCTACCGTTATGTCGGCGGCGCTTCCGCCAGCCTTCTGCCGGTGCCGATGATGAACATCATCAATGGTGGTGCCCATGCCGACAACCCGATCGATTTCCAGGAATTTATGATCCTGCCGGTCGGCGCCGATTCGATCGCCGAAGCCGTCCGCATGGGTTCGGAAGTCTTCCATACGCTGCGCAAGGAACTTGCTAGCCAGGGCCACAACACCAATGTCGGCGATGAAGGCGGTTTCGCACCGGGACTGAAGAGCGCGCCTGAGGCCCTCGACTTCATCATGAAGTCGATCGAGAAAGCCGGCTACAAGCCGGGCGACGACATGTGCCTCGGCCTCGACTGCGCCTCGACCGAATTCTTCAAGGACGGCAAATACGTTCTCGAAGGGGAAGGCCGCACGCTGGAATCGGGCGCCATGGCGGAGTATTTGGCCGAGCTCGCCGCCAACTATCCGATCATCTCGATCGAGGACGGCATGGCCGAAGACGACTGGGACGGCTGGAAGACGCTGACCGACCTGACCGGCAAGAAGACCCAGCTCGTCGGCGACGATCTCTTCGTCACCAACTCCGCCCGTCTTCGCGACGGTATCCGCATGGGTGTTGCCAACTCGATCCTCGTCAAGGTCAACCAGATCGGCACGCTGACGGAGACGCTCGATGCCGTCAACACGGCGCACAAGGCGGCCTATACCGCCGTCATGTCGCACCGCTCCGGCGAGACGGAAGATTCGACCATTGCCGATCTCGCGGTCGCCACCAACTGCGGCCAGATCAAGACCGGGTCGCTGTCGCGTTCCGATCGTCTTGCCAAGTACAACCAGTTGATCCGCATCGAAGAAGGCCTCGGCCCTCAGGCCCAGTATGCCGGCCGCTCGATCATCCGCGGCTGATCGGATCTGACTTTTGATCGTTTAACCCGCGCCTTCCCGGCGCGGGTTTTTTCTTGCCCGTTTTTTAGAGTCAACGAACGGTTAATCTCTGCGCGCTAGATTGAATGAATTGGTAATGCGTTCAAGAGCATGCGTGTATGTGGACAAAGCATCATAAGAAGAGAAGAATCGGTCGCTTCGTCATTCCTGCCATGACGGTCGCCTTCCTTTCCTACTTCGGTTATCATTGCATCCATGGCGATTACGGCCTGCGCGCGACGGAGACATTCGAGCGTCAGCGTGTCGCGCGTGAAAAAGAGCTTGCCGTCTTGAAAGCAAAGCGCGAACATCTGGAAAATCAGGTCGCGCTCTTGAGTGATGGCTCGCTCGACAAGGATATGCTGGACGAAAAAGCGCGCTATCAGCTCAACATGTCGCGCGCCGACGAGATCGTCGTTTTCAACCACTATTCCAATTAACTAGAAACTGGTTAATTGAAATTTTCATAGCTATTTCAACAAATTACCACCGAATACGAGCCATGCAATTATGGCATTGCTGTGGTCATATTTCTTCCCTATGGTACGCGCCACCAAGAACCGACAAACCCATAGGGAGGGTTGAATGGCGCCGCGAAAGACCGCGACCGTTTCCAGCCGCAAAACTGCAGCAAAACCGGCAGCCAAAGCATCGAATGGAGGCCCGGTAGCCGACTTCGATCGCGATGAGGAGCTCAAGGCCTATCGCGAGATGCTGCTGATCCGCCGCTTCGAGGAGAAGGCCGGTCAGCTATACGGCATGGGCTTCATTGGCGGCTTTTGCCACCTCTACATCGGTCAGGAAGCTGTCGTCGTCGGCATGCAGATGGCGCAAAAGGAAGGCGACCAGGTCATCACCGCCTATCGCGACCACGGCCACATGCTCGCAACCGGCATGGAAGCGCGCGGCGTCATGGCGGAACTGACCGGGCGTCGTAGCGGCTATTCCCACGGGAAGGGCGGCTCGATGCACATGTTCTCGAAAGAGAAGCATTTCTACGGCGGCCACGGCATCGTCGGCGCCCAGGTCTCGCTCGGAACGGGTCTTGCCTTTGCAAACCGCTACCGTGGCAATGACAATGTCTCCATCGCCTATTTCGGCGACGGCGCCGCCAACCAGGGCCAGGTCTACGAGAGCTTCAACATGGCGGCTCTCTGGAAGCTGCCGATCGTCTATATCGTCGAGAACAACCGTTACGCCATGGGCACGTCGACCGCACGCGCCACCGCGCAGTCGAATTACTCGCTGCGCGGATCCGGCTTCGGCATTCCCGGCATTCAGGTCGATGGCATGGACGTGCGTGCCGTCAAGGCCGCAGCCGACGAGGCGCTCGAACATTGCCGTTCCGGCAAGGGCCCGATCATTCTCGAAATGCTGACCTATCGTTATCGCGGTCACTCGATGTCCGACCCGGCGAAGTATCGCTCCAAGGACGAAGTGCAAAAGATGCGCTCCGAGCATGACCCGATCGAACAGGTCAAGGCTCGCCTCGTCGAAAAGGGCTGGGCTTCCGAAGACGACCTGAAGGCGATCGACAAGGATGTTCGCGACATCGTCGCCGACAGCGCCGACTTCGCCCAGGCCGATCCGGAGCCGGATGCATCCGAGCTCTACACCGACATTCTGCTGTAATCGGGGAGGGAACCCATGCCTATCGATATCCTCATGCCCGCCCTCTCTCCGACGATGGAAGAAGGCACGCTGTCCAAATGGCTGAAGCAGGAAGGTGACAAGGTCACCTCTGGCGACGTGATCGCCGAAATCGAAACCGACAAGGCGACGATGGAAGTCGAAGCCGTCGACGAAGGCGTCATCGGCAAGCTGCTCGTCGATGCCGGCACCGAAGGCGTCAAGGTCAACACCAAGATCGCCGTGCTGCTGCAGGACGGCGAATCCGCTTCGGACATTTCCGCCGCCAAGCCGGCGGCCGCGCCAGCGCCGGAAGTTGCCCAGGAAGAGAAGCCGACCAACACGGGTTCTGCCGCAGCACCCCTTCCGGCCGAGCCGAAGGCTGTCGTTCCGAACGATCCTGAAATCCCGGCCGGCACCGAAATGGTGTCGACGACCGTGCGCGAAGCGCTCCGCGACGCCATGGCCGAGGAAATGCGCGCCGACGAAAACGTCTTTGTCATGGGCGAGGAAGTCGCCGAATATCAGGGCGCCTACAAGGTCACGCAGGGGCTGCTGCAGGAATTTGGTCCGCGCCGCGTCGTCGATACGCCGATTACCGAGCACGGCTTTGCCGGCGTCGGCGTCGGTGCAGCCATGGCCGGCCTTCGGCCGATCGTCGAGTTCATGACCTTCAACTTCGCCATGCAGGCGATCGACCAGATCATCAACTCCGCTGCCAAGACGCTTTATATGTCCGGCGGCCAGATGGGCGCTCCGATCGTCTTCCGCGGCCCGAATGGTGCAGCGGCTCGCGTCGGCGCCCAGCACAGCCAGGACTATGCGGCCTGGTACAGCGCAATCCCCGGCCTGAAGGTCGTCATGCCCTATACGGCATCCGACGCCAAGGGCTTGCTGAAGGCGGCAATTCGAGACCCGAACCCGGTCATCTTCCTGGAAAACGAAATTCTCTACGGCCAGCATTTTGATGTGCCGAAGCTCGACAATTTCGTCCTTCCGATCGGCAAGGCGCGTATCCATCGTCCGGGCAAGGACGTCACGGTCGTCTCCTTCGGAATCGGCATGAGTTATGCAACCAAGGCTGTCGCCGAACTCGAGAAGCTCGGCATCGACGTCGAACTGATCGACCTTCGCACCATCCGCCCGATGGACCTGCCGACCGTGATCGAATCGGTGAAGAAGACCGGCCGTCTGGTCACCGTCGAGGAAGGTTATCCGCAGTCCTCCGTCGGCACCGAAATCGCCACCCGCGTCATGCAGCAGGCCTTCGACTATCTCGATGCGCCGATCCTGACGATCGCAGGCAAGGACGTTCCGATGCCTTACGCCGCCAATCTCGAAAAGCTCGCCCTTCCGAACGTCGGCGAAGTGGTCGATGCGGTGAAGGCTGTTTGCTACAAATAAGGGGAGGGTGTTTCGATGCCGATCAATATCACGATGCCCGCCCTCTCTCCGACCATGGAGGAAGGCAATCTTTCCAAATGGCTGGTCAAGGAAGGCGACAAGGTCAAGTCCGGCGATGTGATCGCCGAGATCGAGACCGACAAGGCGACGATGGAAGTCGAAGCCGTCGATGAAGGCACGGTCGCCAAGCTCGTCGTTGCCGCCGGCACCGAAGGCGTCAAAGTCAATGCGCTGATCGCGGTTCTCGCCGCCGATGGCGAAGATGTCTCCGCTGCCGCCAGTGGTGCGGGTTCCTCCGCCCCGGCACCGAAGGCAGACGGTGCAGCCGCGCCGAAGGCCGAAGCTGCACCGGCTCCGGCCCCGTCTACTCCGGCTGCGGCGCCTGCCAACATCGCCGCACCCGCCTCAGTTTCGGTTGATGGCAACCGCACCTTCTCTTCGCCGCTTGCCCGCAGGCTGGCCAAGGAAGCCGGTATCGACCTTTCTGCAGTCGCAGGCTCCGGCCCGCACGGCCGCGTCGTCAAGAGCGACATCGAGGCCGCCGTTGCCGGCGGTGGCGCCAAGGCTGCCGCTGCGCCTGCACCCGCTGCCACCCCGCAGGCTGCCGCGCCGGCGCCGGCCGCTGCTGCACCGAAGGGCGCTTCCGAGGAGGCCGTGCTCAAGCTCTTCGAACCGGGCTCCTACGAGCTCGTGCCGCATGACGGCATGCGCAAGACGATTGCCAAGCGCCTGGTCGAATCCAAGCAGACGATCCCGCATTTCTACGTCAGCGTCGATTGCGAGCTCGATGCGCTGCTGGCGCTGCGCGCCCAGCTCAACGATGCGGCCCCGCGAAAGGATGGCGGCGCTCCGGCCTACAAGCTCTCCGTCAACGATATGGTCATCAAGGCCATGGCGCTGTCGCTGCGCGACGTTCCGGATGCCAACGTCTCCTGGACCGACAACAACATGGTCAAGCACAAGCATGCCGATGTCGGCGTCGCGGTCTCGATCCCCGGCGGCCTGATCACGCCGATCATCCGCAAGGCCGAGCAAAAGACGCTGTCGGTGATCTCCAACGAGATGCGCGATCTCGGCAAGCGTGCCAAGGACCGCAAGCTGAAGCCCGAGGAATATCAGGGCGGCACCAGCTCGGTCTCGAACATGGGCATGATGGGCGTCAAGGTGTTTTCAGCCGTCATCAACCCGCCGCATGCGACGATCCTCGCGGTCGGCGCCGGCGAACAGCGGGTCGTCGTCAAGAAGGGCGAAATGGCGATTGCCACCGTAATGTCGGTCACGCTCTCGACCGACCATCGCTGTGTCGATGGCGCGCTCGGCGCCGAGCTGCTCCAGGCCTTCAAGGGCTACATCGAGAACCCGATGGGCATGCTTGTCTGATAGCGGCACGAGGCGGAAATGACCAAGACCGTTCTTTGCTATGGCGACTCGCTGACCTGGGGTTATGACGCCGAGACGATCGGCCGTCATGATTACAAGAATCGCTGGACGAGCGTGCTTCAGGCAGCGCTCGGCGGTGACGCGCGTATCATCGCCGAAGGCTTGAACGGTCGCACCACCGCTTTCGACGACCATCTCGCCGATTGCGACCGCAACGGTGCGCGCATCCTGCCGACGATCCTGCAGACGCATGCGCCGCTCGACCTCGTCATCCTTCTGCTCGGCACCAATGACATGAAGCCGGTCGTGGCAGGCTCGGCCTTTGCCGCATGCCAGGGCATCAGCCGGCTCGTGCGGCTGATCCGCAATCATGCCTGGCCCTTCGAATTCGATGGGCCGGAGATTCTGATCGTGGCGCCGCCGGCGATCCGCGCGACGGGCAATGTGCCCTTCGCCGCATCGTTTCCCGGCGGCATCGAGGAATCGGCAAAACTTGCGACGCTTTATCGTGATCTTGCCGACGAACTCGGTTGCGGCTTCTTCGACGGCAATTCCGTCGCCAAGACCACACCGATCGATGGCATTCACCTCGATGCGGAGAATACGCGTGCGCTTGGACGCGGGTTGGAATCGATCGTGCGGATGATGCTGGGGATCTGAGCATGACCTCCTTCATCGCCCTCCGGCAGGCCTCACGGCGGGATGCCTCGGAGCTGGCGATTCTGGCGGATATCGCATCTCGCGGTTTTGCCTCCTGGCTTTGGTTTGCCGGTGTGGAAAACGGCGTGAGCGACACGCCGCTGGAGCTGGGCCGGCTGAAGATGGGCGAGGAGGAAGCTGTCGGCGGCTGGCGGGATGCCGTCATTGCCGAGGCCTATGGGGAGGTCGCGGGTGTGGCGATCGGCCATGCGCTGAATGAGGGGATAGGCGATATCGAGGCGACGATTCCGGCGACCGCACCGATGCTCGCCTTGCAGAAGACGGTGGTCGGAAGCTGGTTCATCGGCAGTCTCGGCGTCTATCGCCATCTGCGCGGCATCGGCATCGGACGGAGGCTGCTGGACGATCAGATCGACAGGGCCGATCGCCGGCCCGTCAGCCTGATCACCGCAAGCGACAACGAAGCGGCTTTGTCGCTTTATGGAAGAAACGGATTCCTGGAGGCTGCGCGCGCCGATGCCGTGCCGCTCTTCGAAAACAGCAAGAGACATGCTTGGGTGCTCATGACCCGCAGCGCAGCGTAACAAAGGCAGGAAACACATGGCTGAATCCTACGACGTCATCATCATCGGTTCGGGCCCCGGCGGCTATGTCGCTGCCATCCGCGCCAGCCAGCTCGGCCTCAAGACCGCGATCGTCGAGCGCGAGCATATGGGCGGCATCTGCCTGAACTGGGGCTGCATCCCGACCAAGGCGCTGCTGCGCTCGGCCGAGGTGCTCGACCACGCCAATCACTTCAAGGATTACGGCCTCGTTCTCGAAGGCACGGTCAAGCCGGATGCCAAGGCCGTCGTTGGCCGTTCGCGCGCCGTCTCCGCCCGTCTGAATGCCGGCGTCGGCTTCCTGATGAAGAAGAACAAGATCGACATCATCTGGGGCGAAGCGAAGATCACCAAGCCCGGTGAGATCGTCGTCGGCAAGTCGTCGAAGCCCGTCGTCGAACCGCAGCATCCGCTGCCGAAGAACGTCAAGAGCGGCGAGGGCACCTATACCGCCAAGCACATCATCATCGCCACCGGCGCCCGCCCGCGCGCGCTGCCCGGCATCGAGCCGGATGGCAAGCTGATCTGGACCTATTTCGAGGCGCTGAAGCCGGATGTTCTGCCGAAGTCGCTGATCGTCATGGGCTCGGGCGCGATCGGCATCGAATTCGCCAGCTTCTATCGCTCGATGGGCGTCGACGTGACGGTCGTCGAAGTCATGCCGACCATCATGCCGGTCGAGGATGCCGAGATCACCGCGATCGCCCGCAAGCAGCTTGAAAAGCGCGGCCTCAAGATCTTCACCAGCGCCAAGGTCACCAAGGTCGAGAAGGCCGGCGACAGCGTCACCGCCCATGTCGAGACGGCCGATGGCAAGGTACAGCAGATCACCGCCGACCGGTTGATTTCGGCCGTCGGCGTTCAGGGCAATATCGAAAATCTCGGTCTCGAGGCGCTCGGCGTCAAGACCGACCGCGGCTGCGTCGTCATCGATGGCTACGGCAAGACCAATGTCGCGGGCATCTATGCGATCGGCGATGTCGCCGGCCCACCGATGCTGGCGCACAAGGCAGAGCATGAAGGCGTCGTCTGCGTCGAAAAGATCGCCGGCCTGCCGAACGTTCATCCCACAGACAAGGGCAAGGTCCCGGGCTGCACCTATTGCAATCCGCAGGTCGCTTCCGTCGGCATCACCGAAGCCAAGGCCAAGGAACTGGGCCGCGACATCCGCGTTGGCCGCTTCTCCTTCGCAGCGAACGGCAAGGCGATCGCGCTCGGTGAAGACCAGGGCATGGTGAAAGTAATCTTCGACAAGAAGACCGGTGAACTGCTCGGCGCCCATATGGTCGGCGCCGAAGTCACCGAACTCATCCAGGGCTTCGTCGTCGCGATGAATCTCGAGACGACCGAGGAAGAGCTGATGCACACGATCTTCCCGCATCCGACTGTGTCCGAAACGATGAAGGAAGCGGTGCTCGATGCGTACGGCCGCGTTCTGAACGCTTGATACTTTCCAATGCCGCCCTTTATGTCGGGGTGGCAAAGCCACCTCCACCAGGGTGGAAAAAAACGAAAGGAAATCATCATGTCTATGGAGACGCAGGCGTTGCTGGTGTTTTTGTTGATCGGCCTGGTTGCAGGCTTCCTTGCAAGCCTGGTCGTCGGTGGCGGCGGGCTGATAAGATGCCTGCTGAGCGGCATCATCGGCGCCTTCGTCGGCGGCTATCTGTTCAGCACGCTCGGCATTTCGCTGGGCATTGAAAATGCGCTTGTGGTGCAGATCATCCACGCCACCGTCGGTGCCATCATCGTGGTTCTGATCGCCAGAGCGGTCGCTTGAAGAGCAACTGAGGGCCAACTTGAGGGTAGGGGAAGGCATGGAAAGCGTCGGCTGGATTTCGGCAATCATCATCGGCGGGCTTGCAGGCTGGCTCGCCGGCAAGCTGATGGAAGCGCGCTTCGGGATTTTCCTGAATATCGTGCTCGGCATTGTCGGCTCGGTCGTCGCAAGTGCCATCCTCGCGCAGTTTCATCTCGAGGTGGTCGGCGGGCGGCTCGGTTATTTCGTGACGGGTTTCCTCGGCGCCTGCTTGTTGATATTCCTTGCGCGGCTGGTGCGGCGCTAGATCCGAATGAGATTTGCCGCATAGGGGCGGTAGAAGGCTGAAACTGCAATGGTGACGATCCTCGATACGATCAATCCCGACGCCAAGCGCGTGCGGCATCCGGAGAAGGCGCATCGGCCGGATACGGAAGTCATGCGCAAGCCGGACTGGATTCGCGTCAAGGCGCCGACCTCCAAGGGTTATGCCGAGACGCGCGCGATCGTGAAGGAGCACAAGCTCGTCACCGTCTGCGAGGAGGCCGGCTGCCCGAATATCGGCGAGTGCTGGGACAAGAAGCACGCGACCTTCATGATCATGGGCGAGATCTGTACCCGCGCCTGCGCCTTCTGCAATGTCGCCACCGGCAAGCCGAACGCGCTCGACATGGCCGAGCCGGAGAATGTCGCCAAGGCGGTCAAGGAGATGGGCCTCAGCCACGTCGTCATCACCTCGGTCGACCGTGACGACCTGGAGGACGGCGGCGCCGAACACTTCGAAAAGGTGATCTGGGCAATCCGCGCGGCCTCACCGATGACGACGATCGAGATCCTGACTCCCGACTTCCTGAAGAAGCCGGGTGCGCTGGAACGCGTCGTCGCCGCCAAACCCGACGTCTTCAACCACAATATGGAAACGGTGCCCGGCAATTATCTGACGGTTCGCCCCGGCGCCCGCTACTTCCATTCCGTCCGCCTGCTGCAGCGGGTGAAGGAACTCGATCCCACCATGTTCACCAAATCGGGCATCATGGTCGGTCTCGGCGAAGAGCGGAATGAAGTCCTCCAGCTGATGGACGATCTGCGCACCGCCGATGTCGACTTCCTGACGATCGGCCAGTACCTGCAGCCGACCCGCAAGCACCATAAGGTAGAAAGCTTCGTCACGCCCGACGAGTTCAAGTCCTACGAGACCGTCGCCTACAGCAAGGGCTTCCTAATGGTCGCCTCCAGCCCGCTGACCCGCTCCTCCCACCATGCCGGCGACGACTTTGCCCGGCTGAGAGCTGCGCGCGAGAAGAAGCTGCTGATGGCAGCCGAGTAAGATCCGGCGGCGATTTTCGTCGCGGTCAGACTGCTGAGACTGCCGAACAACTCTTCCTTCATCATGCTCGGGCTTTGTCCTTTTGCTGTCTGGTTCGCGCGGATGGCTGCCCCTCACCCTAACCCTCTCCCCGTAAAAACGGGGCGAGGGGACGTGGCAAACGCAACGTTGAGGTTGGGGGAAGCCGGTGCGGCATGTCCCTTCGCCCCGTTTACGGGGAGAAGGTGCCGGCAGGCGGATGAGGGGCCGGCATCGGCAATCTCCCGGGCCGTGTTCTGGATCGGTGTCCGGCAGCAGCTCTCACGAGCGCTCGACCTTCGCTGCGTCTCCATCAAATCAAAAATGCAACTGCAATGTCAGCTCAGGGCCGGCGGATAGCCCATTGCAACGCGGGATAGCTGCCGATCATCTCGAACGCGCCGGCGCCGACTGCTTCGCGAACGGCGACCGCGACGCCGCTATGGGCGTGATCGAGAGCGTCGTGCCAATCGTCGCCGGCGACGATACCGCCCGATTTTACCTTACACCGCAACACTTTGAGCTCCTCGGCCGTGCCATCATAGGAGTGCGAAGAATCCAGATAGACCCAGTCGAGATGGTTGTCGGGAAGCTGCTCCAGGAAAGACACCGAATAGTCGACATGAACCGATACGCTTGCGCCTTGCGCAGATCTTTTGATACGTCGCGAGGCCACATCGTGGGCGCGGCTCGTCGATAACCGGCCATTGGCGGTATAGACGCCCCAGTCTGGATAGTGATTTCCGAAAATCAGCCACCAAGGGTCGACGAAATAGGCGGATTTCGGTTTGGCCCGATCAAGCAGAATGGTCGAGAACAATCCGGTGAACACGCCAAACTCGGCGCCGACACCACCCTTGGGGAACAAATCGCAGAGGAATTGTCTGCTCTTCAATCGGTGATCGGACAAAAACTCAGCCCGTAGAAATTTCGAGTCGAATGGTATGTTGCCAACTGAAAGTATATCTTGTGCATTTCTGATAAAGTGTTCTGTCAAGAAGCTCATTCGCGCGATCATCCATAAATTGTCGGCAATCTGTAGGTTATGTGGTGGTATCAAACAAGAGATATTATTGGCGAGAGTAGATTGTATAGATATCTATGATCCATCAGAAATATTGAGTTCCGATAGGATGTGCGGAGTATTTTATGGATATTTGTTTATTTCTATTGGCGCCATGACGAGCGAGAAGCAACAGCCTTCTCTTGTCAGTGATTGTTAGGGATCCGCGGTGCCGACGATGAGAATATTTAGGCCATCGCGGGCATCGCCGAGCACGGCCCGAAGTGCCGGTTCTTCAGCTAAAATCCCGGGCCCAGATGCGCGAGCTTCTTGATCTTCTCGGCCCGCCCGATTAATTGCGGCTTATGCCGCAATTCGAAACGCACCGTCCCGTCCCGCACACGCCCGAGCAGATGTTCGATCTCGTCGCCGATGTCGAGCGTTATCCGGAATTCCTGCCGCTCTGCGAAGCACTCGCCATCAGGAGCCGCAAGGAGCGCGACGGCAAGATCCTGCTCGTCGCCGACATGACGGTCGGCTACAAGGCGATCCGCGAGACCTTCACGACGCAGGTGCTGCTGAACCGGGCCGAACACGTCATCGAGGTCAAATATATCGATGGCCCCTTCAAATATCTCGACAATCGCTGGCACTTTGCCGAGACGCCATCTGGCGGCTGCACCGTCGATTTCTTCATCGACTACGAGTTCAAGAGCCGCATCCTAGGCGCGTTGATGGGCTCGATGTTCGACCGCGCCTTCCGCATGTTCACCGAAGCCTTCGAGACGCGCGCAAACAGGATCTACACGCCGGCCCGATGAGCGAACCGGCGTCAGGCAGCAAGGAGCGAGCGCACCATCTCCAGCGCCGTCCTGATCGTTGCCAATCGAACCTCGCTGCGGCCGATATCGCCATAGAGCATTTTCCGATGGATGAGCGAGCCGGCGCGCGATTTGGCGGCGAGATGCACGAGGCCGACCGGTTTTTCCGGCGATCCGCCGCCGGGGCCGGCAATGCCGGTGACGGCGACGGCGATCTCGGCGCGTGAGCGGAAGAGGGCGCCATGCACCATCTGCCGCGCCGTTTCCTCGGAGACCGCCCCGAAACGCGAAAGCGTTTCCGTCTGCACGCCGAGCATCTCGATCTTTGCGCTATTCGTATAGGTGACGAAGCCGCGGTCGACGACGGCGGACGAACCCGAAATCTCCGTCAGCGCCCCGGCGATCAGCCCGCCGGTGCAGGATTCGGCGGTCGAGACCATCAGCCCTGCAGCCGTGAAGTCGCGGACGATCGCC